>CAXBDR010000064.1:0-19231 GCA_963974265.1 uncultured Rhodoferax sp.
CCGCAGGATCGGCGCGGGTCACCGGGGATGTCGTCATGGTCTGTCGGTCTTTCCGAGCCTGGCTCGTCATGGTGGACGTGGCTCAACCGTCGCCATCGGCGGATGGTGGACGTCCTGGGTTATCCGGCCCCAGAGTACACCACACCGGCAATGCGAGACGCCGGCACCATTCGACGCGACGCCATGAAAGCCTCAGGAGATTTCGGCCTTGCGGCGTCGCCGCGCCACCGCCCCGACGACGCCCAGGCCGGCGATCAGCATGGCAATGGTTTCCGGCTCCGGGACGCTGGCAACGAAGCTGTCGGCCGTGAAGAGGAATGCGGGTGACGCGTAGGTGCGGCTGATCACGACCGGGTCGGAGTAGGCCTCCAGGGTGCCTGCGTAACGCAGTCCGCTGAAGGTCACGGAGTCCGGCAGATTGTCGAAATCCGAGTCGCTGAACTGCTGGCCGAAATGAATGCTTCCCTCGGTACCCGTGATGACGTTCGAGGTAAGCAGTGCGTCTCCGTTGGCGTCGAGCAGCGCGAGGCTGCCGGTTCCGGTGGCGTCCGAGACTGTGTCTGCGTAGGAAAAGGCCCAGATGAAGCTGAGGTTGTCGATCGTCAGCTGCTGGCCCTGCAGAAAACTGATCGTGAACTCGAAGGTGTCGCCCGCCTCCAGCTCCACGCTGAACGGGCTGAAGGGCGGCGAGCCCTCCGCGGCGCCGGTCCAGTCGTCGGTGGGTACGATGTCGAAGACGCTCAAGGTGGTGTTGACCTCAACGGTTGCCGCCGTTGCCGGCATGACCAGTGCCGCGCCTGACACGGCAACGGCACACGCGATGGTGGAAAGTCTGTTGAATTGCATTTCGTGATTCTGGGGGTTGGACGCTTGCGTCAAGATGACCGGGCCAGTTTGAATGTCCACGCATTGGTCCTGTCAGCGCAATAGTGCGTTCAGACTATCCATCCTGCTGTCGCGTCCGGGCCATGCGGCCGTGTGTCGGTCCTTCCGCTGCGGTGCGCGCGTTGCAGGCCGCGCTGTTCCTGCTCACCCGGCGCGACGGCCGCCTGCGCGTTCGGCTCGAGGCCGTGGCCATCCTGGCCAGCTTCGTCGTGGCTGGTGCGGCCATGAGCTGGCTCTATGAGCAGGTGGGTCATCTGCGCCTGCTGGGCCTGCCGCACCTTCTGTTCTGGTTGCCCGTCTACGCCTGGCTGGTCGCCACGTTCCGCCGCGATGCGTTCGCGCCTCCGTTCAGGCATTGCCTGCTCGGCTGAGCCGGCCCTGTCCTACACGCATGCGTCGTGCCGTCGTGCAGGCGGCAAGACCGCGTCGTCCTACGATGGCCTGTCCGTATTCAGGGAGCAACATCATCATGCACACCATCATCTATGTCGTGGGTCTCATCGTCGTGGTCGGGTTCCTGCTGAGTTTCTTCGGCCTGGGCTGAGGCCGCGCAGCGACCGCCGGCACCAGGCGCATGCCGGCCGCATGGACGGCGTCGACCTGCCCGGGCAATCGGGACGCCGCAATCAACGGTCGAAGCGGCTCGGGCTGTGACGGCATCCGGCTGATCGTCAGGTCTTGACCCCGACGCCCACTTCGAAGTCGATGAGATCGACCGAGACGATCTCGTCCGGCTTGCCGCTGCACCAGTGCAGGTACAAGGTCATGTCCGTCGAGATGCCGCCGTGCAGCGCGCCCGGCGCGTTGAACATGAAGCTGCCTTCCGGTGCCACGACGCGCCCGCGCGTGTCGTAGTAGGCACCTTTCATGATGTAGACCTCTTCGCCGAGTTCGGGCGCGCGCCCCATGATCTTCCAGGCCTTGCCCGGTGGGGCCACGAAGCGGGCGATGACCGTCAGGCCGTGCGCGTCGCGGCGCAACACGCGACGGAAACGGCCATACTCGCGACCGTCCTGCCATGTGATGTTGTAGTCCGCCGGCTCCCAGGCGGCGTCGTCCGGATGGATCTGGAAGGATCGGGTGCGGTCGGGTTGATGCATGGTCCATGGGCCTTTCGGATTGGTGTGTGCCGGCGGAGCCGGGCTAGAGCTGGGTAGGCGGCAGTTGAACGACCAGGCCGTCGAACTGTCGGGCCGCGACAAGCTGGCAGGCCAGTCGGCTGCCGGGTTGACGCGCAGCCGCCGTGAAGGCGAGCAACTGCGACTCCATGTCGCTGACGGGTGGCAGCCTTGCCATCGACTCGGCGTCGAAATAGACGTGGCAGGTTGCACAGCAACACGCACCGCCGCACTCGCCCAGGATCGCGTCGACCTGGTTGTCGATCGCTGCACGCATCAATGTCTCGCCCTCGGGCACGTCGATGCTCTTGCGGTGGCCGTCCGTGGTGACGAATGTGATTCTGGGCATGTGTGTCGTGGCTTGCCATCTGCGGGATCGAGCCGATTCTGCAGCGTGCCATGCTAGGATGCCAGCGCCACTTTTTGACGAACCCATAAGACCAGCTGATGCATATCAGTCTTCGGCAGCTGCGCGCCTTTATTGCTGCAGTCGAGGCGGGCAGCTTCACACGCGCTGCGCATCGCCTGCATCTGAGCCAGTCTGCCGTCAGCATGGTGATCCGCCAACTGGAGTCCGAGGTGGGCCTTGCGCTGTTCAACCGGGAGGCCAAACGCATCTCGTTGACCGTGATGGGGCAGCAACTGGTGCCCATCGCCCGGCGCATGCTCGACGACCTCGAGCGTATTGCCGTCAGTGCGTCGGACGTGCGGCAGATGCAGCGCGGATCGCTGCGTTTCAGTGCGCCGAGCCTGCTTGCGTGTACCCTCGTTCCGCCCGCGCTGGCGACGTTCACTGCGCGGCACCCGCAGATATCCGTGCAGATCATGGACACCTCGCTGGAGGACATTCCGGCGGCCGTCGAACGGGGTGCGGTTGAGTTTGGCATCGGCCCGGACCGTCCGACCGGCCCCGGCGTGGACCGCAGCTTCTTTCGCAGCATCGCCATCGCGTTCGTCTGTTCGTCCACGCACTGGGCCGCGCGCAAGCGATCCATCACCTGGAGCGATGCGCGGGATGATCCGTGGATCTACTACCCCAGCACCTTCGAGCAGGACATTCGGGAGGCCTTGTGGCAACACGGCCGCACGCAGCGCCAGGAGGATGCCACCGTCGTCGAACACCTGCCGACGGCGCTCGCCCTGGTGGGGCACGGCCTGGGTGTCACCACCGCGCCCGACTACGCCCGTGCGCTGCGACGTGACCTGCGGCTGCGCTTCATCCCGCTGGTCGAGCCCTCGATCGAGCGCGCGTTTTATGTCTACAAGCGCAAGGGGCATCCGCTGTCGCCGGCGGCGCGTGCGTTTCTGCAGGCGTTCGTGTAGCGGACGCGGGGCCTTGCGCGTGTTGCGTGGGGCGTGCGGGGCAACGCCGCGCCGCTTTGCAGCCTATTCGAGCGCGATGCCTTCTGACTGGATGATGGCGCTCCAGCGCGCGATCTCGATTCCCAGATCGCGTGCGAACTCCTCGCTGGTGCCGCCGTGGATCTGGAAACCCAGCGGCACGAGCTGGTTGCGGACGTTGGGTTCGTTGAGCGCGGCCAGGATCGCGGCGCGCAGCTTCTCCCGCACGGCCACGGGCATGCCCTTGGGTCCGGCGATGCCTTGCCAGCCGTAGACGGTGAAGTCGCCGATGCCGCTCTCGACGAAGGTCGGCACCTGCGGCAGCTCGGGCACGCGTTCGCGCGAGGTCACCGCCAGCGGCTTGACCTTGCCCGACTTGATGAAGGTGCTGACGTTGCCGAAGTTGGTGATCAGCACGTCGACATGGCCGGCGATCAGGTCGGCCAGCGCGGGCGCGCCGCCCTTGAAGGCCACGTGCACGCCCTTGGTCTGCGTGTGTTTCCACATCAGCGCGGCCGTCAGGTGGTCCGTCGTGCCCACGCCGGACGACGCGAAGCTGACCTTGCCCGGATGCGCCTTCATGTGGGCGATCAGCTCGGCGAAGGAGTTCACCGGCAGCTTGGGCGAGACGACCAGCACGTTGGGCGTGCGCACCGGAATCGTCAGCAGGTCGAAGTCGCGCAGCGGGTCGAACTGCATGCTCTTGTTGAGCGCCGGCACGATCGCGTAGGTGCCGATCGGTGCGATCAGCAGCGTGTAGCCATCCGGCGCCGCCTGCTTGAGCTGCATGGCGCCGATGCCGCCACCGGCGCCGGCCTTGTTGTCGATGATCACCGGCTGTCCCAGCACCTCGCCCATCTTGCCCGTCAGCGCGCGCATGATGGTGTCAGAGGTGCCGCCCGGGTTGAACGGCACGATGACCTTGACAGGCTTGTCGGGAAAGCCCTGCGCCAGCGCGCCGGTGCTGCCCGCCACGGCGAGCACGCAGGCCGCCAGCAGTTGCGAGATGGTTTTCATGGATGGCTCCTCTGTGTGGTGGGTGGGGATATGCGCAAGACCTGACGCCGCAGGCCGACAGGCCGGAGACGACATCGCGTTGAACGGTGGTGAACAGGATGGGGGCGGCTGGCTCCGGTCATGGTGTCAGGCCCAGGCCTGGATGGTGCAGCGGTCGATGAAGTCCCAGTCCAGCGCGATGCCCAGGCCCGGGCCTTGCGGCAGGTGGGCATGCCCGTCGCGGATGTCGATGGCATGCGTAAGCCCGATCGCGAATCGATCCTGCGGCACCAGCACTTCGAAGAACTCCGTGTTGCGCATCGCTGCTGCACAGTGCAGGTTGACCAGCTCCAGCGGGTGGTAGATGGCGGTGTGGATCTCGCAATTCATCGCGAAGGACTCGGCCAGGTGCGCCGTCTTCATCAGTCCGGTGATGCCGCCGCTCCAGGAGGCGTCGGCACGTACGATGTCCACGGCCCGGGTGGCGACCATCTCCGCCACGCCGTTCGGATGGTTCTCCGCGGTCTCGCCGCCGACGATGGGAATGTCCAGCACCCGTGCCAGTTCGCGGATCGCGCCGATGTTCTCGTCGTACAGCGACTCCTCCAGCCAGTAGTAGTCCAGCTCCTCGAGCAGGCGGCCGAAGCGCAGGTTCTGGTGGAAGCTGTACGAACCCACCGGGTCGCTCATCAGCTTGAAGTCCGGCCCCACCGCCTCGCGGCACAGGCGGTGGGCCTCGACGCCGAACTCGTAGTCGGCCGGCGGATGCAGCTTGTAGGCGGCCCAGCCCTTGCGCTTGAGCGCCAGCGCTTCTTCCGCATAAGCCTGCGGCGTGGCCAGCGTCAGCGAGCTGCCGTAGATGGGCACCGCGTCGCGGTAGCCGCCGAGGTACTTGTACAGCGGCTGGCCGGCCTGTTGCGCTGCCAGCAGCCAGCAGGCGATGTCGAACGGCGCGAAGCTGTAGTGCGGCACGAAGTTCCAGGCCCGGTTGTACCTGCGGAAATCGTGCCAGTTGCGCTCGCGGTACAAGGCGTCGCGGCCGAGGAAAAACGGCTTGACCACCTCGTTGGCAACCGCGCCCATGGCGATGGCACTGCGGCCGGCGAAACCGAAGGTCTCGGTCTGCAAGCCGGTGTCCGTGCCGATACGCATGGCCAGGAACTCGAACGCCAGCGGGCCGCCGTCCTTGAGCTGGTGTTCCTGCTCGGGTGCGTGGCGGCAGGCGTGGATACGAATGTCGGTGATCTTCATGTAGCTGGCGGGTTCAGGCGGCGAGGTAGGCGGTGTGTTCCGTGGTGAAGAAGTCCAGCGTGCTGCGGCCCACCGAACCCGTGCCCAGGCCGGAGTCCTTGACGCCGACAAAGGGCATGTGGTCGTCCGGCGCCGTGCCATGGTTCACGTGCAGCATGCCGGTCTGCGCCTCGGCCAGATACCGCATGACGACGGCGAAACGGTCGCTGAACAGGCTGGACGTCAGGCCGTAGGCCACGCCGTTGAGCAGTGCCACCGCCTCGTCGGTGTCGGTGTACGGCTGCACGACCAGCACCGGCCCGAAGATTTCCTGCTGCACGGCCGGGTTGGCCGCGTCTTCGCAGACCAGGATGGTCGGGGTGTAGAAGCGTCCGCCCGGACACGCCTCGACGGTCGCGGCTGTGCCGCCGCACACCAGCCGCGCGCCTGCGGCCACCGCCGCGCGCACGAGCTGATCGATCTTGTTCCATTGGGCGGCCGTCGTGATAGGGCCCAGTGTCGTGTCCGGGTCGTCGCCCTCGCCCAGGTGCAGCGCGTCGGCGCGTCGCGCCAGGCCCTGCACGACTTCGTCGAGCCGGTGGCGCGGTGCCAGCACCCGGCTGATGGCGGTACAGCGCTGCCCGGCGCACTGGAATGCGGCAGCGTGAATCGCGTCCAGGCAGCGCTCCAGGTCGGCGACTTCGTCGATCCAGGCCGCGTTCTTGCCGCCGAGCTCGAGCGACACCGGCACCAGCGCCGCACCGGCGGCCTGCGCGACCTTGCGGCCGGTGGTCACCGAGCCGGTGAAGCTGATGGCGGCAACGTCGGGGTGGCTGCACAGGGCGGCCGCGACGTCGCCGGCGCCGTGCACCAGCTGCAACACACCCTGCGGCAGCAGGCCCTGCGCCAGCCTGGCCAGCACGACTGCCGCCATCGGCGTGGCCTCGGACGGCTTGAGCACGACCGCGTTGCCGGTCACCAGCGCCGGTACCAGCTTGCGCATCGGCGTGAGTACCGGGAAGTTCCACGGTGCGATGGCCAGCACGACTCCGCGCGGGCGGCGCAGCGTGAGGTTCTGGTAACCGCCCCGGCTGGCCGCCAGCGTGTCGCCGCCGTGGCCCTGGGCAAAGGCCAGCATGGCCCGGGCCTCGCGCAGCGCCTTGGCGGTTTCGGCGCGGGACTCGGCCAGGGGTTTGCCCTGCTCGCGCGTGATCGCCTGCGCAACCGTGTCGACGTCCTGTTCGATCGCCGCCAGCCAGCGGGCCAGTGCGTGCACGCGCGTGGCCAGCGGGGTACCGGCCCAGCCGGCCTGCGCGGCCCGTGCGCGGTCCATACACGCGTCGATCGATGCGGCGTTGTCGGCCTGGTAATGCGCGACGACCTCGTCGGGCCGTGCCGGGTTGCGGGTCTCGAAGCCCGTGCTGGTGTGCACCGCCGCCTCGTTCATGCCGGCCTCCGGTGTTCGGCCAGCAGGGCCAGGCTGCCCTGGCGCAGCAGCATCTGGTCGCTGGTGGCGGGGACCAGCTGGTGCCCGGCCTCGAACAGTTGCTGCCAGCCGCGTTGCGGGTATGGCAGGGCGCCCAGGATGCGACCGGCTGCCTTGGCCGCGGTTTCGATCCGATCGAGGGCCTGCACGAACTGCCCGTCCTCGTAGCGCCGGTACAGACCCATGGCGGCGGACAGGTCGTTCGGGCCGATGAAGAAACCGTCGATGCCGTCGACGTCGGCGATGGCGGCCACAGCCTGCACCGCGGCGGGGGTCTCGATCTGGACCACGACCGTCGTCGCCGCATTGGCATGCTCGAAATACGATTCCGCCCGGTAGCCATAGTCGCTGGCGGGAATCGCGCCGATGGCCACGCCGCGCACGCCCTGTGGTGCGTAGCGACAGGCAGCGGCGATGGCGCGCGCCTGCTCCACCGTGTCGACCATGGGAAGCAGCACCGCGTTGGCACCGGCGTCCAGCACCCGCTTGAGCGTGGCGGCGCTGTGATCGGGGCAACGCACGACGATCGCGGTGGGCAGGGCCAGTACCGCCTGCACCTGCGCCGCAACGGTGTCGATGCCGCCCTGGCCGTGCTCGAGGTCGACGAGCAGGAAGTCGTAGCCGGCGTGGGCCATCAGCGCCGCCACGTGGGTCGAGCCCAAGGTGGACCAGGCGCCCAGCAGCTTGTCGCCGGCGGCCAGGCGGCGGCGCAGCGCCAGGCCTTTCTGGATGGTCAGGGGAAGGGCAGCGGTCATTGCGTGGGTTCCGGTGAGTGGTGAATGGGTTGCGCTGGCGCGCGGGCCTCTCGGCTCTGCAGGTTGCGCAGGCCGACCGCTCCTTCGGGGCGGAAATCGCCAGGAAAATCGCGGTCGTCCATTTGTTGGTGGATTGAGGTTTTATCTAAGATCTCAGTTGAGAGGTCGCAGTCTAGTGGCGGTGTAAGCTAGCGTCAACAGATATTTCAAGTTGCAGGGAAGGAGCGGGTGACTGATGAGCAATCGACCTGACAAGGGGATGCGAGGCCCTCGCCCGCAGGCCGTGGAGTGGGTGGGGGTGGTGGCCGGACATGCGGCAGCGGCTGCGTCCCTCATGCGGCCGGGCCTGATCGCCTCGGCCCGCCGCGCGGGGAGTGGCGCGTGACCGATCTGACCGTGCCCGAACCGGGTGAAGACGAATCTTCCGCCGGCGGCACCGGGGGGCGGCCGCGGCCCGTGCTGCGGGATGCCGCCTACCAGAAGTTCATGGAACACATGTTCCGGGGAGACCTGCGCCCCGGTCGGCTGATTTCGCAACGCGAGTTGTGCGCGCTGACCGGTTCGCCGATCAGCGCGGTGCGCGAGGCGCTCAAGCGGCTCGAGGCCGAAGGCGTGATCGCGCTGATCCCGCAGCGCGGCGTGCTCGTGCGCGAGATTTCCGCCAAGGACCTGCAGGACGCCTATGAACTGCGCGCCATCATCGAACTGCACGCGATGCGCGTCTACGCAGCCCAGTGCAGCCTGGACCAAGTGCAGGCGATCCGCCGCGTCACCGAACAGGCGATCGACCTGCAGGCCGTGGGCGCGGGCGACGTCGGCCCGACCTTCCGCGCGCGCATGGCCGCCGACGACATGCTGCACACAGCCGTCATCGCGTCGCTGGACAACAGCATGGCGCAGGCCGCATTCGACAAGGTCGTCAAGACCATCCGCCTGGCGCGCCTGGGCGTGTTGCCCCGTTTCGCGTCACAGGCGCCGGCGTTGCAGGAGCACCTGGCGATCCTCGATGCGCTGGCGCGGCGGGATGCGGATGGGGCGGTGCAGGCGCTGGGGCGCCATCTGGATCAGGCGCGGTTGCGGGCGCTGGGCTTGGTGTGAGTGGAAGCGGGCGCGCCGGAGCGTACAACGCCAGCGAGGCTGTGAACCCATGCCCCGGCGACCCGGCCTCGGCGATGCTCGACCGCTCAGGCGCAGGTCACCCGGTCTCGGCCGTTCTGCTTGCTTTGGTAGAGCGCGGAATCGGCGCGCGCGATCAGCGTATCGGGCCTGTCGCCTTGGGCAATCGTGGCCACGCCGGCCGAGACCGTGAACGTCAGCACGACCTCTTGCGTCTTTCGGTGGCGCACTTTCAATGCCTTGACCCGCTGACGGATGTTTTCGGCGACATCCTTGGCGACGTGAATCGGGGTGTCGGGCAACAGCACGGCGAATTCCTCGCCGCCGTAACGCGCCAAGGAGGTTCTGCTCTGGCCTGCAACGCAGGCCCGCATGACCTCGCCCATGGCCTGGATGACCCGATCACCCATGACATGGCCGTGGGTGTCGTTGACCTTCTTGAAATGATCGATGTCCAGCATCACCAGGCAATGCGAGTCGGCGACCCCGCCTGCACCATCGAGCATGGCCTGCAAGGTCAGGTCGAACCCCCTGCGGTTGAGCACCCGCGTCAGCGGACACAACAAGGCCTCCTGGCGCACGCGGCCCAGTTCGACCTGCAACGCGGCGATTTCCGTTCGGCTTTGCGCCACCTGGCGTTCCAGCGCCTGAGCCGACTGGCGCATTTCAGACGCGTTCTCGCGGGCCTGGTCGATATGCGGAGACAGGTCGCCCGTGTCGGGTGACTCCAGGGCCAGCGCCAGCCGTGACAACTGCTCCCCGAATCGGCCGGCGTCATTGCCGGTACGTGTGGCGGAATCCACCATGCCGGCCATGGCCTTGTGGAAGTTCTCGGCGACCCGGTTCATGACCTGGTGTTCCGGCGGCGCGATGTGTGCGTCGAACAATTTCCGGACGGCGTCGTTGCCCAATCGCCCGTGGCGGGCGATCGCGTCGTTCAATGCATCCGACAGCCCGGGGTTGATGCCGGCCGCGTGTTCGTACCACACGGCAAACGTGACCGGGTTGAATGACGCGTCGTGCGGGGCCATCAGGCCGATCACGGCGCGCAGGATTTCCGCGCTTTTTTCCTTGGACTCGGAATAGTTCATCGATCACCTTTCGCAGCCCTGGCGGTTCGGACTCGGACGCCGAGATGATACCGGCAGCCGATGACCCCAAGCCGGAGGCCGCCGCGCCTTGCCGCGCCGCGGCGCTCAGCGCTGCCGTATCGCCGCCAGCGCCTCGAGCATGTAGTGCGTGGCGGGCTCCGGCGGGCCGGCCCGATACGCGAGGCCCAGCGCACGCCACAGCCGCGGCGTCAGTGGCGAGGCCACGATGCGTGTATCCAGCGCGGACGCGCCGGCCTCGCGTGGCAGCAAGGCGGCACCATAACCGGCTGCGACCAGGCTCTTGATGGCGTCGTTGTAGTTCAGTTCGATGCGCGGTTGCGGTTGTTCGCCGGCGGCGGCGAACCATTCGGTGGTCAGGCGGTGCAGCCGCGTGCTGGCGTCGTTGAGGATCAGCGGGCGGGCCGCGAGCCAGGCCGGCGTGATCGTGCGCGGCACGGCCCATGCGCGCGGCATGAAGGCCATCACCGGGTCGCGGCGCCAGGGCACGATCTGCAAGCCCTTGACGGCTGCCTGCGGCAACGCCACCAGGCCGATGTCGAGCGTGCCTTCCTGTACGCGGGACAAGGCCTCCTGCGAGGTGAGCACCGCCACCTGGACATCGATGCCGGGATGGTCGCGCGCCATGGTCTCGAGTGCCGGCGGCAGCAGCCAGGCCAATGCACCGGTGGAGGCGCCCAGCCGCACGCGACCGGCACGGCCCTCGACCTGGCGGGCCACGGTTTCGAGTGTTGCATCCACATCCACCAGCAGGCGGCGGGCGCGATCGACGAGCGTCTGGCCCACCCCGGTGGGCACCACGCGCTGGCGCTGGCGCAGCAGCAAGGCCGCGCCCAGGCGCGACTCCAGCTCGGCCACATGCAGGCTGATGGTCGGCGCTGCCAGGTGCAAGGCGCGCGCCGCAGCGGCGAACGAACCGAGCTCGGCGATGGTCACCAGCGTGCGCAGCTGATCGAGGTTCAGTTCTCGCATGCTTGTTCAGAATGGGTGAATGCCATGTTCATGACATTCAACTTTACCAATCTTGCAACAGGCTGCAAGCTTCGTGCATCACTACCGGAGCATTCCAATGAACACGCGTGTATTCATCGACGGCGACCAGGGCACGACCGGTCTGAAGATTCGGGAGCGATTGTCCGGGCGCCCGGACATCGACCTGGTCACCCTGCCGGACGGCTTGCGCAAGGACGCCGCCGCGCGTGCGCAGGCCGGCAACGATTGCGACGTGGTGGTGCTGTGCCTGCCCGACGAGGCCGCGCGCCAGGCGGTGGCCGGCATCCGCAATCCGCGCGTGCGTGTCATCGACGCCTCGTCGGCGCACCGTACCCATGCCGACTGGGTCTATGGTTTCCCCGAGATGGCGGCGGGGCAGGGCGATCGTATTGCGCAGGCGAAGCGGGTCAGCAACCCGGGTTGTTACCCGACCGGCGCCATCGCGCTGCTGCGCCCGCTGGTGGAGGCCGGCTGCCTGCGCAACGACGCGCCGCTGAGCATCCATGCCGTGTCCGGCTACTCCGGGCGCGGGCGCGAGGGTATTGCCGCGCACGAAGGCCCGGGTGCCGATGCAAGCGCCTTGCCGTTCCAGGTCTATGGCCTGGATCTGCAGCACAAACACGTGCCCGAGATCCGGCAACACGCCGGCCTGCGGGGTCGACCGTTCTTCGTGCCGTCGTACGGCGGCTTCCGGCAAGGCATCGCGCTGACCATCCCGCTGCACGCGTCCATGTTGCAGCGGCCGATGACGGCGCAGGCGCTGCGCGATGTGCTCGCACGACACTACCGCGATCAAGACCATGTGCAGGTGCTCTATGCCGCGCAGACTGGCGCCATTGAGCGCCTGGACCCCCAGGCGCTCAATGGCAGCAACGACCTGCAGCTGGCCGTGTTCGGCAGCGACGCGCATGAGCAGATTCTGCTGAGTGCTGTCTTCGACAACCTGGGCAAGGGCGCCTCGGGCGCCGCCGTGCAGAACCTGGAATTGATGCTCGGCCTGGCACCTCGAACGCACGAGCCGGACGTTTCTCACCCCGTGGAGTACGCAGCATGACAATCGACACACCCGCCATGGCCGCCTGGGTCGACCCGGATACTGGCCTTCGGCCGCAGGCCAGCCCATCGCTGCCGTCCCGCGCCTCGTTGATGGACATCACCGCCCGGCCCGAGCAGGTCTTTCTGCGCGGCGAAGGCAGCTGGTTGTGGGACGACCGCGGCCGGCGTTACCTCGACTTCGTGCAGGGCTGGGCGGTGAACACGCTCGGCCATGCGCCGGCCTGCATCGGGGAGGCGCTGGCGCGGCAGTCGGGCCTGCTGCTCACGCCGAGCCCGGCCTTCTACAACGCGCCCGCGATCGCCCTGGCCGACATGTTGTGCCGGCACAGCGTGTTCGACCAGGTGTTCTTCACCAACAGCGGCGCCGAGGCCAACGAAGGCGCCATCAAGCTGGCGCGCAAATGGGGGCGGCTGCACAAGGGCGGCGCCCACGAGATCATCACCTTCGGCGACGCGTTCCACGGCCGCAGCCTGGCCACCATGTCCGCTTCCGGCAAGCCGGGATGGGACAGCATGTTCGCGCCCCAGGTGTCCGGTTTTCCGAAGGCCCGGCTGAACGACCTCGCATCGGTGCAGGCCTTGATCGGCAAGGCTACGGTGGCCATCATGCTCGAGCCGGTGCAGGGCGAGAGCGGCGCACATGCGGCAACGCCGGCCTTTCTGCAAGGCCTGCGCGCGCTGTGTGATGCACGTGGGCTGCTGCTGATCTTCGACGAGGTGCAGACCGGCATCGGCCGCCTGGGCCGCTTGTTCGGCTACCAGCATTTTGGCGTCGAGCCCGACATCATGACGCTGGCCAAGGGCCTGGGCGGCGGTGTGCCCATCGGCGCGCTGCTGGCCCGGCAATCCGCCTGCGTGTTTGCCCACGGCGACCAGGGCGGCACCTTCAACGGCAATCCGCTGATGTGTGCCGTCGGCCTGGCGGTCATGCAAACGGTATTGGCCGACGGTTTCCTGGACCGGGTGCGCGCCACCGGCGAACATCTGGGCGAGCGGCTGCAGGTGTTGTCCGCGCAATACGGCCTGGGCGAGGTTCGTGGTGTCGGGCTGCTGCGCGCGCTGGACCTCGGCCAGCCGATCGCGGCCGCGGTGGTGGCTTATGCGCGAGAGCAGCTGATGCTGGGCGCGGCCGGTGACAACACGGGCTTGCTGCTCAACGCGCCGAGGCCGTCGGTGCTGCGTTTCATGCCGGCGCTGAATGTCACGACGGCGGAGGTCGATGGGATGGTGGATGGGCTGGCGGCCTGTCTGGATGCGCTTGGTGTGGGCAAGGTGTGAACGTGGCCGGCGGCCCGCCTCATAGCGGGACGGCGTCGCGTAATACCTGCTCCCGGAATCTGGCCGGCAGGCTGTTCGGCGTGAGCACGTCGACATCAATGCCCAGCAGCTGCTTGAGCTCGAAACGGATGGCGCCAATATCCATCAGCGTCGTCAGCGGCGTGGGCTCCACCAGAAGATCCAGATCGCTACCGGGGGCGTCGTCACCGCGCATGGCCGAGCCGAATACCCGCACGCCGGTCACGCGATGGCTCAATGCGATCTCGCGGATACGCGTGCGATGGTGGGCGAGGGCTTCGGAGGGGCGCATGGGCGGAGTGTACTTCCGGGTGTCAGTTCATGACAGCTTGGGATGGGCGGCCAGGCGAAGCCAAGGACATGACCCCTGTATCCCCGGAAGCGGGTTGCACAGCGTGGCAATGTCTAGCAATACTTCGCCAGGAGGTCGCCATGGCAAGCACAATGACCACCAAGGGGCAGGTCACCATACCCAAGCATATTCGAGAAGCATTGCACCTGGTGTCTGGTGACGAAGTCGAATTTGCCCTCAACGCCGAAGGTGAGGTCGTCATTCAAAGTCACCGATCGATCCGGCCTTCGCGGCGGGCGGCCAAGGACGGATTCGAGGTCGTGCGCGGCCGTGCTGACGTTCGATGGAAGACCGATGCGTTGATGAAACTGCTGCGTGCGGACGATCGATAGTTCAGGCCCATGCAGTTGTCTTGTAGGGGTCAGGTCCATACCATCTATCAACACATTTGAGCGTGCTGGACAGACCCATCTTCTTCTGAAGTCCAGCGGCTTTGGGGCGCTGGCTGGATGATATAGGCCTGACTTTGATGCCTCTGATACCGCCGTCAGCGCGACTGGTAGATGTCGTCAGTCTCGCTTGTGCATGACCTTGTCAGTGGTAGCGCGCGCACGGCGCTGTTGAATCCGGTTGAGAGCAACATCCGCCGAGTACGTGCGGCCGGCTTCGATGTCGGCCAGACCACGTTTGGCGTCGTCGATCAGCAACAGGTGGATGCGTTCGCGTTCCAGCTGGTGGTAGTAGTCCAGTCGGTCCGCGTCGATCAGGGCGACAAAACTCTCACCGTTCTTGGTGATGATTTTCTCGCCGCCGGCCTTGGCCTGGTCGGCGAGTTCGGAAAGGTTCGCGCGCGCCATCGTCAATGACACCATGTATTGGTTGACCTGCGCAGGGCTGACTCCTTGTCGGGCGGTTGGATGACAGAATTCTGAACGGTCCATCCGACCTTAGCTATCGCGGGAAGGTCTGCGATCCGGGGTCGTCAGCCGCCCTCGAGCTTGCTGAGACCTCGTGATCGAAGTGCCACGCGCAGCCTCTCGGGGGAGGGCCTGTACCTTCCGTCGACGGGAATTGAAGGTTTGGGCGGCTCCCTAAAGGCGACTGTTTGAACGGTATGGGAGTGTCCCTCAGCAACTCGCTGTCTACAGTGACATTGCTCAGTTAAACGCAAACACCAAGTTGTCAACGTGGATAGCCAGCTTGTAATTCACGGAGGGGTCCGTCGGCTGAACAACAGCCAAGTCGTCAGTAACCGAGATCAATTTCGCTTGAACAGGAGTTGCGGCCAGAACGACATAGACGTTCTTGCCTACCATTTCCCTCACGGCGTTTCTGAAAGCGCTCATATGCTCCTCACTTGATACATTCAACGAACGTTGTCTTGCAGGCGGCCTTGGCCTTGTCGTCTGCGCCAGGTTTCAACAGGCACTGCTCAAGTGCAGTCGTGCATGCTCCAAGAATCGCCGATCGCACGGCACCGCCGGTCGTACCAAGAACACTTGCATCCAATGCCACAGCTGAAACGGCGGCAGCCGTCTCGGCCTTTGTTTTTGCGGTATCCGCTTTGGTGTTGTCAGTTTCAATCAGTTTGAGCACGCCATCGATGATCTTCTGATGGTTTTCTTTCACCGCAGCGTTGTCTATCCACTTGTTTGCGGCTGCCTCGCAGGTGCGAAACAGGAACTCCCTGGCGAGCAATACGGTTTGTGTTCGACCAGCCAGTTCAAGGGCTGCGGTGGTCGTTTGCAGTTCTGAGTTGATGGCCGATTTTCGCGAGGACGAGGATGATGTCTCTGCAACGCCGTCGGAGGCCTCTGCTGACTTGTCTTGACTAATTCCAGCGATGAACTTGAACGTATCGGACATCGCTACATCCGGGCCTGGCTCGGCGCAACTGACATAGTCCGATCCCCCTGTCCGTACCGACAGTGTGCGCAATTGCGCAGGCAATGTCACGAATTCGCCCGTCCTGGCAGTCAATCCAGATGGGCTCAGTTCAGCGCGCTTTTGCGACTGCAGATTCCCGCAACCTGCCAGGAAGACAAGCATTGGCGCCATTACCAGGAGTCGACTGCGCATGTTGTAGTCCCCTCGTGAGTTTCCTAGAGCCGCAGTTTGCCCAGGTCAAACAATGCTGTCTTCCTCCAATTAGTGGATGCACGGATCTCATGCCGCTGACGCGCCGGCCTTTCGATTCATCTGGCGATTTCAGTTGGCGTGTCTCGCAGTGCCTTAAGTCGCATTCCGTCCCATGGACTGTTCGGCATGAGGCGTTCACTGCGTCCGGCTTAAGGGAGGATGACATTCTGGAGGTTTGTCAGTGGACGGGCTCGGGCGACCTGCCGCCTGACATTCTGCAGCTTGTCGCGGAAGCCGCGCTGAAGTGGACCGCGACGGTCTGGTAGTCGGGCGACACACATCCGGCCAAGGAAACACGTCCGAGTCGAGGTGAGGCATCTTGCTCTATCGTGATCGGATTTGGACCGGGACCGCGTGACGCAATACCTGTCCCCGGAACCTGGCGGGCATGATGCTCGGCGTGAGCACATCGACGTTGATGCCAGTCGAAGCGGCGCTGGATGCCTGCCCCTGAGCGTGAAGGCTTCGCTGAACCAATACCCGAATATCGAAGTTGCCCCGAGTCAGTCATTGATCATCAAGGTGGCGGCATTCGACGGAAGGACTAGTTCAGCATTGGCCTGAGGCTGCCATTGGTGCCGTTCCTGACCTTGCGCCATTGTCGAACCCTGCCCAGACTGCTCACGACCGTGAGGCCGGTCATGGCAGAGATCCACATCGCAAGGTCCGGAACCTGGAGGGCGAACTGCTGCCACGAAAGCCTGAGATACAGTGGCAAGCCGACGATCAGTGCCAACATGATCACGGCATCCGCAACGGCCGCGCGCAGAGGACGGGAGGCCGGGTCGCGGCCCGACAGGACCCGGATGACGGTATGGAACTGATGGAGCAGGACGGCTCCCAGCGCCACCCACAGCCCGGCGAGCCAGACGGAAAAGCTGATCCGGATCGGAACTGGCCTCTCACCCAGCACCATCTCCGCGATGTCGGAGGCCAGCCTATGGCTTGTCGGGCGCGTCGGAAGCGGCAGGGTGGATGATGCGTTGAGCAGAACTGCGATCCCGATCTCCCGTTCCGGCAGCAGGATCATCATCCCCTGATGTTCTGGCAAGACGCCCCCGTGCCAGACTGCCCGCGCGCCTCGCAAGGTTCCATCGCGCCAGCCGAGCGCATAGCGGAATCCCTCGCCGTCGATGGCACCCGTGTGCATCGTTTGCATTGCGGATGCGCTGAGCAGGCGGGAGCCTTGCCAACTCCCGTCGCCAAGCTGAACTCGAAGGAACCGCGCCATGTCCCCGGCAGTTGCGGTGACGGATGCAGTCGGTAGACGGCCGGTTTCGGCCCAAGGCTGGTAGGGAACGGGCCATAGTGCCCAGCGACGGTGTCCGAACGCCATGGATCTGCCATCCCGCGCCGCGGACGGATCTGAAAATCCAAGCGGCCCCAGCACCTCCCGCGACAGCAGGTGCTCGAAACTCTTCCCCGAGGCCTTCTCCAGCATGCGTGCGGCAACGAGGTAGTTCGCACTCGAATAGAGGTGCCGGGCCCCGGGTGGCGCAACCCGATCGATCGTGCCGAGTGCCGCTACCTGCTCCGAAAGCGATGCGGTTGGCACAGCGTGGGGCGTTCGCGTCGGCAAGCCGCTGGCATGCCGCAGCAGGTGTTCCAGCGTGGCACCGCTGTCATGGAACAGGGGCAGCTCGGGCAGAACGGCCGCCACCGGCGTTTCCAGCGCGATGACGTCCCGTTCGACCAGGCGCATGGCGACAAGCGCGGTGAAGGCCTTGCTCATGGAGCCCAGCCGAAAGACCGTTTGATCCGTCACCGGGTCGCCCCGCCCATCTTGTCCGTAGGTGCGCTGGAACAGCACTTCACCATCAGCGACGATGACGACGGCCGCGCCAGGGACGCGGTTGCGCTCCAGCGTGTCCCGGATATGGGCGTCGATGGCCTCGAGATCGAACCGCGTCTGCGCGATTGCGGAGCAAGCACACCCGAGGGCGGCCCAGACCACGATGCACAGCAGTGCGACCCAATACCAACGCTGTGTGCGTCTGCCAAGGCGGCCCTCGCCGGCAACATGCGTCCAAGAGGTCACGGACATAGTCGATATTTCCATTGCCTTCAGACGCCTCCACGTTGCGCCACTTGTCGCCGCAGGTTACGCACTCGCGCGCGGACAGACGCCGAAGGATCATCGGCCATGCGGTCGAGAAGCGAGCCGAGCGGGCCGTCAGACAGATGGCACAGGCCATCGAGCGCCCAGGCGCGCAGGAAAGGCCGGTCGGCATCGAGCCGCTGGATCAACCACGTTCTCAACGGCGCGCGGGCGCTTTCGGGCACCTCCAGATGGGCGACGATCTGGCACAGATGCAACTGGGCCTGCCAAGCCGTGACCCGGTCTGCGGCCGCGACAAGGCGGGCCGTGAGGCTTTCGTCCAGCCGCCTGCCAGTCTCGAGTTCGGACTTGAGAACCCATGTGGCGCCTTCCGAGACCATCCTGTCGTCGTCGCCGATCAGCCCGATCAGGGCTTCGAGGAAACCGGCGCGTTCGCGATGGCGCGCCGAGATCTCGGACAACACGGTGGGTGAGCGGCCGTCGTACATCGCGAACGCGTCCCGCATTGTTGTCCGCAGCCCGCCTGCGCGCGCATGGGGCCCCTCATCGGCGACAGGGCGCGGCCGACATTCATCCGATTGGCCGTCGCCGGAAGGAAGATGTACGAGCCCGCCATCGTCGTCGAGGATGAGATATCCGTTCGCAAGATGCTCCCAGTCTTGTCGAGCGTAGCCAGAAGCAAATGCGCGCTTTTCCAGGTCGGCGACGACGATGCCCTTGACGTCGCGCAGTGACACCCTGTCGCCAAGGGCGGGCGAAATCGGATCGCGGGACTTTCCTCGTTTACCAGTCACGTTTCGTTATCGTCTTGTTCGCTCTTGCCAAGCAGGTCAGAAGAACATGTCGTACAGCGCCCAGGCCGACGGATCGGGCTCATTTTCGTGAATTCGCAGAATTCCATCATGTACTTCGGTTTCTGTCTTCCTTCGCCGGCTGGCAAGCGTCAGGCGCGATGGGAGGAACGTGATTGCAGGCATGCCTATTGAATCGAGACGGGGTCGATATTCCTGACCTTGCCCTCGAAAAACGGATCCCTTGCTGAGGAGTTCAAAATGGACAGCAAGGAGAACGTAAGTGACGGTAATGACAAGGGCGAAGTACACGCTGGAGTTCAAGCTGGAGGCGGTGCGGCTTGCCAAGACGGGCCAGAGCATCGCTGCGACGGCGAAGATTCTTGGGCTGGCCGAGCAGACGCTGCACAACTGGATCAAGGCAGAGCAGCAGGGGCGACTGGGCGGAGCCGGCAGCAAACCGGTGAGCTCAGAGCAGATGGAGATCGCGCGGCTACGCGCGGAGTTGGCGCGCGTGAAGATGGAGCGCGACATCCTGGGAAAAGCGACGGCGTACTTCGCGAAGCAGC
>CAXBDR010000065.1:0-19041 GCA_963974265.1 uncultured Rhodoferax sp.
ATCGTGCCCACGTTCACGTGTGGCTTGGTACGCGCAAATTTTTCTTTTCCCATTTATCTAATCTCCAAAAGGACTCGAAAAGCCATTCACTCATCACGGCCAGCAACGACGCCAAGCGCCTCGACCTTGCCAACACACCAATGTGGTGCCCATTGCGGGAATCGGACCCGCGACCTCTCCCTTACCAAGGGAGTGCTCTACCACTGAGCCAAATGGGCTTCAAACCGCACATCAACCAGCAAACACAAAAACCAGACCGTGGAGCGGGAGACGGGAATCGAACCCGCGTCATTAGCTTGGAAGGCTAGGGTTCTACCATTGAACTACTCCCGCATCACAGGACCCGAAACCGGGATCCCCGACACCCCTGCGCAGCCGCCACACGAACGGATCACACTACATCTACGCTCAATTCCTGTCTGATTTCAGTCTTGCCGATCGATAACCGAATTCAATCTTTCGCTGGTGGAGAGGGCTGGATTCGAACCAGCGTACTCGTAAGAGGGCAGATTTACAGTCTGCTGCCATTAACCACTCGGCCACCTCTCCTCGGGCGAACCGCAGATTATGCCACGTAATTGTGAACACGGCCGCGGTGCATAAACAAGATTATCCGCGATTCACCAGTCCACCGGCGCCGCGCCATGCTGTCGCAGGAAATCATTGGCCTTGGCGAAGTGGCCGCAACCCATGAAAGGAACCGGCGGCCCCCGTGCCGACAATGGCGACGGATGATTGGATCGCAGATACAGGCGCGGCGCGTCATCGCCTGCCCCATCCACCCGCGCCAGGCAGTCTTGTGCATGTTTGCCCCACAACATGAATACGACCGGATCCGGCCTCTTCAGAATGGCAGAGATGATTGCGCCAGTAAGTACTTCCCAACCCATGCGGGCGTGTATGCCGGGGCGCCCGCGTTCGACGGTCAGACAGGTATTGAGCAGCAATACGCCCTGATGGGTCCAGCGTGTCAGGTCACCCCCCGCACCCACGCCGTACTGAACGGACCCCGGCGCGAGTTCTTCCGCGTGCCGTTCTTGCGCAATTTCGGCCTGGATATTGCGCAAGGACGGCGGCGCTGGCATCCCATCAGCCACGGAAAACGCCAGCCCGTGGGCCTGGCCCGGACCGTGGTACGGATCCTGGCCCAGGATCACGACACGCACCCGGTGCAACGGTGTCAGCCGCAACGCCCGCAGCGGCTCGGGGGGATAGATCGTGGCGCCGGCAGCCAACCGCGCCTCGATCGCTTCGCCCAGTCGACGACCGGCAGCGCTGGCAAGAAATGCATCGACCGTCTCGCGCCAATCGGGCGCGATCAGCCAGGCACCCGGATCCCAGGCCAGCAATCCAGCCTCCAGCCAATCCACCTGACCGGCCGACGGCTCAGATGCCATGGACCCGCTCCGCTCGACCGCGCCCCATGCTCAGCGGCGAACGGACACGTCCGGGCCCCTCAAGCACGCTCTTGCGATGGAAACAGTTGCGCCATCGCAACACCAGGATCGGGGGCCCGCATGAAAGCCTCGCCCACCAGGAACCCGCGGACGCCGGCCTCGTTCATGCGTTGCACATCCTTGCGCTCGTGGATGCCACTTTCCGTGATCAGCAATCGGTCCGAGGGCACCTTGGACAACAGATCCAGGGTCGTATCCAGCGAAACGTCGAAGCTGCGCAGATTGCGGTTGTTGATGCCGATCAACGGGGTCTTGAGTGGCAGCGCTCGACCCAGTTCCTGCTCGTCATGCACCTCGACCAGCACGGACATGAACAAACCCTGCGCGATCGCCTCGAAGTCACGCAACTGGGCGTCGTCCAGACAGGCCGCAATGAGCAGGATCGCGTCGGCCCCCATCGAGCGGGATTCGTAGATCTGGTAGGGATCGACGATGAAATCCTTGCGCAGCACCGGCAACTGGCACGAGGCACGTGCCTGCTTCAAATAGTCGGCTTGCCCCTGGAAGAAGCGCTGGTCGGTCAGCACCGACAGGCAGGCCGCGCCATGCTCGGCATAGGTCTGGGCAATGTCGGCGGGCACGAAATCTTCCCGGATCACGCCCTTGGACGGGCTCGCCTTCTTGATCTCGGCGATCACCGCATTGCGTCCGGCACGCATGCGCTGGCGCATCGCATCTTCGAAATCCCGGGTCAGGACGCGGGACTCGGCATCGGCACGCACCAGCGCGAACGGGCGTCGATCCTGCGCAGCGGCGACCTCTGCGCGCTTCACGGCGACGATTTCATTCAGGATATCGGACATGTTCGTTGCACCAGACTAAACCTCCGATCGTAGTCCAGCCCGATGACAGGCCTCACCAGGTCACCGCCCGGCCGGATTTTGCGCTTTCGGACGCCGCGTCGGCCAGTTCCTGGGCGGCCAGGCCATCGGCCGCGGTGGTCCGGAACGCCGAGCCCGACTGCAGGCAGTCGAAGAAATGCGCCATCTCGAGCCGGTAGGCCGCGGCGTAACGCTGCAGGAAGAAGTTCTCCGGGTTGTCACCATGGATGCCGCCGGCATCCCATTGCGCGACCTCGGTCGGACGGTGGTTGCCACACTGCAGCATGCCGTGCGAACCCATCACCTCGAAACGCTGGTCGTACCCATAGGCCGAGCGACGCGTCGTATTGATCTGGCACAGCCGTCCCTTGGCCGTGCGTATGGTCACCGCCGTGCAGTCCAGGTCCCCAGCTGCGCCGATTGCCGGGTCGGTCAACACCGAGCCGGTCGCACTGAGCCACTGGGCCGTGTCGCCGTCGGCGCACAGGATCCAGCGAAAGACGTCGAAGTCGTGGATCAGCATGTCCCGAAAGATCCCGCCCGAGGCCTTGATGTAGTCGACCGGTGGCGCCCCCGGGTCGCGGCTGGTCACGATCAACATCTCCGGATTGCCGATCTCGCCCCGATCGAGCCGCGAGCGCGCCTCGTTGAAGGTCGGATCGAACCGGCGCTGGAATCCGATCATGCAGGCCACGCCGGCCTGTTGCACCGCCTGCACGCAGGACCGTACCCGCGCCAGCGACAAATCGATCGGCTTCTCGCAGAAGATGTGCTTGCCCGCCGCCGCCGCGCGGCTGAGCAGGTCGCTGTGCGTGTCGGTGCTGGACGCAATCACCACGGCGTCGATGGCGGGGTCGGCAAAGACCTGGTCGGCACTGGCCACCTGTGCACCGAGCTGCCGTGCGAGCGAACCGGCGGCGTCTGCAACCGGATCACTGACATATTTCAAGGTGACGCCGGACAAGGCCGCCAGGTTGCCTGCGTGAATGCGGCCGATCCGGCCAGCTCCAAAAATCGCGACATTCTTCATGCTTGCTCCCGTGGGAAATGACGCCACTGCCCGGCGTGCGAACGCGCACTATAAGCCTTTGCCACGGCGTTTCGAAAATCGTTTCCCAAGTACGACTGCCTTAGAATTTTTGTTTCACCCGCAACCGAAAACCGGCGCGACGCGTCCGCAACGGAGACCCGCATGGTGCATCTGCCAATCCGGTTTGCCATCAATCGCATCTGCGCCGCGCGCTTGCCGCTGCCTGCCTTTGCCGCCATGGCATGCCGCCTGGGCGTGACCACGATCGAACTGCGCAACGACCTCGATGGCGCGGAAACCCACGACGGAACCGCGACCGGCGACATCCTGGCCATCACCCGTGGCCACGGCCTGACCATCCGATCGATCAACGCCTTGCAGCGCTTCGATCAGTGGGATGTGGCGCGTGCACGCGAGGCCACGGCGCTGATGCGCCAAGCCAGCGCCTGTGGCGCCCAGGCCGTCGTGTTGTGTCCGACCAACAGCCGCCAGGACCCGCGATCGGACACCCAGCGCCTTGACGACCTGCTGCTGGCCTTGCGGCAGATCCTTCCCCTGCTGCATGACCACGGCTTGACCGGCCTGATCGAGCCGCTCGGATTCGCCGAATGCGCACTACGACGCAAATCCCAGGCCCGATACGCGATCCAGACGCTGGGATCCCCCACAACGCTGCAACTGGTGCACGACAGTTTCCATCACCATCTGGCGGGCGAGGACACGTTCTTCGCGGCCGACACCGGACTGGTGCATGTCTCGGGCGTCGACGACCCGCGGCCAGCGCGCGACGCGATGCGCGATCCGCACCGCGTCCTGGTGGGCCCGCGCGACCGCCTGGACACCGTCGGCCAGCTGCGTACGCTGTTGGCCGCGGGTTACCGCGGCGCCGTGTCGTTCGAGCCGTTCGCCGATGCGGTCATCACCGCTGCCGACATCGAGCAGCAACTGGCGCGCAGCATGGCCTATCTCTCGGCTGCCGTGGCCGCATCCACCGGTGCAGATGGCAGTTCGGTGCGATAGGCCAGCGCAATGAACAGGCTCTGTGCCAGGCACATGGTATTGGTCAGGGAGCGGAAGCCGAACGTGCTGCTTTCGTGCACCACCAGCGTCGCAGCGGCCGTCGCGGCCAGCGGGCTCATCAGGCTGTCGGTGATCGCAATCAGATGCGCGCCGCGGCCGACCGCCACCCGCGCGCACTCCAGCGATTCCGGGGCATACGGCGTGTAGCTGATGACGACGATCACGTCGCCCGGGCGCACGCTGCGCAAATGACCTTCATACATGCCGCCCAGGCCGGTCAGCAATGCGACCCGTTTGTCCGTGTGCTGCAACGCGTAGGTCAGGTAGGTCGCGACGGCGAACGAGCGCCGGCAACCGACGACCCAGATCGCGTCCGTGGCCGCGAGCAGTGCCACCGCATCGTCGAACACCGTGCTGTGCAGATCCCGCTTGAGCTCCTGCATGCCGGAAATGCTGCCGCCGATGAATTCGTCGGCGATGTCGGCGCTGCTCAGCCGCCCCTGCGCCTGTTCGATGACGCGCCGGATGCGCACCTGGTAGTTGCGGCTGGGCGCGATCTGCTGGGCAATGCCATCGCGAAAGATCTTCTGCATCTCGGAATAACCCGAAAAGCCGAACCGCTTGGCAAACCGGATCACCGCCGACGGCTGCACCTCGCACCGCTGGGCAACGTCCTGGATCCGGTCCAGGCCGATATGGTCGCGGTGCTGCTCGACGTAGCGTGCAATCACCTTGAGCTGCCGGCTCAGCGACGGGTAGGCATCGCCGATATCGGCCAGCAATTGTTCAGCCGCCGGATTGGACTCCGGCCGGACTCCGGGAGCATGGGGAGCGTTCACGATGTCGACAAGCTGCTGCAGCAACGGAAAAATAGAAAAAACATTCTAGGCGTTTGCCCGAGTGCAATTTCGATGCGTTGCGTCACCATGCCCTCGCATGCCTGACGCGCGACGACGATGACCGAATACTCCCTGTGGCTGTTGCCCGGACCGGACCATGAGCCCGCCCTGGTGGAAACGATCGCCCGGCTCTCGGCACTGATGCAAGGCGCACGATTCGAGCCACACGTGACCATCCAGGGCGACCTCGACCTGCCACTGCACGCGCTGCAGCAACTGGCCCGCTCCCTGGCCACACACACCACCGTGCAGACCTGGGCCATCGACGGGGTCGGGGCGGACGAGCACTTCTTCCGCTGCCTGTACCTGCGCCTGGCCCCCAGTGCCGCGTTCGACACCTTGCAGTCGGCGACGGCGACCGCGGCCGGCACCCGTGCAGGCCTGTCACCGTATCCGCACCTGAGCCTGGCCTATGCCCAGCCGCACCCCGACAACCAGCGGCTGTGCGAGCTGATGGCCGAGCAGTTCGCCCAGCGGCCACTGACGCTGGACCGGATCGCCGTGGTACGGTGCTCCAGCCAGCTGCCGGTCACCCATTGGGCCATCGAGTCGACCTATGCGCTTGCGCCACCTGCCATGACACATCCTGCAGCCCCGCCCGCCCTGGACATTGCCCCGGGCCGCCGGTACGACATCGCCTGCCTGGGGCGGCTCGCCGTCGACCTGTATGCGCAACAACTCGGTGCCCGGCTCGAGGACGTATCGAGTTTCGCCAAGTACCTGGGCGGCAGCTCGGCCAATATCGCGTTCGGCGTCGCCCGGCTGGGCCTGCGCGCGGCCATGGTCTCGCGTGTCGGCGACGAACAGATGGGGCGCTTCCTGACCGAGACGCTGGCGCGCGAGGGATGCGACATTTCCCAGGTGCAGGTCGACCCGCAGCGCCTGACCGCGCTGGTGCTGCTCGGCCTCAAGGATCGCGACACCTTCCCGCTGCTGTTTTACCGCGAGAACTGCGCCGACATGGCGATCGACGCGGACCTGATCGACGAGGACTTCATCGCCGGATGCCGCGCACTGCTGATCACCGGCACCCATCTCAGTGCGCCGACGGTGCGCGCCGCATCCGGCCGGGCCTTGTCCCATGCCGCCCGCCACGGCGTTTTGCGGGTGCTCGACATCGACTACCGTCCCGTGTTGTGGGGCCTGACCAAACGTGGCGAAGGCGCCAACCGGTACGTGGCCGATGCCCACGTCACCACCCAGTTGCAGGCGATGCTGCCGCAGTTCGACCTGCTGATCGGCACCGAAGAAGAATTCCTGATCGCCGGCGGCGTGGCCGAAGACCTGCTGGCCTCGCTGCGTGCCGTGCGGGCCGTGACGCCGGCAGCACTGGTGGTCAAGCTCGGCGCGGCCGGCTGCTGCTTCATTCCCGGCGCCGTGCCGCGGCAACTGGAAGACGCGTTGACGATCCAGGGCGAACGGGTCGAGGTGATGAACGTCCTGGGCGCCGGCGACGCCTTCGCCGCCGGCCTGATGACCGGTTTCCTGCGCGGCATGGATTTTGCCGGAGCCGCGCGGCTGGCCAACGCCTGCGGCGCCATCGTCGTGTCGCGCCACGCGTGCGCGCCGGCCATGCCGACGCCGGAAGAACTCGCTCACTGGTTCGGCGGCTCGCGCAACCCGCGCGTCGACGCCGACCGGCAGCTGGCCCATTTGCACCGTACCACGCGCCGGCGCCAGGCCTGGCCGGAGTTGCAGGTGATTGCCTTTGACCATCGCAGCCAGTTCCGCACACTCGCACACGAGACGGGTGCCGCCACCGCGGACGTGGTGCAGTTGAAGAAGCTGTTGCTGCGCGCCGTGGAGCAGGTCGAGACCGCCGCCGCACTGCGGGGCCGGATTGGCGTGCTGATCGACGGCGGCGACTATGGCGCCGATGCGCTGGCCGCTGCCACCGGGCGGGGCTGGTGGGTCGGCCGGCCGGCCGAATTGCCGGGCTCGCGCCCGCTGCGTTTCGACGGTGGCCTGTCCATCGGCAGCAGCCTGCATGGCTGGCCCGCCGAGCAGGTCTGCAAATGCCTGGTGCACTACCATCCGGACGATCCGGCGCCGCTGCGGCTGGAACAGGAGCTCAAGCTGCAGGAGTTGTGGCAGGCCACCCGCGCCAGCGGCCATGAATTGTTGCTGGAGATCATCTGCCCCGGCACCCGCACCATCTCTGCCCCGGACGCAGACGCCATCGTGCTGCGGTCCGTCAAGCGGCTGTACAACCTCGGCCTGCAACCCGAGTGGTGGAAACTCGCCCCGATGCAGGCGGGCGGCTGGGAGGCGCTGGGCCAGCTCGTGACCGAACGCGACCCCTTGTGCCGCGGTGTCGTCATCCTGGGCCTGAACCAGCCGCTGGACCAGCTGGCCGACAGCTTTTCGCAGGCGCTGCATCCCGTCGTCAAGGGCTTCATGGTCGGGCGCAGCCTGTGGGCCGAGCCGTCGCGGCGCTGGTTGCAACAACAATGCAGCGACCAGGAACTGGTGGACGCGGTCGCGGACAACTTCACCGTGTTGTCGCGCGCCTGGGCGAACCGGCATGCCCATGCGACGATCGGGGCATGATCAGGCGGCCCCCTCCACGACGATGACTACCGAACGACTGACCCTCTCCCAGGCCCTGGTGCGCCATCTGGCGGCGCTGCAGGTCGAGATGTCCGACGGCACGCTGCAGCCCTACTGCGCCGGCGTGTTCGCCATCTTCGGCCACGGCAACGTGGCCGGCCTGGGCGAAGCCTTGTGGGCGCAGCGCGCGTCGCTGCCGACCTGGCGCGCGCACAACGAACAGGCCATGGCCCATGCGGCGATTGCCTACGGCAAGGCCTTGTTCCGCCAGCGCATGATGGCCGTCACCACGTCCATCGGGCCGGGCGCGACCAACCTGCTGACGGCCGCCGCACTGGCGCACGTGAACCGCCTGCCGCTGCTGATGCTGCCGGGCGACACCTTCGTATCGCGCGCCCCGGACCCGGTGCTGCAGCAACTCGAGCACCCGGCGTACGGCGACGCCAGCGTCAACGACGCCTTCCGGCCGCTGACCCGGTATTTCGACCGCATCGTGCGCCCCGAGCAGATCCTGCAGTCGCTGCCCCGCGCGATCGCGACCCTGCTCGACCCCGCCAGCTGCGGCCCGGTCTGCCTGGCGCTGCCGCAGGACGTGCAGGCCGAGGCGTTCGACTGCCCCGCCACCTTCCTGCAACCGGCACCGCTGCGCATACGGCGCCCCGGCCCGGATGCAAACGAACTGCATGCCGCCACGGCCCTGCTGCGCCGCGCACGCAGACCGCTGATCGTCGCCGGCGGCGGCGTGTTGTACAGCCAGGCCTGGGAGGCGCTGGACCGATTCGCGCGCGCGCATGGCGTGCCGGTGGCCGAAACCCAGGCCGGCAAGAGCAGTCTGCACTGGGACCATCCGCTCAACCTCGGGGCCATCGGCGTGACCGGCTCGCCGGCGGCCAACGACAGCGCACGCGAAGCCGACCTGGTGATCGCCATCGGCAGCCGGCTGCAGGATTTCACCACCGGCTCGCGCAGCCTGTTCGGTGCGCCGGTGCTGGGCATCAATGTGCTGGCGTCCGATGCGCTCAAATGCGGCGGCACCAGCCTGGTGGCGGATGCGCGCGTGGCACTCGATGCGCTGCATGCCGGACTCGGCGACTGGCAAGCCGATCCCGGCTGGACCACGACCTGCACGGCCCGCGCCGACGGCTGGCGCCACCGGGTCGGGCAACTGACGACCGCCGAACCGGCAAGCGGCGTCGTGCCCTACGACGCCGACGTGATCGGCGTCGTGCGCGACTCGACCGAACGCAGCGACGAGTCCGACGTGGTGGTCTGCGCCGCAGGCACCTTGCCAGCCGAACTGCACAAGCTCTGGCGGGCCGGTACACCGGGCAGCTACCATGTCGAATACGGCTACTCCTGCATGGGGTACGAGATCGCCGGCGGCCTGGGCGTCAAGATGGCCCGGCCGCAGCAGGAGGTCATCGTCATGGTGGGTGACGGCTCCTACCTGATGCTCAACTCCGAGATCGCAGCCTCGGTCATGCTGGGCCTCAAGCTCATCATCGTGGTGCTCGACAACCGCGGCTTCGGCTGCATCGCGCGGCTGCAATCGGCCAGTGGCGGTGCATCGTTCAACAACATGCTCGACGATTGCGCGGTGCCGGGCCAGGCTGCGGCGCAGATCGACTTTGCGGCCCACGCTCGCAGCCTGGGCGCCGATGCCGAACACGTGGCCGACTTGGCGGGGTTGCGTGCAGCGATGGTCGCCGCACGCGCCGCCAGCAAGACCCAGGTGCTGGTGATCGACACCACGCACACCCGCACCACCGACGACGGCGGCTGCTGGTGGGAAGTGGCGATTCCCGAAGTCTCGCCCCGAGACGAAGTCACGCGCGCACGCGCCGCCTACGACACGGCAAAGAAAGGCCAGCATCGATGAACTGGAACGTGCGCATCGGCATCAACCCGATCAGCTGGATGAACGACGACCTGCCCGCACTGGGCAGCGAGACGCCGCTGGAGACCGCATTGTCGGAAGGCCGGCAAATCGGTTATGCGGGCTTCGAGCTCGGCAACAAGTTCCCCAAGGACGGACCGGGCCTGCAGGCCAAGCTGGCCGAGTTCAACCTGGCCTGCGTGTCGGGCTGGTACAGCGGCCTGCTGGCCGAGGACAGCGTCGAAGCCGAAATCGCGCGCTGCCACGACCACATGGCCAAACTGCAATTCAATGGTGCCGGCGTCGTCGTCTACGGCGAGTGCGCGGGCACGATCCAGGGCCAGATCGACACGCCGCTTGGCCATCGACCGCGGTTTGTCGACCCGGAACAATGGCAGGCCTATGGCGAGAAGCTCGATGCCTTCGGCGCCCACCTGCAGCAGACCTACGGCCTGACGCTGGCCTACCACCACCACATGGGCGCCTACGTGGAGTCGCCCGAGGACGTCGACCAGCTGATGGCGGTCACCGACCCGCGCCATGTCGGACTGCTGTTCGATACCGGACATGCCTGGTTCGGCGGCGCCGGCGATCCGGTGCCCCTGCTGCGCAAGCATCTCGCGCGCGTGGTGCATGTCCATTGCAAGGACGTGCGCGCCGACGTCGTCGCGCAGGCACGCAATGACGGCTGGAGTTTCCTGACCAGCGTCCTGTACGGCGCATTCACCGTGCCGGGCGACGGCGCCATCGATTTCGACGCCGTGTTGTCGACCCTGCATGCCGGCGGCTACCAGGGCTGGCTGGTGGTCGAGGCCGAGCAGGATCCGGCCGTGGCGCCGAGTTTCCAATACGCCAGCCTGGGTTATGCCACCCTGCACGGCATCGTCGAGCGCCTGTCCACGCGCCTGGGAGCATGACATGGTGAGCCGATTGCAGGTCAAGGCCCGGCGCGAAGGGCGCGACATCGTCGAGGTGACGCCGCAGTCCGCGGGTTGGAGACACGTCGGCTTCAAGGCCCAGCGGCTTGCCGGCGGCGAGCGCGAGAGCATCGACACCGGCACACGCGAGTTGTGCCTGGTCGTGTTGTGCGGCACCGTCGACGTCACGGTCGACGGGCAGGACTATCTCTCGCTGGGCGTGCGCGACAGCGTATTCGACGCGGTGTCGCCGGCTGCGCTCTACGTGCCGCCCGGCAAGACGGTGCGGGTGCGGGCCGTGCGCGATGCCGAATTGGCGCTGTGCACGGCTCCCGGCGATGATCGGCCGCGTGTGGTGCGCCTGCTAGATCCGGCCGGGATGAAACGCAGCGTGCGCGGCAAGGGCAGCAACACCCGCTACGTGTGCGACATCCTGCCGCACGACGATCCGACTGCCGCGCACCTGCTGGTGGTCGAAGTGCTGACGCCGGCCGGCCATGCATCGAGTTATCCGCCACACAAGCACGACACGGAAACGCCGCCCCACGAGACGGAGCTGGAAGAGACCTATTACCACCGGCTCAAACCGTCCCAGGGGTTCGCGTTCCAGCGCGTCTATACCGACGACCGCAGCCTCGACGAGGCCTGCGCGGTGGAGGACCATGACGTCGTGATGGTGCCGCGCGGTTACCACCCGGTCGTCGCGCCCCACGGCTACGACCTGTATTACCTCAACGTCATGGCCGGTCCGAACCGCTTGTGGGTGTTCCGCAACGACCCGGCGCATGCATGGATGCTCCGCTAAACCACGTCGCTCGCCGCCACGCAACCCCTGCCGCCCTCTCAACCCAGGATTCCGCATGACCGAATTGATGACCGCGATCGACGAGATCGTCCGCGCCGGCGGCGCCAGGATGCGCCAGGCCTTCACCGCACCCGACAAGCCGGCCTATTCGATGAAGGGCCGGCAAGACTACCTGACCGCCACCGACGGGGCCGTCGAGGAACTGGTGCGCGACGCCATCGAACGGCGCTTTCCTGGCGACGCGGTACTCGGGGAGGAAGGCGGCGGTTCCGTCGACGGCACCCGGCTGTGGATCGTCGACCCGATCGACGGCACCGCCAACTTCGCACGCCAGATCCCGCATTACTGCATCTCGCTGGGCTTGCTGGTGAACGGGCGACTCGAGGCCGGCGCCGTCTACGAACCCAACCAGGACGAGTTGTTCATCGCCCAGCGCGGCAAGGGCGCCTGGCTCAATGGCCAGCGCCTGCAGGTGAGCTCGGTGTCGGACATCAACGCGTCCACCGTCGAGGTCGGTTGGTCGACCCGGATCCCGGTATCGACCTACCTGGACATGGTGGGCCGCGCCGCGCATGCCGGCTGCTCGGTGCGCCGGGCCGGCTCGGGGGCACTCGGCCTGGCCTATGTCGCGGCCGGTCGCATCGAAGCCTACGCCGAAGCACACATCAATTCCTGGGACGTCGCCGGCTCGCTGCTGCTGATCACCGAGGCGGGTGGCCACGTCAACGACTTCTGGACGCCGGGCGGCATCGAGAACGGCAATCCCATCCTGGCCAGCAATGCGGCGCTGGCGCGGCAGATGCAGGACCTGTTCGGCACGCCGCTGCTCTGAGCCACGGGCCGCGCGCGGCGGTCGGGCGCCCGGCCGCCGGACCGATGGCACGGCGGCGGCGTCAGTCGCGCAGCAGCACCACGTCGCCGACCCCGAACCCCAGCGCCACCGGCGTGCCGGCGGCAACCGGCTGGTCGGTGTTGGCCGCCGTGACGAACAGGTCGCCGAGCGCCGTCTGCACGATGTATTCCATGCGTTCGCCGACATAGGTCGCCTTCTGCACCGTGGCCTCCAGCGTGTTCGGGCTGCCCGCCGCCTGCAGCGTGACCCGGTTCGGCCGCACCGCCACATGGCGCTGAGCGGCCGTGCCTTCGCAGGCATTGGTCTGCAGCGTCAGGTCGCCGAGCCGGATCATGGCTGGCGCATCGGCGCCACCGGCAGAGACGACCTCGCACGGCAGCACGTTGGCCTCGCCGATGAAGTCGGCCACGAACCGGGTCTGCGGCAGGTCGTGCAGTTCGCGCGGCGTTCCGGTCTGTGCGATGACCGCGTTGTTCATGACGACGATGGTGTCCGAAACCGCCAGCGCTTCCTCCTGGTCGTGCGTCACGTAGACCACCGTCAGCCCCAGCGCCTGCTGCAGGTCGCGGATCTCCTGGCGCACGTAGCGGCGCAGCTTGGCATCCAGGTTGGACAGCGGCTCGTCGAACAGAAACACCCGGGCCAGCGCCACGCGTTGCTGCTGGCCGCCGGAGAGTTCGTTCGGATACCGCGCGGCGAGCTTGTCCAGCCCGAGTTGCCTGAGCACGTCGATCGCCTTGGGCGCGATGGCATCCTTGGCAAGACCCGACATCTTCAGTCCGTAGCTGACGTTTTCCATCACCGTCATGTGCGGGAACAAGGCATACGACTGGAACACCATCGACACGTCGCGGGCCGTGGCCGGCAGCTTGGTCACATCGTCGTCGCCGATCAGGATGCGGCCGCTGGTGGCCATCTCCAGCCCGGCGATCATGCGCAGCGTCGTCGTCTTGCCGCAACCGGACGGGCCGAGCAGGGTGACCAGCTTGCCGGCGGGGAAATCAAGCGAAACCTGGTCCACCGCCGCGATGGTGCTGGTGCCGTAGCGCTTGGTGACCTTGTCGAATACGACCCGGGCCGGCCCCTTGCTGCGCTCCGCGTTTCGTGGGGGGGTGTTCATGCGCCTCCTGCCATCATGGTTGATTCCTGTTGGCCGCCGCGACGACCCAGCTTGCGTTGTCCGACCAGCCCCTGGAACACGCCGATGGCGATCAGCATGACGACGATCAGCACCGTCGAATACGCGATCGCAACCCCGTATTCGTTGTTCTCGACCCGCCCGATGATGTAGCTCGTCGCCATGTCGTGCCGCGCGCTGACCAGGAAGATCACCGCGCTGATGGCCGTCATGCTGCGCACGAAGCTGTACACCAGCGCCGACAGGATGGCCGGGCGGATCAGCGGCAGCGTGATGCGCCGGAACGTGGTCCAGGAGTTGGCGCCCAGCGTCAGCGAGGCCTCGTCCAGGCTCTTGTCGATCTGCGACAGCGATGCAATGCCCGAGCGCACGCCCACCGGCATGTTGCGGAACACGAAGCAGATCACCAGGATGGCGGCGGTGCCGGTGAGTTCGATCGGCGGCACGTTGAACGCGATGATGTAGCTCACGCCGATCACCGTGCCCGGAATCGCGAAGCTGAGCATGGTGCCGAACTCGAACGCCTGCTTGCCGCGGAACTCCTGGCGCATCAGCAGCCAGGCCGTGAGCAGGCCGACCGCCGCGGTCAGCGGCGCCGACACGGTGGCGATCTGTATCGTGGTCCAGAAGCTGTTCCAGGCCGAACCCTCCCAGCGCAGCCCGAACTCGCCATACGCGACCTTGAACGCGTGTATGTAGTGCTTGAACGTCAGGGTATGGTCCAGACCCCACAGCTGCACGAAGCTGCCGTAGACGATCATCAGGTAGACGACGATGGTGAACAGGCCCCAGATCGCGGTGATGACGGTGATCGGCCAGGCGATGCGCCGCGGCAGCGGCGGATGCATGCCGCCATCTCCCTTGCCGCTGACCGAGGTGTAGGAGCGCCGGCCCAGCCAGCGCTGCTGCAGGTAGAACGCGCCGATGGTGTAGAGCAACAGGATGATGGCCAGCACCGCGGCCCGGCCCTGGTCGTTCTGCGAACCGACGACGGCAAAGAAGATCTCGGTCGACAACACGTTGAAGTTGCCACCCAGCACCAGCGGGTTGCCGAAGTCGGCCATGCTCTCGATGAAGCCGAGCAGGAAGGCATTCGCCAGCCCGGGGCGCATCAGCGGCCAGGTGACGGTCTTGAAGGTCTCCCAGCGGCTGGCGCGCAGCGTCTGCGCCGCCTCCTCCAGCGACGGGCTGATCGCCTCGACGACACCGATCAGCACCAGGAAGGCAATCGGCGTGAACGACAACAGCTGCGCGATCAACACGCCGGTAAAGCCGTAGACCCAGCGCGTCGGCTCCAGGCCGAACACCTGCGCGACGAACTGCGTCACGTTGCCGGACAGGCCGAACAACAGGATGATGGCCAGGCCGATGACGAAGGGCGGCGTGATGATGGGCAGCAGCGACAGCGACTTGAACGCGGAGCGGAAACGCACGCCGGTACGCGTCAGCACCAGCGCGAAGGCCAGTCCGAGCAGGGTCGACAACACGCCGACGGTGATCGCCAGCAGCAACGAGTTCCACGCCACGCCGCAGGTCGAGCGTGAATAAAAGCAGGCCACGCGCCATATCTTGTCGTCGACCAGGCGCTCGAGGAACGGCGCCATCGCCCAGCCGCCATCGGGCCCGCGGAACGGGATGACCAGCATCTGCAGCACCGGAAAACCAATGAACAGCAGCGTCAGCGCGATCACCAGGCCCAGCGATCCGGCGACAAAGGCGTCGCCCGAGACCATGCCGCGCAGCGCCAGCCCGCGTGTGAGCAGGAACAGGAAACCGGCGCCGGCCACCAGCGCACCGTAACCCATGCCGAACTGGCGCTGCTCGGTCTCGCCGAACAGCTGCGCCAGCCAGGCCAGGTTCCAGCCGCGCAGGCCGAACAGGAAACCCTGGGCCAGCATGTAGACGATGCCCAGCAGCCCCAGCGCCATCAACAGGCGGGCCTGCACGGCCTGCGACGCGCCGCGCAGCCCGGCCAGCAAGGCGATCAGGCCCAGCACGCCGACCGGCAACAACCACAGGTTGCGCCCCTGCAGCCACAGGAACAACGCCGGCGCCGCGTCGCCGGACAGCGGATAGTCGCGCAGCCAGCCGGTGCTCCAGAAGCCGTCCTGGATCGCGTACCACGGCAAGACCGCAACGGCCAGCACCACGCACAGCGCGATGCCGGCTGCCTGGCGATCCAGGCGGGAAATCTGCACGGTCGGGAAAAGGCTAGTCGCGGACCAGGGCCTTTCGATCAGCGCGGCAAGGAACCGATTTCATCGTCCCATTTCTTGAGCAGCCGCTTGCGCTCGGCCGACGAGCCGTACTTGACGAAATCGTAGTCGATCAGCTTGATCTTCTTGAGGTCGGGCGCCTTGGGCGAGGTCCTGGCCGCCTTGTTCGACGGCACCTGGAAGGACTTGACCTCCTGGGCCTTGCTCTGGAATTCGGCGTCGAGCGCGAAGTCGTAGAACTTCTTGGCATTGTCCAGGTTGCGCGCACCCTGCACGATGCTCATGGAGCCGATCTCGTAGCCCGTGCCTTCGCACGGAATGACGGTCTTGATCGGGAAGCCGGCCTCGGCGACCGCCACCGCGTCGTGCGCGAACACGATGCCGATGACCGTCTCGCCGGCGCCAGCCGCCTTGATCGGCGCCGAACCCGATTTCGTGTACTGGTTGACGTTGGCGTTCATGGCCTTGAGGAACTTGAAGGCCTCGTCCTCGCCGAACAACTGGACCAGCGTAGCCAGCAAGGTGTAGGCGGTGCCCGACGAGTTCGGGTTGGCGACCTGGATCTTGCCCTTGTAGACGGGATTGATCAGGTCCTTCCAGCACTTGGGCTCGGGCAGACCCTGCTTCTTCAGCAGTTCGGTGTTGAACCCGTATCCCAGCGCGCCGGAATAGATGCCGACAGTACGCACCTTCGATGCCACCGCCTGGCTGTTGGCCCAATCCCACAACTGGGTGCGCAACGGCGACGCATAGGCCTGGGTCAAGCCCTCCTCGGCTGCAGGTGCGGGTCACCGGTGCCGCCCCACCAGACGTCACCCTTCGGGTTGGATGACTCGGCCTTGATCTGGGCATAGGTTTCGCCGGAGCTCTTTCGGGTCATGTCGACCGAGATGCCGGTCTTCTTCTCGAACTCGGTCTTGGCCTGCTGGCACCAGGCGGCGTCGGAGCTGCAATACAGGGTCAGGCGACCCTGGGCCACGGCGGGCAGCGCGGACAGCCCCAGCAACAAGGTCAACAAACCGGAAATCGTGGTACGGCGCATGGCATGTCTCCTGATGGGTTCTTGGACGCTGGTTTCACAGCATTCCTGGGCACGGACCACACCACCTTAGGCACCCGCGCAAGGTCGGTCAATGCGTGTAAACACGCAGACAACGCGTAGAAAACTGCCCGGCGCCGTTCCGGGGCCTCTGCGAGCCTGACGCCGTGGGCCGGTCGTCAGGCTGCCGCTGCCGTGGTTGCCGCGACCAGTTCCGCCAGCTTGGCCTTGGCGGCGCCGGACGCGATGGCGGCGCGGGCCTTGTCGATACCGGCCTCGATCGTGTCGGTCACGTTCGCCGCATACAGTGCCGCGCCGGCGTTCAGGATCACGATGTCCCGCGGCGCGCCGTCCTGGTTGTCGAGCACGCCCAGCAACATGGCCCGGGACTCCTCGGCGGTTTCGACCTTGAGCGCGCGATTGCTGGCCATCACCATGCCGAAGTCTTCCGGATGGATCTCGTATTCGTTGATCTCGCCGTTGCGCAGTTCGCCGACCATGGTCGCCGCACCCAGGCTGACCTCGTCCATGCCGTCACGGCCGTAGACGACAACGGCATGTTCGGTGCCGAGTCGCTGCAGCGCCCGCACCTGGATGCCCACCAGGTCCGGATGGAACACACCCATCAGGATGTTGGGCGCGCCGGCCGGATTCGTCAGCGGCCCGAGCAGGTTGAAGATGGTGCGCACGCCCAGTTCCTTGCGCACCGGCGCCACGTTCTTCATCGCCGGATGGTGGTTGGGGGCGAACATGAAACCGACGCCAACCGACTCGATGCAACGGGCGATCGCATCGGGTGGCAGGTTGATGTTCACGCCCAGCGCCTCCATGACGTCGGCACTGCCGCTCTTGCTGCTGACGCTGCGCCCGCCGTGTTTGCTGACCTTGGCGCCCGCGGCCGCGGCCACGAACATCGAGCAGGTCGGCTGCGGCGGTGATCTCGCCGATGGTCTCCTTCTTGACACGCAATCCGGTGATCAGGGCCGCCATCATCACCGGCGACATCTCGCCGCTCATGATCTGGCGCATGATGTGCAGCATCTCGTCGTGGAAGATCTCGCGGTGCTCGATGGTGCGCACCAGGGCCTCCTGGGCGCTGATCTTGATGGGTGTGGGCATGGTGGGGTGTCTCCTCAATGTTCCGGGGTTCGATTCAACGGGCACAAAACGCCGCCATGGCGTCGGCCGCGCGCTGCACGCCTGCGGCGTCCACGTCCAGGTGCGTGACGAAACGCAGCCGGTACAGGCCGGACGCCAGCACGCCGCGCGCCTTCAGAAACGGGATCAGTTCGTCGGCGCTTTCCCGCGCGCCGTCGACCAGGTCGACGAAGACGATATTGGTATCCGGGGTCTCGACCCGCAGCCCGTCGATGCCTTGCAGGGCGCGGGCCAGTTGCAACGCCAGGGCATGGTCCTGCGCCATCCGGTCCACATGATGGTCCAGCGCATGGCTGCCCGCCGCCGCCAGGATGCCGGCCTGGCGCATGCCGCCGCCGGCCATCTTGCGGATGCGCAGCGCCCGGTGCACCAGCGCACGGCTGCCGCACAACACCGAGCCGGCCGGTGTGCCCAGGCCCTTGCTCAGGCACACCGACACGCTGTCGAAGCACTGCGCGATGCGCCGCGCCTCGGTGCGTGCATCCGAGCCGGTGCGCGCCGCCTGTGCCACGGCCGCATTGAACAGCCGGGCACCGTCGAGATGCCGCGCCAGGCCGCGCGAGCGTGCCAACTCCGTAGCCTGCTGCACATAGTCGAACGGCAGCAGCTTGCCGCCCCAGGTGTTCTCCAGCGCCAGCAACCGCGTCACCGCGAAATGCGTGTCGTCGGGCTTGATCGCCGCCGCGATGTCGTCCAGCGCCAGACTGCCGTCGGGCTGGTTCGGCAGTGGCTGGGGCTGCACGCTGCCGAACACCGCCGCTCCGCCGCCCTCCCAGCGGTAGGCATGGGCCATCTGGCCGACGATGTATTCATCGCCGCGTTCGCAGTGGCCCAGGATGGCGCACAGATTGCCCTGGGTGCCGGTGGCCACGAACAGCGCCGCCTCGAACCCCAGCAGGTCGGCGAGTTTGTCCTGCAGCGCATTGACGCTGGGGTCCTCACCATAGACGTCGTCGCCCAGCGGCGCGGCCATCATGGCTGCGCGCATCGCCGGCGTGGGCTGGGTCACGGTGTCGCTGCGCAGATCGACGATGGGATCCATGGAATATGCCTCCAGCTGGGCCGCCCTGGACAGCAGCACGTAAAAAGGGGTCGGCGCCCCGCAAGCGCGCCGGTCATGTCATTTGCTCCACCACACGCGGCACAACCCACGACGCATGAAAGGCCAAGCGGCCGCGGAGCAGGCCAGCCCAGGGGCCGCCGCGCACGGCCGCTCTGAAGCGGCCGGCCCGCCCCCCAGTGGGGCTGAGGCCCGCGGCTCC
>CAXBDR010000066.1:0-18968 GCA_963974265.1 uncultured Rhodoferax sp.
TGTAGAACTCGGTGCCGACGAACGGAAACACCACAAGGGCCGCCAGGCCCAGCCATAGTGCCACCTGCACGCCCAGCGGAAATCGTTCGAGATTGGATTTTGCGGCGCTCATTGCTTGAAGAGTCCTTCGGGTTTCCACAGCAGCACGCCGGCCATCAGCATGTAGACCAGCATGCCCGCGATCTGGGGCAGCAGCACCTTGCCGAAGGTGTCGACCAGTCCCACCAGCAGCGCGGCCACCAGCGCGCCACGCACCGAGCCGATGCCGCCGATGACGACGACGACGAAACACATGATCAGCACCTGCGAGCCCATGTTCGGGTACACGCTGGAGATCGGCGCGGCGATGATGCCGGCAAACGCGGCCAGGCCGACGCCGAGGGCAAACACCACCGCGTGAATGCGCTTGATGTTGACGCCCAGCGCCTCGGCCATGTCGCGGTTGAATGCGCCGGCGCGGATCTTCATGCCCAGGCGTGTCTTCGAGATCAGCAGGTACAGGCCGATGGCCAGCGCGATGCACAGCCCGGCCATGAACAGCCGGTACACCGGGTAGGACAGGTTCTCGGTCAGCGGGATCGAGAACCGCAACAGCTCGGGCACCTGCACGCTGTGCACGTCGTCGCCCCAGGCCAGCGAACGCAACTCCTCGAACACGTAGATCAGGCCGAAGGTCAGCAGGACCTGGTCGAGGTGGTCGCGCTGGTAGAAGAACCGGAACAGCAACCGCTCGAGCAGCAGGCCGAACACGATGGCCAGCGCCGTGCCGCCGAATATGGCGACAGTCAGGCTGCCGGTCATGCCGGTGAGTGCATAGGCCACGTAGGCGCCGAGCATGTAGAAGCTGCCATGCGCCAGGTTGACGACGCCCATGATGCCGAAGATCAGCGTCAGGCCGGCCGCCAGCATGAACAGCAGCAGGCCGTATTGCACGCTGTTGAGCAGCTGGATCAGGAAGGTCGGGAAATCCATGGATTGCAAAAAAAACGGGAGGTGAGGCCTCCCGTGTTCGCGTCCGGCAGGCGATCAGCCCATTTTGCAGCCAGCGCCGGAATCGGCCAGTTGCTTGGCCGCGATGCCGATGACCTTGTTTTCGCCGCCCGTGACCTGGCGCAGGTAGATGTCCTGGATCGGGTTGTGCGACGGGCTCATCTTCCACTTGCCGCGCGGGCTGTCGATGGTCGCGTTGCCCATGGCGGCATACAAGGCCTTCTTGTTCGACAGGTCGCCCTTGACCGCGTTGGCGCCGATGACCAGCAACTGGCCGGCGTCGTAGCCCTGGACCGCATACACGTCGGGCTGCAGCTTGAAGTTCTTGGCATAGGCCAGGCGGAACGCCTTGTTCTTGGCGTTGTCGAGGCCGTCGGCGTAGTGCATGGTGGTGATCACGCCATCGGCGGCCGGGCCAGCCGCTTCGAGCACGCCTTCGGTCAGGAAACCCGAGCCATACAGCGGAATCTTGCCCTTGAGGCCGGCTGCCGCATAGTCCTTGAGAAACTTGACGGCGCCGCCACCGGCGAAGAAGCAGGCCACGGCGTCGGGGTTGAGCGAGGCGATCTCGGTCAGGTGGGCCTGGAACTCCACGTTCGGGAACGGCACCGCGATTTCCTTGACGATGGTGCCGCCGGCCTTGAGGAATCCGTCGCGGAAGCCCTGGAAGGCCTCGTCGCCGGCGGAGTATTTCCAGGTGATCCAGACCGCCTTCTTGTGCCCGCGGGCCACCATGGGCGCACCCAGGGCCAGCGTGGGCTGCGAATTGGTGAAGGAGGAGCGGTAGACGTTGGGCGCGCACAATGCGCCGGTGGCTGCCAGCACGCCGGCGTTCGGGATGATGCTGAGTACCCCGCTGTCGCGTGCGACCTTCTGGATGCCCATCTGCACACCTGAATGCACGGTGCCGATCAACACGTCGACCTTGTCGCGCTGCACCAGCTTGTTGGCGTTCTCGACGCCCTTGGGCGGGTCGGACTCGTCGTCGACCTTGAAGAACTCGATTTCGCGGCCGCCCAGCTTGCCGCCTTGTTCGTCGATGGCCATGCGAAAGCCGTTCTCGATGGCGACTCCCAGCTGGGCGAAGGTGCCGGTGTAGGGCAGCATCAGTCCGACACGGATCTTGTTGCCTTGGGCGGTGGCGAAGCGGGGCAACAGCAGTCCGGTGGACGCGGCGCCGATCAGGGCGGCGCTGTGGGACAGGACCAGGCGGCGGGAAGTCATGTTCAATCTCCTTGTGTGGCGGCGTCAACTACGCAGTCGACACCCGATGGCGATGCAATGATGGTACCCAGGGCGGGATGACCCGCAATAGAGGATAACCCGAGCTTTAGAAGAAAATTGTTTAGCTTTAAAGCAATTGGGCCGGCCCGGCGGCCGCTCAGGCGGGTGGCCTGGCGCGCGCGCGGCGCTTGCGCCGGGTGTCCAGGTGCCAGGCCAGGAAGGGCAGGATCAGCATCGAGCCCGGAACGGCCCACACCAGCAGGTAGGGACTGACCGACGAGATCGAGCGCAGCATCTGGCGCAGGCGTTGGCGCTCTTCGGGTGTCCAGCTGCCGCCGTTGCGCTGTTTCATCAGCAGCGGCAATGCGCCCTTGATCTGGCCCAGCTCGCTGCGCAGGCGGTTCTTCTCGCGGCTGTTTCCCGCCGCCATCGACGACACCCAGACCGGCGCACGCGGCATCCGGACCTGGAAGGTCTGGGTGCTGTCCGGATCGAACCGCGGCGGTTCGGCGGCCGGTGCTGTCGGCGTCGGGTCTGCAGCGTCGTTCATGCGGGCATTATCTCGCAGCCCCGTGGCGGGTTGGTGCTGGGCCGCACCTGCATCAGGTGGTGGTGGCCACGAGTTGGTCCGCCGGATACGGCTGGAGCAGGGCCATTGCCTGGTGGGCCGGAGCGTCGAGCCAGTCGTCGTGGGCGGAGCGGGGCAAGATCACCACCATGCGCTTTTCTTCGTTGGGCCGGTGCATGTTGCGCATCAGTGCATGGTCGTCGGCATTGATGGTCAGCATCGTGAAGCTCCACACCGTCTGCCCTTCTGGCGATCGCCACCAGGACCACAACCCGGCAATACCCATGGGCTCGCCGTCGGCGCGGGCAATTCGTGTGGCGACCGCCTTGCCCGAGCGCCAATCGGGCTCGAAGATCGCCTCGGCCGGGATGATGCAATGCTGGCTGCGCCGCCAGGCGTCGCGAAAACTCGGTTTCTCGTGCACGGTCTCGCTGCGCGCGTTGAATGTGTTGCGTGCCTGCTTGGCGTCCTTGGCCCAGTGCGGCAGCAGTCCGAACAGACCGGCGACGGCTTCGACGGGAGGCACGGCTTCGTCGCCGGCATCGGCCTCGCGCGGACGGCGCACCATGATGCCGGTGTAACCCGGCCACATGTCGAACTTGCCGTCGGCGTCGGGTGGATAGACGCCGAACAGCCGGAAGAAGCGCTCGCGTTCCTTGATGGCCTGGTAGTGGCTGCACATGGGGCGAAAGTATAGGGAACCGGCCGTGGGGCGGCCACCGGTGATGGGTGCGGGCGTGGACGGGTGCTACCGGTTCGCGGCCTGCGCCTGCTCCCACACCAGTTGTGCCGCGGCCAGGTCTTCCAGTGCCGTGCCAACCGACTTGAACAGCGTGATGTCGCGCGGGGACTGCCGCACGGCGACTTCCTTGCGCGCCAGTTCGGCCAGTTCCGCGACGATGTGCGCGCGTGTGATACGGCCATCGCGCAGCGGTTGCACCAGGTCACCGGCTTCCGACAAGGCGCCGGCATAGGTGTCGACGCAGACGCGCGCCATGGCCATGGCGTCGTCGTCGACCTCGCGCATGTCGGGCTTGAATCCGCCGACCAGGTCCAGGTGGGTTCCCGGTTGCAGCCAGGCGCCCCGCACCAGCGGCTCGGTCGACGTGGTCGCGCAACTGATGATGTCGGCGCAGCGCACGGCAGCCTCCAGGTCGTCGCACGGCGTGGCCGCCATGGATTCGCGCGCCAGTGTCTCAGCCAGCGCTTTGCGGGCCTGCGGATTACGGCCCCAGACCAGCACCTTTTCCAGTGCCGGTTGTGTCGCGTGGTGGGCGCGGGCCATCCAGGCGGCGAGCTGGCCGGTGCCGACGATCAGCAGGCAGCGGGCCCCGGGCCGGGCCAGGTCACGCGCCGCCAGCGCCGAGGCTGCCGCGGTGCGGCGCAGCGTCAAGGCCTCGCCATCGAGCATGGCCAGGGGCTGGCCGCTGGCGCGATCGAGCAGCAGGTAGGTCGCCTGGACGGTGGCAAGGCCCCGCGCGGCATTGCCCGGCATCACGGTCACGAGTTTGATCCCCAGGACCGCGTCGCTCCAGGCCGGCATCAGCAGCAGGGCGTCCGGGCCACCAAGGGCGTGGGCATGGCGCACGGGTGCATGGGCTCCGGCGGCGAAGGCCCGTGCCAGGTGGTCGACCAGCACCGGCCAGGGCAGGGCGGCGTGGATCTCGTCGGCGGTGAAGATGCGCATGGCGTCGGTCCCGGGTTCAGAGGGCCTGGACATCCGGCCACCGGCGGCCGGGCCTGCCCGGTCTGCGCTCCAGTGCGTGTTTCATGGGCGCGCCTGCATCAGGCGGACCGATCGCAGCAGGCTCCAGCCGAGCAGCAGTCCCAGCGCATCGGCCAGCAGGTCGTTCCATTCCGCGAACCGGTAGCCGGTGAACGATTGCAACACCTCGATCAGGCCACCATAGGCCAGCAGGCCCGCCAGTGCGGCCATGTTGCGCTGCGGCCAGGACTGGCAGGCCAGGATGGCCAGCAGGCCGAAACCGAGCAGATGGTCGGTCTTGTCCCAGCCGGTGGAGGGCGTTTGCGGGCCGAGGGGCAGCAGTGACATTGCGGTCACCACCACGAGCGCGCCGGCCAGCGCCAGGCGCCAGATGCGGGGTGGGACGGGCAAGAAGGCCTTGGTCATGTGTATCGGATGTTACGACGACCGGCGTGTGCGCCTGCGCAACGGCTTGCGGGCGGACAAATTACCGCATCGCGCGACGGATGCATCGCTCGTGCCGCTTGCGCGGCCGGAACCGCAGTAGCATTGCCGCAAGACCCCGTTTCAAGAATCGCCATGAACACCACACCGTCGATAGCCCTGTCGGGCATGCAGGCCGCGCAGACGCGCTTGCGTGCTTCGGCGCACAACGTCGCGAACCTGTCGACCGAGGGGTTCCGGCGCCAGGAGGTGCAGCAGACGGCCCAGAGCCAGGGCGGCGTTCGCACCGAGGTCGTGCGTTCGACCGTGCCTGGCCCCGACCTCGTTCGCGATACGGTGGAGCAGTTGCAGGCCAAGAATGCCTTCATGGCCAATCTTTCGGTGTTCAAGACCAGCGATCGGCTGGCCGGCGCCTTGCTCGATACCCGCGCCTGATCGTCGCCCGGCCTGCCGGCAGGCCGGGTACCGGGTTCAGTTGGCCGCAGCTGCGGCCTGTGCCGCGTAGGCGTTGGCCTTGTCGCGGTATTCCGCGTTGTCCGGGTCGAGCGCGGCCAGCCGGGCATAGATCTTCGCCAGCTTGTCTGGCGCCGTTTCGGACAGGCCTTGTTCCACCAGCGTGCGGATCTGCAGTTCGGTGTCGATCAGTGCCAGCATCCGCGTGATGCGTTCGTCCTTCAGCGACGCGAACCGTGCAAGCTCGTCGCGTGCCCGCGCCAGGGTATCGCGCTCGATGTTGCGTATCGTGCGCTCCGCCAGCATCGCGCGCTTCGCATCGATTTCGGTCGCGATCCGGGTCTGCAAAACCTTGGCGATCCGGTCGCGCTCGCGCAGTTCGGCCTGCAGGCGGCGTTCGTCTTCCTGGTCCTGCAGATGGCGCTGCGCGTACGCGACCACGGCCAGCGCGACACCGGCGACCAGCACCAGCGCCAGTGTTTCGCGCAGCCGGGCCGCGGTGGAGACCCGATGGCGCCGCCACTGGACGGACAGCCGCCACACGGCGGCCAGCGCGATGCAGACAATGATCGCGTAGGCGGCGAGAACCAGCGTCGGCGCCGCGCCCAGGTATTCCTGCAGATCGTCTGCCAATGTGTTTCCTTCGGATTCGGTCCATCGTGCCGGGGCCTGCGCAGACGGCATCGTGGTCACCTCCCTGGTGATGGTCGATAGCATAATCGCTTGCGGGGCTTCGCAAGCGAGGCACGAAAGGGGTCGTGATGGGATTCGAAGATCATCAACGCGGTGTGCGTGACGGGTACTCGGGCATGCCGACGTCGGCACCCAAAAGTGCCATGGAGGCCATCGGTCGCGCCGAAGGAGAAAACCAGCGCTTCGCCGATGATCAGCGATTGCGCCAGGCGTCGGCGGACCAGGGTTACGCGCCATTGCCGGCGCGCGTCGTTCTGGTTGCGCTCGGCTTGCTCGTGGCCTGGCTGTTCGGCGTGCGCATCATGGTGATGCTGTTGCTCGCGGGTGGTCTGCTGGGCTTGGCGGTCGCGCCCCGGCTGCGCCGGCTCTTGCGCCAGGCGACCCCGATCTACCTGGGCGCCATGCTCGGTGTCTGCATGAGCGCGGTATCGCTGATGTTCAACTCGGCGCCCTTGATCGCTGACAACATCGTGATCTTTCCGAGCCTGGGCGCCGTCGCCGGCGCCGCCTTCGTGGTCGTGCGTTTGCTGATCCGGCGCCTGCGGGGCTGACCGGGGCGCCGGGCCGCTGGGTCAGCGGCCCTCGATCGCCGCCATGATGCGGGCGATGCAGTCGTTGCTGCGCGCCGGATCGATCCAGCGCAACACGCACACCAGTTCGCGCTCGGCATCGATCCAGGTCAACGACGAGCCGGCGCCGATTGCGAACCAGGAACTGCGCGGCGCGGCGGCGAACAGGTGTCCGCCCTGGTTCAGCCACACCAGGTAGCCGTAATACGGTGCCACCGGGCAGGGCTGCCGCATGCGCTCAATCCAGTCCGACGACAGCACCTGCCGGCCATCGACGCGCCCGCCCTGCATCAGCATCAGGCCGATGCGCGACTGGTCCAGCGCCGAGATCGAGACGCCGCCGCCCCAGTGGCTGCCGCCGGGTACCGACATCAGGCGCCGGCCGTCGACCATGGTCCAGCCTTGTTCGTAACCTTCCCAGCGAAAGTCGTCCTGGCAGTGCAGGGGTTGCAGGATGCGTTCGGCGAAGACCTCGGGCAAGGGCCGCTTCCACAGGTGCAACAGGGCCAGTGACAACTGGTTGATGCGCACGTCGTTGTATTCGTAGCGGCTGCCCGGTTCGCCCAGTGGCCGTGGGTCGCCCTTGACGCCCGGCGCCGGTCCGCCCTGGTAGTCGAGCCAGCGGTTGCGATCGACCTGCTCGGGGATGCCCAGGCAACTGCCCTCCCATTCGCTGGTCTGTTGCAGCATGTGGTGCCAGGTGATGCGTGCATGTCGTTCTCCCTCGAAGCCAATGCCCGGGCACCGGCGCACCACCGGCTCGTGCAGGTCGGGCAACAGGCCGTCGTCGTGCGCGAGTCCGGCCAGCAAGGCGAGGTAGGTCTTGGCCACGCTGAAGGTCAGGTCGGCGCGATGCACGTCGCCCCATTGCGCGAGCAACTCGCCGCGATGGTGGATCACGCCGGCTACGCCGCCGCGTGGATGCACGGGGCCATACAGGCGGTTGTAGGGAGCGGGGTCCTTGTCGTGAATGCCCCACGGTGGACGGGTGTCGCGCGACCAGGGGCTTTCCCAGCCGTTGATGGTGTCGATGACCGCCTGCAGGGTCGGGGTGCCGGAATCGATGGGGAGGACCATCCGGTCATTGTCGTCGCAACCATCCGACCGCCATGAAGATGCCCCGCGTCACGTGTGGTGGCGCGGGGCAAGGCGGCATGCCGGTGGTCTTGAATCACACCCCGTACGGTCGAGCCAGGGTGGTGTTCTCCTTATGGATGTGTGACAGCGTTGTTCGATGGATTCGGGGGCTGGATCGTGGACCGACCTTCATCATGCCCTCCGCAAGCATGGGGCGAGTCTATCATTGCTGGCAAGAAAAGTTAGCATTGTTGTATGAATCTGTCGCAAAATGGGCCCGTGCATACAGGACACCACATTCGCGCGGCGATGGCCCGCAGCAAGGTCAGCTCCAAGGCCATGGCTGCGTATTGCGATGTGACGCCGGGCGCCGTGTCCGCATGGTTCAGCACCGGCCGCATTTCCAAGGCCAATCTGCTCAAGGTGGCGCAGCGCCTGCAGGTCGACGTCGCCGATCTGATCACCGGCGTGCCGGCAGAACGTGCGCCGGATCCGGCGACGGCAGCCGTCACGACCAACGCGGTGCCGGTGACCCCCGCTGCCATGCAGCTGGCGCAGATCTACGACTGGCTGAGCGATCCGATCGACCGCGAGGTCGTGCGCAACCTGATGACGCAGGCCGTGCTCGAGCGGCTGAGTCGTGTCAACGCGCCGGCGGACGCCGAGCGAGGGTCAACATGGCCTGAGACTCGCTCCAGCGGTAGGCCAACTCCAGCTGGCTCGAAATAAACACCGCCCGGCTGATGCCGATATGGGCCAGGTTGCGCGCATGCACCGCCCATAACTCGTACTGCTTTTCATGGGTGACCACCGCCTGCGGCGGCGGATCGACCAGGCGATAGATCTGCTCGCTGACCTGCGGCGGCTCGATCATCACGTCGAGTGCCGTATCCAGGCGCACCACGACGGCCGGCGCGTCCTTGGTCGCCTCGAGCACCTCGGGGCGGAAATGGTTGAAGGCGTCCTGCAACAAGGGGCCCCAGACCGACACTTCCATCACGCCATGCCGGCTGGACTTGAGTGTGCTGATGTGCACCGTTGCGGACTGGTATCGAAGCACTTTCATCTTCTTCTTGGGCTGGAATACCGGGGACTAGCGCCGAGTCTACGGCAATGGCGGGTTGGCAGCCGGACCGCACGAGGGGCCGATCCACGGTCGATGCGACGCACGGATACCGGTCAATGTCCCTTGATCCGTGTCAACCTCGTCGGTAGTGCCATTCATCGATTCCTGGGATTTCAGAAAATACTGAAAATTCAGAAACGAACGAAGACCATGAACCTGCCCCCCTTGACCCAGAAGTTCGTGCTGCATTTCGGCGAGATGGGCAGCCGATGGGGCATCAATCGCACCGTGGGCCAGATCTACGCCATGTTGTACGTGGCGCCCCGGCCGCTCAACGCCGACGAATTGGGCGAGGCGCTCGGGTTTTCCCGATCCAACGTCAGCATGGGCCTCAAGGAGTTGCAGTCCTGGGCGCTGGTGCGCCTGATCCACCAGCCGGGCGACCGGCGGGAGTATTTCCAGGCGCCGGACGACGTCTGGGCCATCTTCCGCACGCTGGCGGCCGAACGGCGCAAGCGGGAGATCGACCCGACCTTGTCGATGTTGCGCGACGCCTTGATGGAGCAGCCCAGCGTTCCCGACGACATCCATGCCCAGGAACGCATGCGCCAGATGCATGCCTTCATCGAGATGATGACGCACTGGCTCGACGACGTTCAGAAGATGGATTCCGAGACGCTGGCCAGCCTGATGAAGATGGGCTCGCAGGTGCAAAAGCTGCTGGAGATGAAGGACCGCGTGAAGCAGGCATTCGTCCCCGTGGCGCGGGCGCCGGCCGGGCCTGCCATCGCCGGTGTCGCCAAGCCGCCCGAGAACCCGGACCACTGAACACGAACCACAGGGCAACCGACCATGGACTCCTGGGATCCCTTCGTACTGGCGCGCATCCAGTTTGCCGCCAACATCACCTTCCACATCCTGTTTCCGACCATCAGCATCTCGCTGGCCTGGGCGCTGCTGTTCTTCAAGACGCGTTTCGTCGCCACCGGCCAGGAACACTGGATGCAGGCCTACCAGTTCTGGGTCAAGATCTTCGCGCTGACCTTTGCGCTGGGCGTGGTCAGCGGCATCACGATGAGTTTCCAGTTCGGCACCAACTGGCCGGGCTTCATGAACACCGTCGGCAATGTCGCCGGCCCCCTGCTGGCCTACGAGGTGCTGACCGCGTTTTTCCTCGAGGCCACGATGCTGGGCATCATGCTGTTCGGCCGCCCACGGGTCAGCGAAGGGGTGCACACGCTGGCCACCATGCTGGTGGCCGGGGGCACGACGGCTTCGGCGTTCTGGATTCTCGCGCTCAATTCCTGGATGCGCACACCGGCCGGATTCGAGATGATCGACGGGCAGGCGCACGTGACCAGCTGGATGCAGGTCATCTTCAATCCCTCGTTCCCGTACCGGCTGACCCACATGCTGATCGCCTCCGGCCTGACGGTGTCGTTCCTGCTCGCCGGCATCAGCGCCTACCGCTGGCTGCGGCGCGACCGCGGCGCCGAGGTGCTGGCCACGCTCAAGGTCGGCATCTACGCGGCGGCGGTGCTGATTCCGCTGCAGATCGTCGTCGGCGACCTGCATGGCCTCAACACCCTCGAACACCAGCCGGCCAAGCTCGCGGCGATGGAAGGCATCTGGCAGACGCAAAAAGGGGCGCCAGCCGTGTTGTTCGGCCTGCCCGATGCACGGACGCAGTCCAACCGCTACGAAGTGGCTATTCCCAAGCTCGCCTCGTTCTACCTGACGCACGACTGGGATGGCGAGATCCAGGGCATCGCCGCGTTCGGCGACCAGCATCCGCCGGTGGCGCCGGTGTTCTGGGCCTTTCGCATCATGGTGGGCATCGGCCTGCTGATGCTGGCCGTGAGCTGGTTCAATGCGTGGCGGCTGCGCACCGGCCGGGCGATGGCGCCGTGGATGGCCCGCATGCTGGTGGCCATGACCTTCTCGGGCTGGCTGGCCCTGGTGTCGGGATGGTACGTGACCGAGATCGGCCGCCAGCCCTGGCTGGTGCAGGGCGTGTTGACCGCCGCGCAGGCAGCCTCCGCGGTGCCGGCCGGCAACATTGCGTTCACCCTGGTCATGTACCTGTTGCTGTATGCGGCGTTGTTGCTGGCCTATGTCCGGGTGATCTTCTATCTGGCGAGCAAACCCGCCAAGGCACGGCAGGATCTGGATCCGGCCGGCGTGGCGCCGCATCCGCCGCGTGAACCGCAAGGAGCGGCCTGATGGAACTGATTCCCGACCTGACGCAGCCCGCCGGTTGGCTGCCGCTGGCGTTTGCCGGCGTGATGGCCTTGTCGATGCTGGCCTACGTGATCCTGGACGGCTTCGACCTGGGCGTGGGCGTGCTGCTGCGCCATGCCGACGATGGCGCGCAGAAGGACACCATGATCGCCAGCATCGGCCCGTTCTGGGATGCCAACGAGACCTGGCTGGTGCTGGGGGTGGGCGTGTTGCTGGTGGCCTTCCCGATGGCCCACGGCGTGATCCTGGGGCACCTGTACCTGCCGGTGGCCTTGATGCTGGTGGCCTTGACGCTGCGCGGCGTCGCGTTCGACTTCCGAGTCAAGGCGCAGGCCAGCCACAAGCATCTGTGGGACGCAGCGTTCCACCTGGGTTCGGTGCTGGCGGGCTGGTCGCAGGGCTTCATGCTCGGTGGCCTGATCACCGGCTTCCGCGATGACCTCTGGAGCCATCTGTTCAGCGCGCTGATCGGCTTGTGCCTGCTGGCAGCCTACCGGCTGCTGGGGGCGGGATGGCTGATCATCAAGAGCGAAGGGCGCTTGCAGCGCAAGGCCGTGGATTGGGCCTGGTCCAGCCTGTGGCTTACGGCGCTGGGCATTGCGGCCATCTCCATCGTCACGCCCTGGATCAGCAGCCGCATCTTCGACAAGTGGTTTGCGTTCCCCAACTTCATGCTGCTGCTGCCGATCCCGCTGGTCACGCTGGTGCTGTTCGTGCTGATCGCGCGCAGCCTGCGGCGCCTGCCCACGCGGCTGGCGCAGGGCAACGAATATGGCATCGGCGTTCCGTTCGCCGGCACCATCGGCGTCATGCTGCTGGCGTTCTACGGCCTCGCCTACAGCCTGTTTCCGTGGCTGGTCATCGATCGCATCACCCTGTGGCAAGGCGCCAGTGCACCGCAGGCGCTGATGGTCATCTTCTACGGCGTGGTCGTCGTGCTGCCGGTGATCATCGCCTACACCGTGTTTGCCTACCGCGTGTTCTGGGGCAAGTCGACGGCGCTGGAGTATTGAACCTGTCCCTGGCCCGGCGCATGCGCTGCGCTTTGCTACAGGGCAACGCGGGGTCGCCCCTTTTTGATCCGGGCCATGGCGGGTACACCCGCGCTGTGGCAAGATGTTTTGCATGAGTCAAACCTACGGCATCGAGGCGCACGGCCATCATGACCCGGCGCCCCATCGCAAACCGGTCCGTTACGTCGTCGTCATCGACGCCGGCGGCTCGACGGTCGCCATGTTGTTCCTGGAGTCGCGCGAGCTGGTGGCGGAGGTCGACGCTGGCGCGGAGGAGGTCAACTCGATGATCTCCGGCATCCAGCCGGCCATCGGCGCGCTGGAGCCGGAGTGGAATGCCGCGCTGGGCGGCCACAGCACACGCGAGCGTGGCGACGCGCGGGTCTACACGCTGGGCCTCTGAGCCGCGTCCGGTCAACCCTGGCAGCGGTCTTCCAGCACGGCCGAGGTTCCGCCCGACCGGATGGATCGCGCGAGTTTCTGGCACAGCGTGCTGGTCGATGTCCGCACGCGATACGGCCCGGCGAGGCTGTCACCGTCACTGGGGCCCGATGTCGTTTGCAGCCGGGCGCGGAACGGCCGCGAATCGGTCGTGGAGGTGCCGACGCAGCTGACGCGGCCCGCAGGTCACAATGGGTCGATCATCGTGCACGGGCATGGGAGGCGAACGAATGGCTGTTTGTTTGGGTTTCGTGTCGGATGCCGGATGGTGCGTCCGGCGCGTGGGCATGCGGGCCGCGTGGCTGCTGACCTTGCTGTTGGCATTGGCCGCCTGCGCCAGCGGCCCGCGCCTGGTCGACCATGGCTTCGGCTTCGATGCGGTCGCCGACAGCCCGGGCGTGCAGGTTCTGGACTACCGGTATGGCCAGTCGCGGGCTCCGGGCGCTGGCATGCCGCAGTGGGTACGCGACGACGCCGGCGTGGCCGGCGGCACCCACACCCGCGGCCCGATGCCGGTGGGCAACAGCCTGCATGTACGCTGGCGCATCCGTGCCACCGGCGAGATACTCGAAGACACGGTGGACCTGCGTGGCCGGCTGCCGAGCGACATGGCGGGGCACGAGATCTACTTCGTCGTGCGCGAGCGCCAGCTGCAGGTCTACCTGGTCGGCCCCCAGGCGCGCGCGGCGGGTGATGCCGCCATTGGCCCGGCCAAGTTCCGCCTGCGCCAGGTCCGGCTGATCTACCCGCCCTGAGCGGCTTGTCCACATCGTCCACCAACCACACCGGGAGTCGTCACCATGCCGAAAGCACACGCATTGCCGTTCGAGGCCAGCATCGTCGCCGAGCTCAACGACAGGGAGATCGCCGACACGGACGCCGTGTGCGCGGCATTCGCGGCGCCGGGTGCGGCCACCGTGGCTCCCGGGCAATTCGTGTTTTTCGGGGCGTTCGACGGCACCAACAACGACAAGGCCAACCTGGCGTTGTCCGGCACGCCGCAGCAGACCAACGTGGCGCAGTTGTTCGAGCAGGTCGACAGCCAGCGCGATCCCCACCCGAACCCGCCCAATCCGCAACTCAAGACCGCTTATTTCGCCGGCGTGGGCACCGGCGCCGAACGCGGCGACTTCGACGCCCGCTCGAGCAACCCGACGCCGTATATCGAGGCCACGGCCGAAGCCGCGTACGAGGTGTTCGCCCGCGAAGCTGACAGCTGGCTGGCCTCGCCGCACACGCCGCTGCTCGACGACGTGACCGTGGCGCTGACCGGTTTCAGCCGGGGTTGCGCGACTGCTGTCGCGTTTGCCCGGCTGGTCAACGATCGTGGCCTGGTGTTTGCGGGCCGGACCCTGATTCCGCCCGGGCTGGTCCGCGTGGCGGCCTTGTTGCTGCTCGATCCGGTCTACACCCGGGTCGAACTGGACCTGAACCTGCCGGCCAACGTGACCGGCCATGCGACCGTGGTGCGCGCGCGGCATGAATACCGCTACATGTTCCGGGCGGCCGACTACAGCGCCGATGCGCGGGTCGACACCGTCGTCGTGCCCGGCAACCACGGCAATGTCGGCGGCATGTACGACAACGGCATCGGTGCCCTGGTGCTGCGGGGAGCAACCGGGTTCTTCAAGGCCTGCGGCGTGCCGATCGCCGACGTGCCGCCGTCGCGCTGTTTCGACGGCAGCCAGCCGGTGCGCATCTACAACGAGGGTGTCGACCGCTGGGGTAATGAAATCTGGTCGGAATCCGGCCGTCGCGGCGCCACGCGCCTGACCTGCGGCCTGGACAACCGCCGCCACCACTGACGATCCGCGCAGGCCTTGCGCACCTGGTCGCAGGTGCGCCAGCGCATGATCAGGGGTGGTGGGCGCAAGGCTCCCAGGGCAGGACCTTGCATCCGCAATGCGGCAGCGCCGTGATCGATTGGGTGACGGTGCCGGCCGCCGAAGCCGCCGAAGCCGCACCGGCGGCGCGTCGTGGCGCGGCCTTGGGCGCAGCGACCGCCGCAGCGCCCGCGTCGGTGGGGATCCAGCGCTGGAACGGCGTCAGGTCGGCGACGTTCTGGATGTACCAGGTTCTCTTGGCGGAATCCCAGCGCGCGCCCAGGGCCTTGGCCGCGTCTTTTTCCGCGAAAGGTGTCACCAGGTTGATTCTCATGCGCGGCATTATCGGTTGCGCGCCAGCCCTGCGCAGGGCGTGCATGTTTCGGTCCCATCAGGTGTGTGAGGCTATGGAAAACATAGCGATTTCCCCTTGCCGGTTATGGGGTGCTAACATGGTTTGACACATCAACTTACACGTGGCGCGCGGCGTCCGTAGAAAGGCCGGGCCATTGGATGAACCGTGATCGTTGCCGCAGTCGTTCTGTCCATGGTTCCAGTGGTCTCGTAGTCGTTGTCTCGCTGCTGCTCGTTGCATGGGCCCGGCCCGTCTACGCGGACGACTTGCTGGAGACCTATCGCCTGGCGTTGCAGAACGACGCCCGCTACCGCGCTGCGCAGGCCGAAGCCAGGGCGTCAAGCACCGCGATCGAGCAGGCCCACGCCGGTTTTCGCCCGACGATCAAGCTCGAGGTGGACCGGATGTCCACGCGACAGAAGATCATCAGCAGCAACAACCCGGTGTTCGCGACCGGTTCGACGACCTTTCCCACGTTCTCCGAGACCCTGTCGCTGACCCAGCCGATCTACCGCAAGGACGCGATCGAGCGGCTGGCGCAGGCCAAGGCGGTCGTGCGGCAGTCGGAGCTGACGCTGCTGGCGGCCGAGCAGGACCTGATGATGCGCACCACGGCGGCCTATCTGTCGGTGCTCGCGGCGTCCGACAGCCTGGCATTGGCGGTAGCCGAACGCGAGAGTGTCGGCAAGACCCTGGACCTGGAGCGCGAGCGGCTGCGCATGGGCCTGGGCACCGTCACCACCCAGTACGATGCCGAGGCCCGGTTTGCGATCACCCAGGCGCGCGAGATCGAAGCACAACACAAGCTGCGCGACGCACGGCAGGCGGTGCGGGAAATCACCAACCGGCCGCTCGGTGCGTTCCAGACGCTGCGCGAGGCGTTCACGCTGGCTGCGCCGATGCCGCTGGATCCGGAGCGCTGGGTGGAGCAGGCGCTGGAACAGAACCTGGGCCTGCGCGCGCGTCGCGAGGCCGTGGTTGTCGCACGACAGGAGGTGCGCCGGCAGGAGTCGGCCCACTATCCCAGCGTCAACCTGCTGCTGTCGCACAACCGCCGCGACGCGGGCAGCACGCTGTTCGGCGGTGGCAGCAACGTGGCCACGACCGAGTTGATGCTGCGGCTGACGGTGCCGATCTACGAAGGCGGCATGACCACGGCGACGACGCGCGAGGCGGCGTTCCGGCTGGAGAAGGCACAGGAAGAGCTCGATCTCGAGCAGCGGGCGGTCGAACGCGAGGCCCGGGCGGCTTTCGACGGCACCATCAGCGGCATCAGCCTGGTGCGCGCCTTGCAGCAGTCGGTGCTGTCGCAACAAAAAGCGCTTGAGGGCCGGCAGATCGGCCTGCGCGCCGGGCGTTTCACGCTGCAGGCCGTGCTCGATGCCGAGCGCGACCTGTACCTGGCCCGGCGCGACCATGCGCAGGCACGTTACGACTATCTGCTCAACCAACTCAAGCTCAGGCAGGCCGCCGGCACTCTCGCCGAGAGCGATCTGGTGAACATCCATGCGGCCCTCCAATAAGCGCGCCATCGTCGAGGCCGTCGGCGCCGCCTGCCGTTCGGCATTCCAGACCTCCAAGCCGGCGCGCGCGCGCACCAAGCCGCTGTTCGAGGCGCTCGAGCCGCGCATCATGTTGTCGGCCGAGTTGCCGGTGGTGCCGCCACCACCGATGGAGGCGGATTCGGTGCTGGCCGCGCCGCTGGAGTTCGGCGACACGGTGGGCAGCGTATTCGGTGCGCCGGGCGCGCCGCGCACGGTCGCGTTCGAAGATGGCTGGGGGCGTACCGACCTGAGCCTGGACCCCGACGGTGCCGCACTGACGCTGGACTTTCGTGCGGTCGAGGGTGATCTGCTGTTCGAGGTGTTGTCCTCAGGCATGGTGCGTGTTTCCGAAGGTGCCAACGTGGCCATTGCCAGCAACGTGGTCGCGCTTGTCGGCGGCTCGGGCGACGACGTGTTCGCGTTCACCGGTTTCCCGGACTTCAGCCTGGAGATCGTGTCGGATGCCGGCGGTGACGACCGGCTCGATTTTTCGGCCTTGCAGGACGACCTGATCTACGTCACGCATACCGACGGCAAGGTGTCGATCCGCGCCAGTGGCCATGGCGGTGGCGTCATGCTCGACCGCGCGCTGACGATGACCGGCAGCCAGGGCCGCAACACCTTCATCGAAGAAACCGCGCCGGTGATCGCGGGCACGATGCAGGGCGGCGTTTTCTCGGCGCAGGCCGCGCAACTGTCGATCGCCGCTTACGTGGCGTCCTATCCGGCGCCGACCGAACTGGTCATCGTCGATGCCGCGTTGCCGAATTACCGCGAACTGCTGGCCGCGCTGCCATCGTCAACGGTGGTGCCGGCCGCCGCCGACGCGCAGGCGGGCTACCCGGCACTGCAGGTGGACCTGCCATTGCCCATCACCAGCGCGGGCGCTGCGGCGAACGGCGCACAGACCCTGGTCCTGCTGCTCGACGGCGGCTGGGATGGGGTGGAACAGATCTCGCAGATCCTGCTCGCCTTCCAGGGGCTGACGGCCGTCCATGTGCTCAGCCACGGCAAGAGTGGCGCGCTGGCGCTGGGCACGGCCACACTCAACAGCGCCCGGCTCGACGCGCTGGGCAGCCGGCTCAAGACCTGGGGCCAGGCCCTGGCGCCGGGTGGCGACCTGCTGCTGTACGGCTGCGACGTGGCGGCGGGAGAAGGCGGCCTGCGTTTCATCCAGGACCTGGCGGCGTTGACCGGTGCCGACGTCGCGGCGTCGACCGACGCGAGTGGTGACGCGGCCTTTGGCGGCGACTGGCATTTCGAGGCATCGACCGGCGTCATCGAGGCGGCATCCCTGTTTGCCGGTGGTGTCAGTGGTCTGGCGGGACTGCTGGCCATCGATCCGGCCGACGCGTCCCGCTACACGCTGGCGTCGAGCGATTTCTCTGCCAGCGGGGCTACACCCACGGATCTCACGACCGAGGAGACCGTGGTCCAGACGCTGGACCTGACCGCGATCAGTGGCGATCTGCACGTGGAATTGTCCGAAGTCAGCGGCTCGACGAACGCCAATGTCAGGGTGATGCGCGGTGACGGCACGGTGGCCAGCTTCATCGTCGAGACCGGCGCCGATGGTTTTCCCGCCATCGTGGCGGGCCAGTCCGCGACGCAAAACCTGACGCTGCGCCTCAGCGGCGTGGGCCTGGGTACGCTGGACGTTTCCCGCATCGCCAATCTGCAGTTCGCGATCGGCAGGAACACAGGAGAAACCCTGGCGCGTGTCACCCGCGATGGGTCGGTCGCAGTTCTGACGAACGGTGCCAGCCTGGATACCGTCGTGCTCGGCAAGTCGGGCAGTGCCGACGATCGCGTCGATGTCATCGTCGGGGACGGTGCATTGCTCGGCCACCTCGAACGCGGAACAGCATATGCCGGCAAGCTGCGATTGAACTTTGCCGACGGCCCGAGCGTGACCACCGGCCCGGTGCCGGTGAACCTGTCCAGCGGCGGCAACATCTATCTGCCGGGCGGCATCCAGCTCGAGGGTGGCTTCACCGGCGCGAGCATCGTCAGCATTGCGACGGGTGCAGGTTCGCAGAAGATCGATGTGGGCGATATTGCCGACATCGTGGCGCGGGGCGGGGCCGGCAACGACATCCTGGTTGCGGGCGCCAACGCGCAGCGGCTCGCCGGTGGCACGGGTGACGATGTCTACAAGTTCCTGGCCAACTGGGGCCATGACACCGTGGAGGAGGCCGGCAATGCCGGTACCGGAGACCGGCTGGATTTCACCAGCGTGGGTGCGTCCCTGGCCATCGACGTGTACGCGTCCGAACGTTCCACCGGCACGACGCCGCCGGTCGGGCAAAAAGGCGTGCAGGTCCGGCAACCGGGCAGCCAGAACGCCATCATCGACGCCGCCTTCATCGAGCAGGTTTCGGGAGGTCAGGCGGCCGATACCTTCGCTTTCCACGACGACTGGGGATATTTCGTTCCCGCGAACGCGTCTGCCAGCCTGGTCCATACCTTCTCGGTCAACCCGGTGGATCCGTCGGGGTCGGGCACTGCACCGGCGCCCCTGGATACGCTGGATTTCAGCGATGTCAGCCACGACCTGCTGTTCCAGATCCGCGCGGGCGGCACTGTCACCGTCACCGCAACCGTGAGCCCCGCCGGCCTGGACCCGGCCAGGACCCATACCTATGTCGTCAAGGCGACCGGCATCAAGGACATCATCGGCGGCACGGGCACGAACACCTACCAGGTGCTCGACAGCGATGGCCTGACCGGCGCGATCACGACGGCCGTCGGCGGCCGCAACA
>CAXBDR010000067.1:0-18892 GCA_963974265.1 uncultured Rhodoferax sp.
CCGCCGCACCGCTGCCGCCACGCTCCGCTCTGGGCGCCGTCTTGGGCTCGGACCGGGCCTTCATGTTGCTGGCGACTGTGCCATGCGCGATCTGGCTGCTGGTCATGACCCTGGGGCCGGCGCTGTTCAACGTGGTGGCAAGTCTCACGCCCATGAACCTGACGCGACCGGGCTCGGGCTGGGACTTCTCGCAGCCATTCGCCAACTACCTGCTGATGCGCGAGGACGACCTGTTCCTCAACTCGTTGTGGGTGCAGGCGAAGCTGTCGTTCTGGAGCGTGTTGCTGCAGATGGCCATGGGCCTGGGAATCGCGCTGATCCTGAACCTGCAGACGCCGCTGTACCAGCGCCTGCGTACCGTGTTCCTCGTGCCCATGGTGCTGCCGCCCATCGTCGTGGCCGTGATCTGGAAGGTGCTCTACGACCCGAGCACCAGCCCGCTGTACTGGTTCATGGGCCTGTTCGGCCTGCACGACGTCGCCTCGATGACCACCAGTGCCGACTGGGCACTGACGGCCATCATCATCGGCGAGACCTGGGAGTGGTTTCCGTTCACGATGCTGATGATCCTGGCCGGGCTGAGCACCTTGCCCGAGGAGCAATACGAAGCCGCCCGCATCGACGGCGCATCGACGCTGCAGATCACCTGGGAGGTGGTGCTGCCGCATATTTCCAACGTGCTGATCGTCGCGGCCATCTTCCGCATGATCGACAGCTTCAAGGCCTTCCCGCTGATCTTCGTGCTCACCTCGGGCGGGCCGGGCCATGTCACCGACACCACCAACTTCTACTCCTACCGGCAAGCCTTCGAATACTCCTTCATCGGGTATTCGAGCGCGATCACGGTGGTGCTGCTGTCGATCACGACCGTGCTGAGCATCATCGCGCTCAAGCTGGTGAAATGGAGGCGCACCGATGGCTGATATCCGTCATGCAAGCCGCACCGAACGCGCCATCGTCCTGTTTGTCACGGCGCTGATCCTGTTTCCGGTACTGTGGCTGCTGTTCCTGTCCTTCGTGCCGGGGCAGGACATCGCCGGCGGCTTCGGCACCATCGGGCGGCGCTTCACGCTGGAGAACTTCACCAGCCTGTGGGACGCGGTGTTCGCAAGCTCCTTCGTCAACAGCCTGGTGGTGAGCGTGGTCTCGGTGGTCATCGCCATCGCGCTGGGCGCGCCGTTCGCGTTCTGGCTCTCGCGCGCGCACCTGTCGGCGCGCTCGGACTTCGCGATCGGCCTGATCATCCTGGCCACCCGCATGGCGCCGCCGATCGCGTTCACACTGCCCTACTTCCTGGCCTACCGCTACGCGGAGATCATGGACACGCGCATCGGCCTGATCCTGGTCTACGTGACGATCAACCTGTCGCTGGTGGTGTGGACCATGCGCACCTTCTTCGACGGCGTGCCGACCTCGATCGACGAATCGGCGGAGATCGACGGCGCCAGCCGTTTCCAGACCTTCTTCGAAGTGGTGCTGCCGATGTCGGCGACCGGCCTCGTGGCCACCACCATCCTGGCCTTCATCTACGCCTGGAACGACTTCTTCTTCGCGCTCATCCTGACCCGCACCGAAGCCATGACGGCACCGGTGGCGATCGTCAACTTCCTGAACTTCGAGGGCTGGGAATGGGGCAAGATCGCAGCCGGTGGCGTCATGGTCATGGCGCCGGTGGCGCTGTTCTCGCTGGTGATGCAGAAGTACCTGGTCAAGGGCCTGTCGGCCGGAGCGATCAAGGGATGAGCCTGCCCTCCCGATCCGTCGGAGACACCAGCGTCAGCGCGCTGGGATTCGGCGCCGGCCCGATCGGCGGTTTCCGCGGGCCGGTCAGCGAAGCCGAGGCCCGGGACGCGCTGGCGGCCTACTGGAACCATGGCGGGCGGTATATCGACACCTCGCCGCTGTACGGATACGGCTGCAGCGAACTGCGCGTGGGCGCCTTCGTGCGCGAACATGCCGGCGCCACCGTGTCGACCAAGATCGGCCGGGTCCTGCGACCGCAACGCGCCGGCGACGACCTGTCCACGTTGCGTCGCGGCGGCCTGCCATTCTGGCCGCAGTTCGACTACTCGTACGACGGCGCCATGCGCTCGCTGGAGCAGTCCTGCCTGCGCACCGGGCTGACCCGGTTCGACATCGTGCTGGTGCACGACCTCGAACCGCAGGCCCATGGCGCCGACTACGCGCGCATGTTCGACACCTGCATGAACGGCGCCTGGCGCGCCCTGCGCGAACTGCGCGATGCCGGCGACATCAAGGCCATCGGCGTGGGCGTCAACGACACGTCCGCCGCACGCGCCGTCGTGCTCGCCGGCGGCTGCGACGTGGTCATGCTGGCCGGGCAATATTCGCTGCTCGACCATGGCGCCGACGTACTCGACTTCTTCGACCAGTGCCGGCAGCGGCAGATCGGCGTGCTGGCGGCCGGGGTGTTCAACTCCGGCATCCTGGCCACCGGCACCGGCGCCGCGGCCAGTTACGGCTACCGGCCCGCACCTGCGGACATCGTCGCCCGCGTAGCGGCGATCGAAACAGTGTGCCGACGCTTCGACGTCGCCCTGCCCGCCGCCGCGATCCAGTTCGTGCAGGCCCACCCGGTCGTGCGCTCGGTGGTGCTGGGCTCGGCATCCGCGACCAACGTGGTCGACAACATGGCGCATGCCAGCCGCGCCATACCAAACGACTTCTGGCAGGCGCTGGTGCAGCAGGACCTGCTGCCGGCAAGCCTGCTCCCGTCCCACCCGCCATACCTTGCGAGGCCGCTGCATGCTCACCGGTGAATCCCTGTTGTTTCCGCTCATTGCCGACCCGATCCGGCACGTCAAGGCGCCCGCCATCTTCCAGCCCGTGTTCGACGAACGCGGACTCGACTGGTTTCTGTTTCCGCTGCACGTGCCACAACAGCAGTTCGAGAGCCTGTTGCCCCAGCTGCGCAGCATGGGCAATGTCGGCGGCTGCGTCGTCAGCGTGCCGTTCAAGGCCCGCGCCGCGCGCCTGTGCGACCGGCTCGGCCCCATGGCCCAGAAAGGCGGTGTGGTCAACACGGTGCGTTTCGCACCCGATGGCGCGATCGAGGGCGAGATCCTGGATGGTGTCGGACTGGTGTTGTGTGCGCAGCAGGCCGGCATCGCATTGGCGCCTGCGCGCATCCTGCTGCGCGGCGCCGGCGGCGCGGCCTCGGCGATCGCGTTTGCGCTCGCCGACCGGGGACTGGGCACGCTCACGATCGCCAACCGCAGCACCGACAAGGCCGACGCGCTGGTGGCCAGCGTCTTGGCGCACTACCCGCACTATGCGATCAGCCACGGCGACTTCGACCCCGCGGTGCACGATGTGCTGATCAATGCCACCTCGCTGGGCATCGCCGCGTCCGACCCGCCGCCGGTCGACCTGTCGACGCTGCATCCGGGCATCGGCGTGATCGACATCGTGGTGCCCGAGACGCCGCTGCGCCAGGCCGCGCAGGCGGCGGGCTGCCGCAATACCGGCGGCCGTCCGATGGTGGCGGCGCAGATTGCCGCGCAAATCGATTTCTGGAGCGGGGCCATCGCCACATCGCCCAATCTGTTGTACCGTCAACCCCAAGAAAGGCAGTGACCCGATGCAAGGTCCCGGCATCTTCCTGATCCAGTTCCTCGGACCCGAGGCTCCGTTCAACACCCTCGAAGGCCTGGCCGGCTGGTGCGCCGACCTCGGCTTCAAGGGTGTGCAGGTGCCCACCTTCCGCAAGGACATCTTCGACCTCGCGCTGGCGGCGCACAGCAAGTCGTATTGCGACGACATCAAGGGCATGCTGGCCGACAAGGGCCTGCAGATCACCGAGTTGTCGACCCACCGGCAAGGCCACATCTGCGCCTTCAACCCGGCGTTCGACCACATGCTGCGCAACTTCGGCCCGCCCGAGCTGGCGGACAAGCCGCAGGAGCGCAAGCTCTGGGCACGCGAGCAGCTGATGCTGGCGGCCCGTGCCGCGGGCAACCTGGGCCTCAAGACCCATGCTTCGTTCTGCGGCAACCTGCTGTGGCCGTATTTCTATCCCTATCCGCCACCGCCCCCCGGCCTGATCGACGCCGGCTTCACCGAATTGGCCCGCGTCTGGCGGCCGATCCTGGACGCGTTCGACGAACAGGGCGTGGACGTGTGTTTCGAAATCCACCCCGGCGAGGACGTGCACGATGGCGTGACCTTCGAGATGTTCCTGGACAAGCTCGGCGGCCATCCGCGCTGCAACATCCTGTACGACCCCAGCCACATGCTGCTGCAGCACATCGACTACGCCGGCTTCATCGACGTCTACCACGAGCGCATCAAGGCTTTCCACGTCAAGGACGCGGAGTTCATCCCGAGCGCGCGTTGCGGCGTGTACGGCGGCTTCCAGCGCTGGGGCAACCGCCCGGGCCGGTTCCGCAGCCTGGGCGACGGACAGATCGATTTCGGCGCCATCTTCTCGCGCCTGGCCTACCATGGCTATGCCGGCTGGGCGGTGCTGGAATGGGAGTGTTACCTCAAGCGCTCGGAAGACGGCGCCCGCGAGGCCGTGCCCTTCATCAACGACCATATGATTGCCGTGACCAGGACCGCATTCGATGCCTTCATGACCGACGCGGCCGACGACGCGACCAACCGCAAGCTGCTGGGACTGACCCCCACCTGAATCCGACCATGCCCGTGACCAAGCCCGCCGCCGAAAACACCGACAACCCTGAGCTGCCCGAGCGCGACCGCAATCTGCGCGACCTTGCCTACGACCGGCTGCAGAAGATGTGGCTGGACGGCACGATCAAGCCGCACCAGTGGCTGAGCCAGCGCCAGGTGGTCGAGATGACCGGCGCGCCTTTGGCTCCGGTGCGCGATGCACTCAAGCGCCTGGAGGCCGAAGGCCTGGTCAGCCTGCAGCCCAAACGCGGCATCTACACGCTGGGCATCACGCCCCAGCAGATCAGCGAGATCTACGAGTTCCGGATGTTGCTGGAAGTGCCGGCGGTAGGCCGGGTCGCCGAACGGCCCGACCTGGTCACGGTGGGCCGGATGCTCAGCGTCAGCAAGGCGCTGTACGCAAGCCGCCTGGGGACGGACGAGGACTGGGCCGCGGAACTGCCGCAACGCATCGAGGCCGACGTCGAGTTTCACCGCTACATCATCGGCCAGTTCCACAACGCGTTCATCGCCGACGCGTTCGACCGCGCCATCTCGCGGCAGCGGCTGTACCGCCTGACCTTCCCGGGCAGCAATCTGCGCGACGGCGCCGCACTGGCCGAACACATCGACGTGTTGTCGGCCATCATCAACGGCACGCCGGCCTCGGCGATGGAAGCCATGCGCACCCACCTGGGTCGGGCCTTGCGGCGCACTCTCGACTTATCTGAGCGCTCAGATTAGACCAGTCGACTCGACGCTTTTCCCTCTCCCATAGCTTTTACATAGCCATAAAAGACGTTCCGTCGTGCGCACCACATTTTCCGATTGCTAAATCTGAGCGCTCAGATATACAATTCCCATCCATGGCCGCTGGGGGAGCTTTGATCCCGCGAGCCACCACCGCGACACCAGGAGACACATGCCAACCAACGCCCGCACGATCGACGCGCATTGCCATGTCTGGCCGGGCGCCATCGGCACCGCGGCGGCCCCGCGTGAGCCGGCCGACTACAGCATCGAGACCCATCTGGCCCGACTGGCCGAACTGGGCATCGAGGCCACCGTGCTGGTGCCGCACATCGCCTACGACGGGCGCGACCTGAGCTACCTGCACGCATGCGCTGCCCGCTATCCGGGCCGGTGCGCCGTGATGGGCGCCATCACCGGTGCCGAGATCGCAGATCCGCACCGGATCGATGCCGACATCGCGCAGGGCGTGCGCGCGTTCCGCATCCGGGCCGCCGACATGGGCGTGCCGCTCGACGCATTGTGCGAACACCTGGCACAGGCCGGCGGCGTGTTGTGCCCGCTGGTCACGCGCGCGCAGGCGCGTGCGGGCGCGCTGCAGGCCATCGGCCCCCTGGCCGAGCGGCATCCGGCCCTGCGCATCGTGCTCGACCACTTCGGTGGCGACCACAGCTCGCCTGATCTGGCGCAACTGGCCCGGCGCGCCAACATCCTGCTCAAGGTGTCCGACTTCGGCGCCTTCGACCTGCCGCCCTACGACGCGGCACGTGTTGCCACCGTCGCCATGTGCGCCCTGTTCGGCGCGCAACGCCTGATGTGGGGCAGCAACCTGCCGGTCTTCGCGCTCGATGCGCGCCAGGACCTGGGCGCCGCCTGGCATGCGATCCGCGATGCCCAGGCGCTGAGCGACGCCGAACGCGCCGCCATCCTGGGCGGCACCGCCGCCACCGTCTTTTTCCCGCACTGAGCACCGACCGCCATGTCCACACCACCGAACATCATCTTCATCATCACCGACCAGCAGCGCTACGACACGATCGCGGCGCTGGGCGCGGGCCATGTCGACACGCCGAACATCGACCGGCTGGTGCGCGACGGCGTGAGTTTCAGCCACTGCTTCGTGCCCGGTGCCAGCTGCGTGCCCAGCCGCGCCAGCGTGTTCACCGGCCTGTACCCGCACACCAACGGCGTGCTCAAGAACGGCGCCGCCTGGCAACGCACCTGGGTCGAAGACCTGCGACAGGCGGGTTACCACACCGTCAACATCGGCAAGATGCATACCGTGCCCTACGACGCGCCGGCCGGCTTCGACGAACGCTACATCGTCGAGAACAAGGACCGCTACCTGGACGGGCGCTGGTACTTCGACGAATGGGACAAGGCACTGGGCAACCATGGCATGGTCAAGCCGCAGCGCGAGCTGTACCGCAAGCGCGAGGACTATGGCAGCAGCTTGGGCGCATTCGAATGGGAGCTGCCCGCCGAACTGCATTCCGACAACTTCGTCGCCGGCATGGTGAAGTGGTGGCTGCAGACCAAGCCGGTGGAAAAACCCTTGTTCCTGCAGATCGGGTTCCCCGGCCCCCACCCTCCGTACGACCCGACGCCCGAACTGGCACGCAAATACCTGGCGCGCACCGACTATCCGGTGCCCCGGCCCGGCGCGGCCGAACTCGACGGCCTGCCGCCGCCGCTGCAGGCCAAGCGCAGCCACGACGCACAGGTCGACCATGACTCCATCCTGTGGTCGCTCGATCCAAGCCCCGAGCAACTGCACCGCATGCGCGCGTATTACCTGGCCAACGTGGAGATGATCGACACCCAGGTCGGCGAGATCCTGGATGCGCTGCGCGCGCGCGGCCATCTCGACAACGCCATCGTGGTGTTCACCACCGACCATGGCGATTGCCTTGGCGACCACGGGCTGAGCCAGAAATGGAGCATGTACGAGGAAGTCGTGCGGGTACCGCTGGTGGTGTGCGCACCGGGCCGCTTCGCCGGCGGCCGGCAGGTCGACGCGCTGGTGCAATTGCACGACCTTGCCCCCACGGTGCTCGAGTGGGCGGGGGCCGAGCCGCCATGGGCCATGGAGGCGCGCTCGCTCAACCCCGCGCTGCAGGGCGAGCCCTTCGACGGCCGCGCGCACGTGTATTGCGAACAGGCCGGCGACCACAACCTCACGGGCTGCGAGTTCATCACCATGGTGCGTGCGCGCGACCTCAAGCTGGTGCACTACAAGGGCGAGTCCTACGGCCAGCTGTTCGACCTGGCCGAAGACCCGGGCGAACACGTCAACCGCTGGGACGACCCGCGTTACGCCCAGCGCAAGTCGGCCCTGCTCGACGTATTGCGCGACTGGCTGATCGAGAGCAACTACAGCACGCGCGACACCTACGCGCACGCGCGCTGAACCCCGACGAATCCCAACGGAGCATCACACACCATGGCCAATGTCAGCGTTCGCAACCTCACCAAGTCCTACGGCGCCACGGCGGTCCTGCACGGCATCGATCTCGATGTCGCCGACGGCGCCTTCGTCGTGCTCGTCGGTCCCTCGGGTTGCGGCAAGTCCACCTTGCTGCGCATGATCGCCGGCCTGGTCGAGGTCAGCTCGGGCGACATCGCCTTCGACGGCCAGCGCGTCAACGACATGGCACCACGCGACCGCGACATCGCGATGGTGTTCCAGAACTACGCGCTGTACCCGACCAAGACGGTGCGCCAGAACCTGGGCTTCTCGCTCAAGATCCGGCGCGAGTCGCCGCAGGAGATCCGGCGCAAGGTGGATGCCGCGGCCCAGATGCTCGGACTCGAGCAGTTGCTCGACCGCCTGCCCGGCCAGCTCTCCGGCGGGCAGCGCCAGCGCGTGGCCATGGGCCGCGCCATCGTGCGCGAGCCCCAGGTGTTCCTGTTCGATGAGCCGCTGTCCAACCTGGACGCCAAGCTGCGCGGACGCATGCGCTCCGAGATCAAGGCCATGCACCAGCGCATCGGCACCACGTCCATCTATGTCACGCACGACCAGATCGAGGCCATGACGCTGGCCGACCAGATCGTCGTGATGAACAGCGGGCGCGTGGAGCAGATCGGCGCGCCGCTGGACCTGTACCACCATCCGGCGAACCTGTTCGTGGCCGGATTCATCGGCGCGCCCCAGATGAACTTCATCCAGGGCCGGGTCGACACCTCGGGCGGACGCACGACGGTGGCCACCGCGATGGGGGCCATGCCCGCCGACGTGGCCGCCCATCTGGAGGAAGGCCGCAGCGTGACCTACGGTATCCGTCCCGAGCACCTGGCCCTGGCGCCGGACGGTTGCATCGACGCACGCGTGCAACTGATCGAGCCGATGGGCTCGGAATGCCTGGTGCTGGCCGATTGCCAGGGGGAAGAGCTGCAGGTCATGGTCCGCGACGAGGCCATGCCGCTGCCGGCTCCGGGCGATCGCGTGCGGCTGGCACCCCAGGCCGGCAAGGCCTGCATCTTCGACACCGCCAGCGGACGCAACCTGGCGCTGGACGCCGCCGCGCGGCACTGAATCGGCTCCTTGGCGGGCGGGCGCCGCGACCGCGCTGGCGCTCGCGTATGCTCGGGTACCCAGACCGCCCGCCGCTTGAAAGGAGCCCCATGACCCGCAAGACCTACGACCAACTGCGCAGCGCGCGCTGGTTCGCGCCCGACGACTTCCGTTCCTTCGGCCACCGCTCGCGCGCCATGCAGATGGGGTACGAGCGCGCCGACTGGGCCGGCAAGCCGGTGATCGCCATCATCAACACCTGGAGCGACATCAACAACTGCCACACGCACTTCAAGCAACGGGTCGAGGACGTCAAGCGCGGCATCCTGCAGGCCGGCGGATTTCCGCTGGAACTGCCAGCGATCTCTCTGGCCGAGAACTTCGTCAAGCCCACGACGATGCTCTACCGCAACCTGCTGGCGATCGAGACCGAGGAGCTGCTGCGCTCGCATCCGGTCGACGGCGCCGTGCTGATGGGCGGCTGCGACAAGACCACGCCGGCGCTCTTGATGGGCGCCATTTCCGCCGGCTACCCGTGCATCTACCTGCCGGCGGGACCGATGTTGCGCGGCAACTGGAAAGGCAAGACGCTGGGTTCGGGTTCCGACGCGTTCAAGTACTGGGACGAGCGCCGCGCCGGCAACATCACCGAGACGCAGTGGCTGGAGGTCGAAGGCGGCATTGCGCGCAGCCACGGCACCTGCATGGTGATGGGCACGGCGGCCACGATGATGGGCATTGCCGAGGCGCTGGGCATGACGCTGCCGGGCGCGTCCAGCATCCCGGCACCGGACGCCAACCATCCCCGCATGTCGGCCCGGTGCGGGCGGCGCATCGTCGACATGGTGTGGGAAGACCTGACGCCGGCGCGCATCTTCACGCGCCAGAGTTTCGAGAACGCGATCACGGTGGCCATGGCCGAAGGTTGTTCGACCAACGCCATCATCCACCTGGTGGCGATGTCGCGCCGCGCGGGTGAACACTGCGCGGTGTCGCTGGACGACTTCGATGCCTTCAGCCGCAAGGTGCCGGTGATCGCCAACATCCGGCCCAGCGGCACGGAGTACCTGATGGAGGACTTCTACTACGCCGGCGGCATGCGCGGCCTGATGGCGCGGCTGCGCGACGGCGGCATGTTGCACCTCGATGCGCTCACCGTGACCGGCAAGACCGTCGGCGAGAACATCGAAGGCGCCGAGGTATACAACGACGACGTGATCCGCCCGCTGGACAAGCCCATCTACCGGGAAGGCGCGCTCGCCGTGCTGCGCGGCAACCTTGCGCCCGACGGCTGCGTCATCAAGCCCAGCGCCTGCAGCGAAAAGTTCCTGCGCCACAGCGGACCGGCCATGGTGTTCGACGACTATCCCAGCCTCAAGAAGGCCATCGACGACCCGGACCTCGTCGTCACCGAAGACCACATCATCATCCTGCGCAATGCCGGTCCGCAAGGCGGGCCCGGCATGCCGGAGTGGGGCATGGTGCCGATCCCGACCAAGCTGGTGAAACAAGGCGTGCGCGACATGTTGCGCATCTCGGACGCACGCATGAGCGGCACCAGCTACGGCGCCTGCGTGCTGCACGTATCGCCCGAGGCCTACATCGGCGGCGCACTGGCGCTGGTGCGCAATGGCGACATCATCAGCGTCGACGTGCCGGCACGCACCATCCACCTGGACATCGGCGAGGCCGAGCTGGCCGAACGCAGGGCGGCGTGGACCGCGCCGCCAAAACGTTTCGAACGCGGTTACGGCCACATGTTCAGCCAGCACATCCTGCAGGCCGACAAGGGCTGTGATTTCGACTACCTGGAAACCTCGTTCGGCGCGCCCGTCAGCGAGCCGGTCATCTACTGAACCCGACAAGGAACACCACCATGGCACTGTCCGCCGCCACCCGCGACAAACTCAAGACCGTCAGCACCGCCACCTTGTGCACCGCGCTGTTCAAGCGCGGCCTGCGCAACCAGTTCATCCAGGACGTGCGTCCGCTCAATCAGAAGACGTCGACGATGGTCGGCGAAGCCTATACGCTGCGCTACATCCCGGCGCGCGAAGACCTGAACCCGATCACCGTGTTCCAGGACCCGAAACATCCGCAACGCGTGGCCGTCGACCAGTGCCCCGAAGGCGCGGTGATGGTCATCGACAGCCGCAAGGACGCCCGCGCCGCGTCGGCCGGCTCGATCCTGATCACCCGGCTGATGGTGCGCGGCGCCGCCGGCGTCGTCACCGACGGCGGCTTCCGCGACTCGCCGGAACTGGCCGAGATGCCGTTCCCGGTCTACCACAACCGCCCGTCGGCGCCGACCAACCTGACGCTGCACCAGGCAATGGACATCAACGTGCCGATCGGCTGCGGCGACGTCGCGGTGTTCCCGGGCGACATCATCGTCGGCGACCGCGAGGGTGTGTTCGTGATCCCGGCCCACCTGGCCGACGAGGTCGCCATTGAAGCGGTCGAGATGACGGCCTACGAGGACTTCGTGACCGAGGAAGTGCAGAAGGGCCGCTCCATCATCGGCCTGTATCCGGCCACGCAGCAGCAGTCCAGGGACGACTTCGCGGCCTGGCGCAAGGCCCGGGGGCGCTGACGCGCGGCGCGCAGTCTATCGCATGTATCTGGGGTTGCCGCTGCCGCACCCCCCTTCATCGGCCTGTCAATGCGGGCCGGCCGCCCATCGACGCGAGGCCTGGCCGGCGAGGCATGATGCCGGCGTGGCACCCACCGGCGGCGGCTTAAGGACCTGGGCAGGTGCACCAGTCGCCCTGGTGCCGGCCGTTGACGACTCAGCGCTTCTCAAATACTGATGACCAGTCGCGACGATGTTCGCGAGCCATCGCAGGGCCCCGGGCGTCTTCGTCTGGCGTGCCACGCGATGATGGCCGACGTCCAGCAGGAACGACGGACACGAATGACACCTTGACGTGAACCGGGCACCACGTTGCTCACGCAATCGGGCAATGTGTCGAATCCGGCCGCTTCCTTCAGCCGCCTGCGCGTAGGTGCCGGGCTCGAATGCCTGTTGACGATCAGCTGTGTCGGACTGCCGGCGTTTCCCGGACATCCCGTGGCGAAGCCGGCAACATGGGCGAGCCAAGATATAGTTCGCCTTTGCCCCAAGGCTGGATCAGGGGCGGGGAACACCATGTACATGACCACACCCGTATCGTCACGCCGGTCGATCTGCCGGCGGCATGTAGCCGGATCGAAGTGCTGCCGAGCCATGCTGCGCGTCGGCGCCACCGTCGACGCACCTGTTCACCGCGACGGTCGTCGCGTCCATGCCCGACACCGCGGGCTGAGTGCTTCATGCGTCTTGCGCCTCGCGCCGAAGCAGGACATGACACCATGAAAATCTCGTTTGTCGTTGCGGTCTACCACAATGAAGGAGCATTGACCAAGACACACGAAAAAATCCAGGCGGCGTTTCGTGGTCCACTGGCACGGCACGACTACGAGGTCATATTCATCGACGACGGATCCAAGGACGGATCTCTGGCTGAACTGCTGCGGATTCGGGAGCAGGACCCCCATGTGAAGGTCATCACGTTCACCCGGAATTTCGGCCAGATGGCTGCGATGCTGGCTGGGTTCAAGGAGTCGGCCGGCGATGCCGTGGTCAACATCTCGGCCGATCTGCAGGATCCGGTCGAACTGATTCCTCAAATGGTCGAGAAATGGGAGTCTGGCTCCGAGATTGTCATATGCCACCGGACCGATCGCGCAGACACATGGTTGTCCAGATGGTTTTCGCATCTGGCGTACGCGGTATTGCGCGTTTCCTTGCCGCAGATTCCTCCGGGGGGCTTCGATTTCGTACTGATGGATCGCAAAGTGATGGATGCCTTTAATGCCGTGGACGTCAGGCATCGGTTTTTCCAGGGTGACCTGTTATGGACGGGGTACACCACCAGCCTCATTCCCTATGTTCGGCTGAAGAGAACCATCGGGAAATCCCAATACAACTTCGGCAAGAAGCTCAAGAACTTCCTGGATGCGATCATCGACGCATCCTATCTGCCGATCCGCTTCATCTCCCTGGTCGGAGTGCTCACATCGGCCCTGGGGGTGCTGTACAGCGTGAGTATTGCCGTCGCATGGTTTCGCGGTGAAACACCGTTCGAAGGCTGGGCGCCATTGATGATCGTCGTGTTGTTGGTAGGTGGTCTCATCATGGTCATGCTGGGTGTCATCGGCGAATATGTCTGGCGCATCAACGAAGAAGTGCGCAAGCGGCCGAACTACATCGTCAGAGACAAGTTCCTGTGAGTGACCGACTCCGATACACACTGATCGACGGGGTCAAGTGCTTCAGTCCCGAGGTGGCGCAATCGTATTCGGACTACCCGGACGGCGGATTCGACATCACCGATGAAAGCGCCAACGCGAGTTTCTGGGTACGCTCTCGCAACCGCCTGTTCAAGCGCATGGTCCTCGAGCAGATGAACGCATCCGGGGGCACGCGGCTGCTGGAGATCGGATGCGGCACCGGTGAATTCATCCGTCACATCGTCGATACGGACGGATTGGACATCACCGGCTCGGAGGTCTACCTCAAGGGTCTCGTCTATGCCAAGAAAAAGCTTCCCGACGTCGAGTTCATACAACTGGACGTGACGCAAGCAACCATCGACACGCAGTTCGACATGATCGTGGCGTTCGATGTCATCGAGCACATCGACGATGACATTGCAGCGCTGGCCAATATGCACCAGATGCTGGCCCCTGGCGGCACACTGGTGATTTCGGTACCGCAACACCAGTTCCTGTGGAGCAGGCTCGACGAGATCGTCCGCCACAAGCGTCGGTATTCCAGAAGGGACATGCTGGACAAATTGCAGGGCCAGGGATTCACCGTGACTCGGCGCACGTCGTTCGTTTTCGTGCTGTTTCCCCTGATGCTGGTATCCCGATTGCTCGACAAGCGCGGCCGCCGTGCGGACACGGATGACGCCGCGCTCGACAAGCGCGTGTCGTTCTCGCCCTGGCTCAATACCATCATGGATGGCCTGATGCGTATCGACGAGGCCTTGATCAGACTCGGCCTGTCATTGCCTTTCGGTGGAACCTTGGTCGCGGTTGCCCGGAAGAATGCATGACGGATTGCCGACCCGCAGCTGTCCAACAGGAACACGACGAACCCGCGCCGGCCATGCGAAAGCTCACGACCGAGGCGCTCAAGTTCATCGTCGTCGGCGCCGCCAATTTCCTGCTGACCCTGGTCGTCTTCGCCGTCGCATTGAAAGTGCTCGCGATCGACTATCTGCTGAGCCTTGTCGCCGCATGGATCGTCGGCATCGGCTTTTCGTATGTGCTCAATTTCACCTGGGTGTTCAGACCCGAGAAGAAGCTGCAATTCCGATCCAGGCTCGTCAAATACCTCGCAGCCAGTACGCTGTCGATCAGCGTCAATCTGCTAGCGCTGCGACTGATCGTCGAAGCCGGCAACTTCGACCCCTTTGTGGTTCAGCTGGCATTGATTCCCTTGATCGTGGCATTCAACTTTGCCACCGCCAAGCTGTGGTCCCTGAAACCCGGTGGCAAGGGGCTTCGGTGATTCAAGCGCTTGCCTTGCCGGAGACCGCGCGCCATTCCTTGCGATCGCCGATTCCCTGCGCACCGCCGCAGGGGACACGGCCCGCCGGTGGGCGTTGCGAAGGCGGTCGCAAGGCTTCGCCGGCTCCCTGCGCCTTTCCGGCCCGACGATCGTGAAAATGATGGCAGAGTGGTTTCGCGCCGGGGCGCAGGACTTTTCCTTCGGCGCCATGCGCAACTTCGAAGCTGCGACACGCCTGACCATCGTGTTGTGCCTGCTGCTTGTCGCTTCGTTCTGTGTCTGGACGCTCGATCGCGGCTTCGACATCACCGACGAAGCCTACTATCTGTTGCTCGCAATGCATCCCGAGGCCGTCAGCCTGTACATCAGTGCACAGCAATGGGTGAGCAGCCTGATATGGCAACTGACGGGCAGCCTGGTTGCGTTCCGGGCCGCGGGAATGGCACTGCTGGTCGCGGGAGCCGCCATTCTGTCCTGGGGTGTCTTGGCTGCCTTGCCCCAGGTTGGTGGCAGCCGCTCGGCCACCTGCCCCCGGCAACGCCCCATTGTGCTGGCAAGCTCCATCACATGTGCGCTGGTGTACATCGAGACGATCGCATTTTCTCCGTCCTACAACCTGCTGGCGACCGCGGGCGCATATGGGGCGGCCGGGCTGGTGTTTCTGGCGCTCGGACGCACGTCTGGCAAACGGTTGGCACTGCTTGCCCTGGCCGGCTGCACACTGGCGGTCGAATTCGTCAGCAAGCCATCGGCGGGCGTCGCGACGTTCGGCCTGCTCGCAGTCTGGATCTGCCTGCTCTATCCCGGTTGGCGCACCATCGTCAGCAGCCTGGCCATGCTGGCAACCGGCATGTTGCTGGTCGTCAACCTGCTGCTGGTGTCCAATACCTCTTACGAAGCAGCGCAGGTCGACATCCGGGAAGGCCTCGCCTTGTTCAGCATGGTACAGACCGAGTTCGTCGGCGACCGACTGCTTCGCTACGCGATCGAATACATGGATCGTGTCCGGCATGGGTTCAGCACCTACCCGATTCTGGTGGCCGCCGTCGCTGCCTACCTGATCACGCGGCGCAAGCTGCTGGCGCTGCTGTGTATCCCGGCACTTCTGTACACGCTGACCACGATCGACTACCGCCTCGGATACACCGGCCATTACGAAGCCCATTTCGTCGCGCAATCGGAACTTGGCTTCGTGCTGCTGTCGATGGCCTTGCTGGTGTCGTTTTCGGCGTGGCGCACCGCCCCCAGGCTCATCATCGTGCTGGCCGGACTGTTCTTGTTGCCCTACACGGTCGGGGTCGGTACCGGCAACGCGTTGTTCACCCAGGTTCTCGCAACCTTGGCACCATGGGGAACGCTGGTCGCGATCCTCGCCGGCCTGCATTACAGCCGGCGTGCCGACCAGGCGATGGTGATGGTCCTGGCCGCCGGCTTCATCAGCTGCTACATGCTGCAAACCGTCACCGGCGTTGTTCGGTCTCCGTACCATCTCGTCGAACCCATGTTGCTGCAGAAATTCCCTGTCACGGTGGGAAAACTGGGTACGGTCCGAGTCGATGCGCAAACCCACGCCTTCGTCGAGGACATTCAACAGGCTGCCAAGCGTTGTGGGATCGCTCCGGACATGCCATTCCTGGGTCTGTACAACGTTCCCGGCGTGGCGCTGATCCTGCAGGCCGTCCCACCGGTCACACCATGGCTGAACAACCTGGCACAAGCCGAGGTCGTATTGCGGCGCATGCCCGCCGCAATGATCGAGGCATCGACGATCGCCGTGCTGCTGGACGACAAAGGCCAGTTGCCGCGTCTGCCATCGGCGCTCGGACCGCTCGACGATCAGCGCCGCTGGTGTGGTGCTTCTGACTTCCCTTTGCTCATCCAGCAGATCCAGATCTGGCGACCCCATGCGTCGGCCGCCGTGCCCCGGCTGGCGGATTCCCCCGCCAGGCCTTGATCCGGCGGTGCCGTGCAGATCATCTCGGGGCGAATGTTCGCCGCGAACCTGATTGCGTGCCGGCACGCCTTTGGTTTTGGCTCAGGCCGCCTCGCGCCGCGGCTGCGCGAACATCGCCTCCATCTGCCTGCGGATCGTGTAGGCATGGGTCGTCGTGTCGACGGCGACATCGGCCCAGCACAGGCTTTGGCCCTTCTTGACCGGGCGCACCACCTTGACGTCGTGCGCCAGCCCCAGCGGAAGGCCCCCCAACCGCACCGAGCTATCGGCCGGCAGCAACTTGCCCCACACGGTGTAGCCGCCCTCCCCGTCGAGCATGTCGCCGGGTTTCAAGTCCCGCTTGGCGGTGGCCACGACATCGGCATTCCAGCAGGTCGCCACGCCAGTAGGTTCGGCACGCAACGCGACGGATGCAACCGACATGCCCACTTCCAGTCCGATCAGGTGCCAGCGCTTGTACAGCGTGAAATAACGCCCGCTCGGGTCGGTGTGGGCGTTGTATTCCTCGAAGCAGTTCTTGATGTACTCCGTCTCGGCCTCCACCGTCACCCAGACACCCATGCGGATGTCATACGGAATCTTGCGGCCATTCGCCTCCAGTGACGAGATCACCTCGACCATGCCCTTGCGCTCGAGCACGCCGCCCTCGGCGATGGGACGGGTCACGAACGGAATGTCCTCGACACTGGCCGGTGGATACAGCAATCCGTTCGAGGGTACGGTGAGCCCGGTCGCATTCGCCACTGCCGTGCTCTCGATCGATGGTTTCGAGCCGTCGAGAAAGCTGTTGAACATCTTGGGGTTCAACCCGCCACGGGTCGCCTGCTCCGGCGTCAGGCCGTAGTTGCCCCACACCGTGTCCGGTGTCGACTCGCAGAAATGCGGCAGCCATTTGTGCCCGCGCCCCGCCGCCACGACCGGGAAACCACAGGTGCGCGCCCAGTCGACGAGGTCGCAGATCAGCGCCGGCTGGTCGCCGAAGGCCAGCGAATAGACGACGCCCGCATCCATGGCCTTGCGCGCCAGCAACGGGCCGCAAAACGCGTCGGCCTCCACCGTCACGTTGACCACGTGTTTGCCGTGTGCGAACGCCTCCAGGCAGTGGTCGACCGCGGCGATCGGGTGTCCGGTGCATTCGACGACGACGTCAATCGCCGGATGCCGCACCAGCGCCTGCCAGTCCTCGCCGATGTGGGTGGTGCCACTCTTCACGGCATCGTCGATCGATGCCGCCTGCGTGCGTTGCGATTCCCAGCCCACGCGCGCCAGGTTCGTGCGCGCCGCATCCGGCGACAGGTCGGCGATGCCCACCAGCTGCACGCCCGGCGTGCGCGGGATCTGTGCCAGGTACATGGAGCCGAACTTGCCGGCGCCGATCAGGCCGACACGCACCGGCTTCCCTTCGGCGGCGCGGCGCTGCAGTTGTGCGAACAGGCTCATGGGGTTCCCTCCGCGCTGCGCATTGCGGGGCGGTTCACGCCGCCTCCTTCATTTCGCCGAACGGCACCGACGAGGTCTGCAAGGCACTGGCCGGCATGCCGTCCTTCCACGGCACGTCGACCGGATAGTCCTTGAGCAGGCAGTCGTCGGGCAGGCAGTCGATGGGCGTGAAGTCGCGGTGGGCGATGTATTCCGGCCGCTTGTGGCGCCGGATGTGGTTGCTGACCGCGCACAGGCTCAGGTAGACGCTGACCCGGTTCCAGGGCGACAGGTTGCTGCTCGACGCATGCACCAGGCAGCTGTGGAACAGGATCATCGAACCGGCCGGCCCGGTGGGCGAGACGATGCCGCCGTTCTTGCCGCCAGCGCGCTCGACCAGCTGGCGGATCAGGTCGTTGTCGACGGTCCACAGCGGGTAGCTGGTCGTCGTCAGGTCGTGTTTCGCGTCGACCACGCCCTTCTTGTGGCTGCCGGGAATGAACATCAGCGGACCGTTGAACGCGTTCACGTCGTCCAGGAAGATCGCCACGTTCATCGCGCGTTCGGTCGGCATCATGTCGTCGTTGAGCCAGGTGCCGTAGTCCTGGTGCCACTGCCAGACGTCGCCTTCGAACGCCATCTTGCCGTTGATCTTGAACTGATGCATGTAGAGTTCTTCGTCGAACAGTTCACGCACCGGCTCGACCATGCGCGGATGCCGCGCCAGCCGCGCGAAGGGTTCGCTGACCATGTGCGCGGCGAAGTTGGTGCGCACCGCGTCCTTGCCTTTCTCGCGCACGTTGTAGGCCTCGCGCCGGCTGTACAGCTCCGGCACCGCATCGGTCAGCGTCTTTACTTCCTCGGGTTTGAACAGGCCCGGAAAGAACAGGTATCCGTCGCGCTCGAACTGCGCATGTTGTTCCGCCGTCAGCTTCATCGTGTGTCTCCTCGGCCCTCGGCCAGTACGTGGTTCAGGATATCGGTCAGGTTGTCGCTGGCACGCTCGGCGTGCGCGGTGATCCGTTCGGCTGCGGCCTCGCCGTCACCGCGGGCGATC
>CAXBDR010000068.1:0-18869 GCA_963974265.1 uncultured Rhodoferax sp.
TTGATGCGATTGGACTCAAGCCGCAGGACATCCGGAGCCTCGATGACTGGAAGCGCAAGGTCCCACTGACCGACAAGAGCGAATTCATCGAACTGCAGCAACAGCGGCCGCCCTATGGCGACACGTTGGCGATGCCGCAAGAGTTCGTTGCGCACCATTGTGAAACCTCGGGAACCACCGGTATTCCTTTGGCAATCCCCTACTCGATGCTCGACACCGTTCGTTATGGCGAGTCCTGGGTATACGGATTCTGGGGCCTGGGAATCCGACCGGTTGACAGCGTTTATTTTGCGTTTGGATGGGGAAACTTCGCCGGCTTTTGGAGCGCATATTGGGGCATCCGAAGACTGGGCTGCCGCATCATTTCGGGTGGCGGGCTCGACACCAAGGGACACATCGACGCGATCATGCGGCTCAAGCCGACGGTCTTGATCTCGACCCCGACCTTCGCCTTGCGCATGGCCGCTGTAGCTGCCGAGATGGGGATTGACCTGTCCAAGAGTTCGGTGCGATTCACCTACCATGCCGGCGAACCCGGGCCGACCGCACTGCCCGGCATGCGCGAAAAAATCGAAGCAGCCTGGGGCGCCAAGGCCGGCGAGCTACTCGGAATAGCCGAGGTGGATGCGATGGCCCCAGGCTGCCCCATCGGCGACGGTGTCCACGTCAATGAGATGAACGTGTTTACATGGTCACTGGACTCGCACACCCACAGCGAGGTCGCCGACGGCGAAATCGGTGAAAACATTGTTTCGGGATATGCCAACAGCAGCCAGCCGCTGCTCAACTACCGCACCCACGACATCGTACGCCGGCGCAACACATGCACATGTGGCCGGACCTGGGTCAAATTTGAAGGCTCCGTGCTTGGCAGGACCGACTTCATGGTCACCGTGCGTGGAACCAACGTCTATCAGACCGCAGTTGAGAACCTGCTGAGCCAGGTCGAGGGCGTCAGCATGCATTACGAACTTGTACTGACACACATGAATGGCAACGATGCGATGTCCGTGCGGTTCGAGCCCGAGCCGACGATAGCGCAGCAGGACTGGCCAGCGCTGGCCGCCGTCGCCAGCGATCGCATCCACAAGTCCCTGCACGTTCGGCTCGAGGTTACGCCGGTGGATCCGGGCAGCCTGCCAAGGTTTGAACTCAAGACCAAACGCATCATCGACCAGCGCCCCAAGGAACTACGGCGCGCCCTGGACCGCTGAGGTAAACATGAGCATTGCAGAACAAATTGAACTGATCAAGAACGCCCGTGTGCTGGTGGCTAAGGCCTGCGCAGGCGGCGACATTCCACAAATCGACGCCATCTTGCGCTGCGCCGACATGGAACTGCATTGGGCGCTGTGGAATCTGGGCGAACCCGTGGCCCTTCGACCCGAATCCGAGCGGCCAGGATGAAATAGTTGACAGTCAACCCGATGGCACATCACCCGCCAAGGTGATCCGGTGCATCACGCGCCTGAATCCATGATAGTCATTGATCGGGTAATGCTGCGTGCAGCGGTTGTCCCATAACGCGATCGAGCCCGGTTGCCAACGGAAGCGGCAAGTGAACTCCTCCTTCTTCTGGTGTTCGAACAAGAACCGCAGCAAGGGCGCGCTCTCGGCTTCGGTCATGTCGGCAAATCGCAGCGTGTGTGCCGGGTTCACGTACAGCGCACGCTGCCCGGTCTCCGGATGCACGCGAACGACCGGGTGCTCGGCGCAATATGCACGGCGTTGACCAGTTCTGCCGTCTTCGGCAATTCGGTCTTCGCGGGTACGCGAGGTGTCGGCCATCGACGAACTGTTGACGCCGCGTAGCCCGCAAAGCAGCCGTTTCATCCCATCCGACAAGGTCTCGTAGGCCAGCACCTGGTTGGCAAACAAGGTGTCGCCGCCTTGCGGCGGCACCTCGCGGGCCAACAACAAAGTAGCCATTGGAGGCCGATCGAGGTAGCACGTGTCACTGTGCCAGACACCCCCGAAGTTGACCTTTTCGTGCGCAAGCTTCTTGACCTCGATGATGAACGGAAAACCGGCAATTCCGTTCACGAACGGATATTCCACCGGTGTGCCGATAACCTGCGCGAACGCCAGGAATTGCGCCGACGAGAGATGCTGCTCGCGCATGAAGACGACGCCATGCGCGAGCCAGATGCGCCGTATTTCCGCGATCTCCCCGTCACCCAACGGGCCCGTCAGGTCGAGGCCGGAAATCTCTGCGCCAATCGCCCCCGCAAGCTGGGTCACCTGAATCCGCCTGTCACGCATCATGAAGCTCCTTCGGCATCAACGCATCGACCCTGCCTGTCGGGTTTACATCGCTTGCGTACCGGCGCTGTGACGCGGCGCTCCTCCCGGTATCCTTGCAATTGGCCGACCGCATGCCCGGGCTAAAGTTCGCTACGGCCTGACAGCAGTTGACGCGCGATCGTGCGCCGCTGGATCTCGCCAGTGCCGTCCGGAATGCGCATCACGCGTGCAAAACGGTAGCCCTCCTCGATGCGCAACTCGTTGGTCAGGCCCATGCCGCCGTGGACCTGGATGCTACGGTCCATCACGCGCCCGAGCATCTCGGTCGAAAAGGCCTTGACCATGCTGACCTGTGCGGTGGCCACCCGGCCCGTGTCGATGCGCCAGGCGCAATTCTGGATCATCGTCTTGGCCGCGTAGATATCCATCGCGCTGTCGGCCAGCATGAACTGGATCGCCTGGTGATCGGCAATCGGCACGCCGGATGTCTTGCGCACTTTGGCATATTCAACAGCCTGATCGAGCGCCCACCGCGCCAATCCCAGGCACGTGGCGGCCATGCCCATACGGCCGGCGTTGACACCGTCCATCGCCACCGCCAGGCCACGGTCCACGTCTCCCAGCCGGTGCTCGTCCGAAACGCGTACGCCATCGAACACCACGACACCGGTGTCCCCGCCCAGATGTCCCATCGTATTGACAAGCCGTGGCACTGAAAAGCCCGTAGCGCGTGTATCGACGAAAAAGCCCGTGACACCACCCTTGTGTTGTGCCGCGGCGGCCGGGTCGGTCACTGCAAACACCATGGCGTGGTCGGCGTAGGGTGAATTCGTGATCCATTGCTTGGTTCCGGTGATCAACCAGTCGTTTCCGTCACGCACCGCGCGCGTGCGCATGCCGAAAACATCCGAACCGGCATCGGGTTCGCTGAGCGCAAAACACAGGGTCCGTTCGCCGCTGGCGATGCCGTCCCTGTAGCGGCTGAATACATCGGCATCCAGATGACACAGAACGGGGGACAGGCCATTGGTGAATGGCGAAGGAAGCACCACTGTCTGGATCAGCGGGCGCGCGGGTCCGAACCTGTGGTTGATGGCCTCCTGCACATGCGCCATCACTTGCGCACCCTGTCCGCCACCGCCGAGTCTTTCATCCCCAAACAGGTTGTAGTAACCCAGTTCCGCCGAGCGCATGCGTACCTGCCTGCGCAATTCCAGCACCTTCGGAACATATCGTCCAGAAGGTTCGAACATCGTCCGCTCGCTGCCAAGAACATCGCGGTTGCGCTCTTCGAGGGGAACGACCTCGCGCTCGATGAAGCGCACTATCGCCTCGGCAATAGCAACGGTATCGGCATCGATTTCGAAATTCATGATGTCAACTTTCAGCGTGTCAGAGAATGCAAACTGTTGGCATTCAGAGTTCGCCCGACGCATTCCCGACATGCGCAGCCATGATCGCGGTGGCACGATTTTTCGTTCTGGATATTTTCGCGGACAATGCCAATTTATCGAACTTACGTTAGGTCGAATCAATGCAACCGACACACCCGCTTCAAGACAAGATCGCCCTGGTGACGGGTGCCACGGCCTTTATCGGCCGCGCCATCGCCGTTGAACTCGCGCGGCGCGGCGCCCTGGTGGTCGTCAATGGGCGCAACGCCGTTTCGGGCCAAGCCGTTGTCGACGAAATTTTCGCAGCCGGCGGACAAGCCGAGTTCGAGCCCGCGGACCTGACCGACAGGCTCGCCGTACAAGCCATGGTCGCGCGCATCGCGCAGCGCCATGGGCGGCTTGACATACTGGTGGCCAGCGGCGCCGGAGCAAGCAGCGATTCGCTGGCGTTTCGCCTGTTCATGGAGATGGACGGCGCCGACTTCGAAACCTACATCCGCTCGCATTGGCTCACAAGGGCTTATGCCATTCAGGCCGCGGCAGGCATCATGCGCACCCAGCGCAGCGGCAAGATCGTCGCCATCGGCACCGATGCCGGGCGTGTCGCAACCGTAGGCGAATCGTTCATTGGCGGTGCCACCGGCGGCATGATGCAGATGTGCCGGGTGCTGGCACGCGAGTTGGGTCGCGACGGCATCCGCATCAATGCCGTGGCGATGAGCTACATCTGGGATGCCGAGCCCCGTTGGGGCGGCGGCTCCGAGGCACTCGCAGGCGCGCATGGTCCGGGCATGATCGACAACCTGCGCAAACGCATGCTGTTTCCGGTTCACTGTCGCGATATCGCGCAGGCGGCAGCATTTTTTGCCGGCCCCGATTCGGACGCCATAACGGGACAAACGCTCAGCGTCAATGGCGGACTCAGCACACCGGGTTGACACCCGCCGGGCCGAACCCGGCAGCCGCCAATCGGCATGGCACGCCCCAGGGAAATAAGGCCACGGATGTCCTCGGACTGGCATCTAGGCTTCCATGTGCCGGGCCTTGGCGGCCGCCCGATCGATGGCACCGGCAGCCGTCCTGGGCAGCGCTGCGACGAAGACAACGTGCTTGGGTTTCTTGTAGCGCGCGATTCTCTGGCCGACGAACTCGATCAGCACGTCGGCGGTCAATGCACGACCGGGCTTGAGCGCACAAACTGCCCTTACTGCCTCTCCCCATTGCGCATCGGGCACGCCAAACACCACAGCCTCGAGTACATCAGGGTGCTCGAGCAGCGCACGTTCAACCTCCGCCGGATAGACGTTTTCGCCTCCGGGCTTGATCAGTTCCTTGGCCGGAGAACGACCGGCATACCAAAGGTAGCCCTCGGAATCTAGGTGACCCATGTCGCCGGTGTGGTGCCAGCCGTCCCGGAACGTGAAGGCGTTGTCCTCGTCACAGTTCCAGTAACCGAGGAAGACCATCGGCCCACGCACCACGATCTCTCCTGTGACGTCTTGAGGCACGGGGCGGTCAAGTTCGTCGACTATGGCCACCACATGGTGCGCCACTGGCCGCCCGGCGCTGCCCGGTTTGTCGGAAAATCGCGCCAACGACACCGATCCCGAGGTCTCGGTTTGCCCATACGCGACCCAGAAATCGGCATTCGGACAGGCATCGGAAAATCGTTCCAGCGTTTGTGGTGTGTCGATGCCGGTCACTACGCGCAACTTCGAAAGCGTCGAGCCGGACTCGGCCGCGGCGTCAAGCAGGCTGCCCAGCATCGGGGGAAATGACCCCATCACGCTGCCGCCGTGGCCATCGATCAGACCCACCAGCGCCTTGGGGTCGAAACGCGGCAGGACGATGGATGCGCCGCCAGCCACCAGCAACGCCAGCGTGAACCCGATGCCCGCAAGGTGGAACAGCGGCAATACACCAAGCAGCACATCGACCGGCGTCAGATTCCATGCCTGCTGGGACTTTGCCGCTGCGCTCAACAGGCCATGGTGGGACAGCAGCGCACCGCGCGGGCGGCCACCGACCGCGGCGGTATGGATGATGACAAAGCCGGCATCGTCATCGATGACCGCCGGTGGTGTCACGGCGTCAAGGTACAGCTCGCCGAGTGCCTGCCATGTTCCTGTCCGACTGTCGCCGGTGGTGAATGACAGCATGTTCTTGCGCACTTCCTCGGGCACGAGCGCATGCATATCCGGGGCGGCGATCAGCACGCGCGGCGTGGTGTCCTGCAGCACATAGGCCACCTCCTCGGCCGACAGCCGCCAGTTGACCGGCACAACAATGGCCCCCAGGCGGGCCGCAGCCCCGAAAAGATCCACATACTCCAGGCAGTTGTGGGCCAGGATTGCAACCCGCTCGCCAACGCCGACACCGCTGGCGGCCAAGCCTGCCGCCAGGCGAGCCGTACGGGTCGCGTATTGCGCGTGGGTGACACGCTGGTCGGCGCAGATGAAGGCGATCTGGCTGCCATGCAGCCAGGCATTGCGTTCGATCTGGTCGTTCAGCGTGAAGGATCTGAGGCTCATGGCTACGGTACTCCAAGGGTAAGTGGCGAAGCCGCGACCGCAGGGGGCATGACGTCGCCGAGAAACGCGATCAAGGTGGCCGTGAACGCGTCGTTGGCATCACCGGCCACCATGTGGCCGGCTCCCGGAAGATCGACGAAGCGCGCGCGCGGATAGGTCTGGCGAAAATGCGCTGCTCCGTGTTCGCTGATGACGTCGCTGCGCCCACCCCTCACCAAGAGCAGCGGCGCTGAAAAGTCGGCCAGCGCCCGCTCGAAAAACGCCGGATCGTTGCGGTGGTTGTGGTTCTCATCGTTCATCAACCGCGGGTCCCAGTGCCAGCACCAGCGTCCCGCCTGATTCAGGCGCAAATTTTTCTGCAGACCGCGTGGATGCGCAGCCACTTTGCGGCCTCGATAGGCGGCTATGTGTCGCGCGGCATCATCGAGCGTGGCAAAGCCATCAGGGTGCGCGCGCATGAAGGCCACGATGCGGTCGACGCCCTTGGACTCGACGCGTGGCGCGATGTCGACCAGCGCCAGCGCCGCCACGGGCGGTGCGTCACTGCGCGCCACCATGGCCATGCCGATCATGCCGCCGAGCGATGCGCCAACGACCGCCAACGGGCTTCCTAGATCCTGGCAAAAGGCAGACATATCGCGAGACAGGGTTTCGATGCGGTAGTCGCCGCCGGGCGACCAGGACGTGTCGCCATGACCCGGAAGATCCAGGGCCACAGTCCGCCAACCGGCACGCGCCATCGCCTGAGCCGTGCCACCCCAGGCGTGCCGCGTCTGGCCGCCGCCATGCAGCAGCAAAACGACCGGTCCATCGGCGGGGCCCGCCACATCGGCAACCCATGCACCGCCATCACGGGCCGGGAACTCGCGTCGTTCGGACGGCACGGCCATCATGCCGGTCGGCCCGCCTGCACTTCGCGCTCGAAATCGGCGCTCCCGGCATTGAGCATCCAGCGATCGTACGTGGGATAAATGCGTCTGAAAGCAGCCAGCATCTCGTCGCGCGGAACATCGACATAGTTCCCGCGGTCCCGGATATATTCCATATGCCGGCGACCGCTGGTGTCGAACTCATGAAAAATGGAGTCCGCGCTGCCATCGAACTCCAGCGGCTTGATCCCGGCCTTTTCGCACAGCGTGAGATTGAACGCCGGAGTCGCTTTGAGCCAGTGCCCGTCCACCCACAGCTCGGTGTAGCCGTGGTAGGCGAAGATGTCGCTGCCCATCATCTCGCGCAGGCGCGGGCTGCTCAGATGGTTGCGTACGTCGGCGTAGCCCAACCTGGCCGGCACGCCCATCGCGCGCGCCGCGGCCGCCAGCAAGGCGGCCTTGGGGACGCAGAATCCGCGTTGGCTGTGCACGACCTGGCTCGCCTTGAGCCCTTGCTCGGACATATCGAAGTGATACGGGTCGTATCGAAAACCGTCGCGCACGGCATAGTACAACCGGACCGCGATTTCGCGCGCCGTCATCGTCGCCTGGGTACTGGCACGCGCAAATGCCACCACCGCCGGATGGTCGCTATCCACAAACTGCGCTGGCGCGAGGTAAGCCTCAAGTTCCGGGTCCGGGTCCGGGTCCGGCATCAAATCCGACATATTGCGTTTCCTTTTGCTGTTGCCCCATACCCCATAAACTGGGCCAACCGCCGTTCATGGGATTGCGCTTGCCACCAGCTCTGTCAGGAGCGCCCGGTTTCGATGGTGATCCAACCAAGTCGAACTTATCATTCGCCGATGCGCTCGGTACAGTATACTATCGAACATACGTTAGTTAGAGCCCTGAATACAAGGAGAAATATTGAACTCGACAACTCAATTTCCTGCCTTGTTGTCGTCCATCACGATCGGATCCCACACGCTGCCCAATCGGACCCTGATGGGCTCGATGCACACCGGCCTGGAAGCCCTGGACCGGGGTGTCGAGCGGCTGGCCGCGTTCTACGCCGACCGTGCGCGCGGCGGTGCCGCCCTGATCGTCACCGGTGGTTTCGCTATGAACCTCGAGGCGCTGCTGGACGAACATGGGCCACAGTTGATCACGCCCGAGCAGGCGGACGCATTGCGACCGATTCCGCAAGCCGTTCATGCAGCGGGAGGCAAGATCATCCTGCAGGTGCTGCACACCGGGCGATACGGGAAAACTGCGCGGCTGGTGGGCGCGTCGAACATTCCGTCGCCGATCAACCGGCGCGTGCCGCGCGCGCTCAGCACGGCCGAGGTCTGGCAGACCATTGAAGACTATGTGCGCTGCGCCGAATTGGCCATGCGCGCCGGCTTCGACGGTGTCGAGGTGATGGGCTCCGAAGGCTATTTCATCAACCAGTTCACCGTGCCGCGTTGCAACAACCGCGACGATGCGTTCGGCGGCAGCCAGGAGAACCGGCACCGCCTTGCGGTCGAGATCGTGCGGCGCACCCGCGAGCGGCTGGGGCCGCAGGCGCTCTTGATGTACCGGATCTCGGCGCTCGACCTGGTCGAAGGCGGTGCCCCGGCACACGAGACCATCGCCCTGGCACAAGCCATCGAGGCTGCCGGCGCCGATGTCATCAATACCGGATTTGGCTGGCACGAGGCGCGCGTCCCGACCATCGCCTATGTCGTGCCGCGCGCCGCGTTCCGCTTTGGCGCGGCGCGCATCAAGCGCGCCGTGGGCATTCCGGTGATCGCCTCCAACCGCATCAACATGCCGGAGGTGGCAGAAGACATCATCGCCAGCGGAGATGCCGACATGGTATCGATGGCCCGCCCATTCCTGGCCGACGCCGATTTCGTGCGCAAGGCAGCCGAAGGCCGCCCCGACACGATCAATACCTGTATCGCGTGCAACCAGGCCTGCCTGGACTACATCTTCACCAACCGTCCTGCCACCTGCCTGGTGAACCCGCGCGCCGGGCGCGAACTGGAGTTCGACGAAATGCCACTGAGCACCGCCAAGCGGCGCGTGGCGGTGGTCGGCGCTGGAGCGGCCGGCCTGGCCTGCGCGGTGACGGCCGCCGAGCGCGGGCACGACGTGTCGCTGTATGAGGCCGGTTCCGACATCGGCGGCCAACTCAACCTGGCCCGCGCCGTACCGGGCAAACAGGAATTCGACGAACTGGTGCGCTATTTCAACGTCCGCGTCAAGCAAGAAGGTGTGCAGTTGCACCTGGGCTCCCGGCCCGGTGCGGCAGAGCTGGCGTCAGCCCGTTTCGACCGCATCATCGTGGCGACCGGCGTGCGGGCTCGCACTCCGCAAATCGCCGGCATCGGGCACGCCAAGGTGGTGGGTTATGCCGACCTGCTGGCCGGCCGCAAGCAAGCCGGCCGGCGTGTCGCCATCATCGGTGCAGGCGGTATCGGTTTCGACGTAGCCGAGTATCTGCTCAACGATGGCGGCGCACACGGCGCAAATCCCTCGGAAGCGGCAGTGGCGAGCTTCTTCAGTGAATGGGGCGTCGATACCGCGCCCGACGTGGCTGGCGGCCTGAAAGCCCAGGTTGCGCCGGAGACGGGGCGTGAAGTCACGTTGCTGCAACGCAAACCCGAAAAGCCTGGGCGCAGCCTGGGCCTGTCGACCGGCTGGGCCCTGCGCGCAGGCCTCGAGCAGCGCGGCCTGCGCACACTCTCGGGCTGCAGCTACGAACGCATTGACGACGACGGCCTGCACCTGCGGGTAAACGGTGAACCTTGCCTGCTCGACGTGGATACGGTGGTGATTTGCGCCGGACAGGACAGCGAGAACTCGCTCGCTGGCGAACTGCGCGCCCTGCGCGTCGATTGCGAGGTGATCGGAGGCGCCCAGCATGCGGCCGAACTCGATGCGCTGCGTGCCATCGACCAGGGCACGCGAGTGGCATTGGCAATCTGAGGAGCAACACCATGGACTTCGGTGTCGAGCGCGAACATGAATCCATACGCGAGGCGATCGAGCGCATCTGCGCCCGTTTCGGCGACGATTATTGGCTGGCGCATGACCGGGACGGTGGATTCCCACATGAGCTTTATGACGCGCTTGCCGAAGGCGGTTGGCTCGGCGTATGCATGCCCGAGGAATATGGCGGGTCGGGCATGGGCATCGCCGAGGCGAGCGTCATGATGAGCACCATCGCCCGTTCGGGCGCCGGACTCTCGGGCGCTTCTGCGGTGCATATGAACATCTTCGGCTTGCAGCCGGTGGTGGTATTTGGCACCAACGAGCAGAAACGCCGCATGCTGCCGCCATTGATCGCCGGGCGCGAGAAGGCTTGCTTTGCCGTGACCGAGCCGGACACCGGCCTGAACACCACCAAACTCAAGACCCGGGCCGAGCGCGCCGGTGACCACTATATTCTGTCGGGTCAGAAGGTCTGGATTTCCACCGCGCAGGTCGCGCACAAGACACTGATCCTGGCACGCACGACGCCGATCGACGCGTGCCAGAAGCCCACGCTGGGGCTCAGCCTTTTCTACACCGATCTTGACCGCCGTTATGTCGAGGTGCGCGAGATCGAGAAAATGGGACGCAAGGCGGTTGACTCGAACCAGTTGTTCATCGATGGACTGCCGGTACCGGTGGAGGACTTGATCGGCGAGGAGGGTCGGGGTTTCGAGTACATCCTGCACGGCATGAACCCCGAGCGCATCCTGATCGCCGGCGAAGCAGTCGGGCTCGGCAGGGCCGCGCTCGCGCGTGCAGTGGGATACGCCAAGGAGCGGATCGTGTTCGATCGCCCGATCGGCCAGAACCAGGGCATTCAGCACCCGCTGGCGCAGTCCTGGATGGAACTCGAAGCTGCCGAGTTGCTGGCCATGCGGGCGGCCTGGAAATACGACCATGACATGCCCTGCGCCGCCGACGCCAACGCCGCCAAATACATGGCCGCCGAGGCCGGCTTCAACGCCTGCCAGCGGGCCATGGCGACGTTAGGCGGCTACGGTTATGCCAAGGAGTACCAGGTCGAACGCTATCTGCGCGAAATGCTGATCCCCCGCGTCGCGCCTATCAGTCCGCAACTGATCCTGTGCTTCATTGCCGAAAAGGTATTGGGGCTGCCCAAGTCATATTGACCCTCATACCAGAACACCCCACCCCAGCAATGTCCACCCATCTATCTGATCCGGAGCGCCGGCAGCAACTCGACATGTTGCGCGCCAGCGCCGTGAGCTTTTCCGCCAAGGAGTCACCTCCATCACGCGCGCGCGCGCTCAGAGCCGTGCCACCCGGATACGAACCGCGGTTGTGGCATGCCATCGCTACCCAGGGATGGACCGGGCTTCTGGTGCCGGAAGCCTTGGGCGGTTATGGCCAGGGCCTGGCCGAAATGGCCGAAGTAGCCTCGGCGCTGGCGACGCAGGTGGCGCCCGAGCCGGTGACTCCGGTGCTTGTGTTCGCCGGCCGTCTGTTGCAAGTGTGCGACGCGAACGAGACCGCCCGTCGACTGCTCGGCGAACTCGCCCAAGGGAGCCTGCTGGTCGCCGTCGCCTGGCAGGAGGATGCGACCGGCGCCGCCGCATTCGACCGCCACGGTCGTTTAAGCGAGCCTGCGACGACGTGCGTACGCGACGGCGATGAGTTGTGCCTGCGTGGCGGTAAACGCCATGTACGGCCCGGCGCCGCGGCCGATGGCTACGTTGTCAGCGCCACGTCGACCGATGGCGTGGTGCTGGTCTGGGTGCCAGCCGACAGCGCCGCACTCACAGCGTCAGACCAGTTGCTCGCGGACGGTACCTATGCAGCGCAACTGGTTTTCGACAATGTCAAGGTTCCAAGTCGTCATTTGCTGGCCGACGGATTGCAAGCACAGTCGGCGCTGGCTTCTTCCTACGACGATACGCTGCTCATCACCGCGGTCGAACTGCTCGCCGTTTCGCGTCGCATGCTCGCGATGACACTCGACTACCTGCGCACGCGCAAGCAGTTCGGCAAGGCGATCGGCAGCTTCCAGAGCCTGCAGCATCGGGCCGTCGATCTGTTGATCCAGCAGGAACTGAGCGCGGCGGTCGTGGCGCATGCGATCAATGAATTCGACCGGGGCTGTCCCGGCCATGAACGCGCACTCCTGGCCGCACGCGTCAAGGCCCGCTGCTCGGATGCGGCTCTCAAAATCGCGCGCGAGTGCGTTCAGCTGCATGGCGCCATCGGTGTCACCGACGAATACGACCTGGGCCTGTACCTGCAACGCGCCCTCGTGCTGTCGGCCTGGCTTGGAAACTCGGGGGTACAACGACGGCGCTTCGCCGCGCTTGGAGATCCAGCAAACATATCGTCCGAGGTGGTGGAATGAGCAATGGGGGGCGCGACGCCATGAATACGGATTGGAACGCACTGGACACCGACGTCTTCCGCGCCACGGTGCGCGCATTCTTCGAACAGCACTACCCAAGCGCGCTGCGCAACCCGAAAAAACGGTTGCGCTGGAGCGAGATCCGCGATTGGACACTCACGCTCTCGCGCCACGGCTGGCTGGCACCGAGCTGGCCCGCCCAATATGGCGGCATGGGATTGACGCCCGAGAAGCTCATCACGTTCATAGAGGAACAGGAACGCCACGGCGTAGGACGCGCGCCCGACATGGGCATCACCATGGTTGGGCCGCTGCTGATCCAGCACGGCAGCGAAGCCCAACGCGCCCATTACCTGCCGCGTATTCTGGCCTGCGAGAACATCTGGTGCCAGGGTTACTCGGAACCGGGTTCGGGCTCCGATCTGGCCAGCCTGCGCACCGAGGCAGTGGTCGACGGCGAGGACTTCGTCGTCAACGGCCAGAAGACCTGGACCACGCTGGCACAGGACGCGACACATATCTTCCTGCTGGTGCGAACCGACAAGAACGCCAAAAAGCAGGAAGGCATCAGCTTCCTGCTTGCCGACATGAAGTCGCCGGGCATCACCGTGCGCCCGATCCGCAACATCGCCGGCCATGAAGACTTCTGCGAGGTGTTCCTTGAGAATGTGCGCGTACCGCGCGTCAACCTGGTCGGCCAGCTCAACCAGGGCTGGACCATCGCCAAGGCCCTGCTCGGCTTCGAACGCATCTTCCTGGGCAGCCCCAAACAGAGCCAGAACGCACTGGCACGGGTACGAGAGGCGGCTGAGCAGTTGGGACTGTTCGGGGACCCGGTTTTCGTGGATCGATATACGCAATTGGCACTCGACGTAGCCGATCTGGGCACGCTTTATGCCCGCTTCATCGATCAGGTCAAGCGCGGCGAGACGCTCGGACCGGATGTGTCGATGCTCAAGATCTTCGCCACCGAAACCTATTCGGCACTGGCCAACCTGCTGGTCGACATTGCAGGCGCCAGCGGCGCAACCCCGGGCGACATCGAACTGGACGGCGGTCATATCGACGTGTTGACCACCTTCTACAACGCCCGTCCTGCCACCATTTACGGCGGCAGCAACGAAGTGCAGCGCAATATTCTGGCAACCAGCGTATTGCAACTGACGGCGTAACTAACACTTGAATTCCCCACGACTACAGGAGAACTCCCAATGAACAAAGGCAGCATGCTGCGAGATAAAGTGGCGGTCGTGACCGGCTCCGGTCGCGGCATCGGGCGCGACATCGCGCTGCAGATGTCGGCACAGGGTGCCAGGATCGTGATCAACGACATCGGCGCGTCCGTCAGCGGCGAAGGCAACGACGCCAGTCCGGGCCAGCAGGTGGTCGACGAAATCAAGGCCGCTGGAGGCGAGGCTGTTCTGAGTACAGACAGCGTATCGGACTGGAAAGCCGCCAACCGCATCATCGAATGTGCCGCCGACTCCTTCGGCCGGATTGATATCGTCGTCAACAACGCCGGCATCCTGCGCGACCGCCTGTTCTTCAACATGTCGGTCGAGGAATGGCATGCTGTGATCGACGTGCATCTGAACGGCACGTTCTACGTGTCGCGCGCGGCGGCGCCACACTTCAAGACGCAGCAGTCGGGAGCCTACGTGCACATGACCTCCACATCGGGCCTTATCGGCAATCTCGGCCAGGCCAACTATGGGGCGGCCAAACTGGGAATCGTGGCCCTTTCGCGGGCCATTGCCGGCGACATGCAGCGCTACAACGTGCGCTCCAATTGCATCTCGCCATTTGCATGGAGCCGCATGATCGGCTCGATTCCGACCGAGACACCGGCGCAGCAGGCCCGCGTGGCCAAGCTCAAGAAGCTCGACACCGCGCAGATCGCGCCGATGGTCGCATTCCTCGCCAGTGATGCAGCAGCTGAGGTGACGGCCCAGATTTTCGCAGTGCGCGGTAACGAGATTTTCCTGATGAGCCAGCCGCGCCCGGTGCGCGGCATGCACACCTCCGAAGGCTGGACGCCCGAGACCATTGCCGAACGCGTGCTGCCGGCGATGAAGCAAAACTTCATTCCCATGGAGACGTCCAATATCGTGTTCTCCTGGGATCCGGTCTGAGGAGGCTGCTCCATGGCGATCAACTACGACAAGCTGATGGCATGGCCATTCGAGGACGTGCGCCATTGCTATACCCGGCGCGACACCATGCTCTATGCGCTGGGCATCGGGCTGGGGGCGGATCCGTCCGATCCCGAGCACGAAAGCGAGTTGCGCTTCGTCTACGAGAAGCATCTGCTGGCCCTTCCGACTTATCCGGTGGTGCTGGGTTACCCGGGGATGTGGATCGGCGACCCCGCCACCGGCGTGGATGCGGTGCGCCTGGTGCACGGCGAGCAAAGCCTCGTGATCCACCGATTGCCTGCGCCCGAGGGCGAGGTGATCGGCCGCACACGCGTCACCGGCGTCGTCGACAAAGGAGCCGGCAAAGGCGCGTTGGTCTATACCGAGCGCACGGTTCACGATGCCATCACCGGCGAGCCGATTGCCACGCTGGGCTCGACCACCTTCTGCCGCGCCGATGGCGGATTTGGCGGACCCACCGGGCCGGTCAAACCCGTGCATGAACTGCCCACGCGCGCACCCGACCATGCGGAGGACCGCAAGACCTTGCCCGGTGCGGCGCTGATCTACCGGCTGTCTGGCGACTACAACCCGCTGCACGCCGAGCCGGCACTCGGCCGTGCCGCCGGCTTCGAGCGCGCGATTCTGCACGGCCTGGCCACCTACGGGGTTGCCGGCTGGGCCCTGACCAAGGGCCTGTGCGCAGGCGATCCGTCGCGCATCGCTTCCATCCAAACCCGATTTTCGTCGCCGGTGTATCCCGGCGAGACGATCCGCACCGAGATGTGGCAGGACGGCGGCGTGGCCTCGTTCCGATCCCGCGTCCTCGAGCGCGATGTCATCGTCCTCAACAACGGCCGCGCGCTCCTGCGCTGAAGCCGCGCTTCCCGCTTTCCCAATCCCATTGACGCAAGGACTCCTGCCATGAATTACTCCGATTTTCAATTCCTCAAATTCGATAACAAGCCCAACGGCGTGTTGCTGATCACCATCAACCGCCCGGACGTGATGAACGCGACCAACGCCCGCCTGCACTGGGAGTTGACCAAGGTCTGGGGGGTTGTCACCGAGGACGCTGCAACCAAGGTCGCCGTCATCACCGGCGCCGGCGACAAGGCCTTCTCGGCTGGCGGAGATCTGGAGTGGGTCGCGAACATGGTCGGCAATCCGCAGGAAATCTCCAACACCATGACCGAGGCTTCGGACATCGTCTACAACATGATGGCCTGCGACAAGCCGATCATCTCGGCCATCAACGGCGTGGCGGTCGGTGCCGGCCTGGCGGTGGCATTCCTGGCCGATATCAGCATCATGGCCGAAGAGGCCAAGGTGACTGACGGACACGTGAAGATCGGCGTATCCGCAGGCGACCATGCGGCCATCTGCTGGCCGCTGCTCTGCGGCATGGCCAAAGCCAAGTACTACCTGATGACAGCCGAGTTCGTCACCGGCAAGGAAGCAGAGCGTATCGGGCTGGTCAGCCTGTGCGTGCCACGCGCCGAACTGATGGACAAGGCGATGGCAGTGGCCAACAAGCTGGCCATGGGAAGCCAGCAGGCGATCCGCTTGACCAAGCGTTCGCTGAACGGCTGGATGAACATGGCACGTCCCATTTTCGAAAGCTCGCTGGCGATGGAGATGCTGTGCTTCCTGGGCGAAGACGCCAAGGAAGGTGTGGCGTCGGTGCGCGAAAAGCGTGCGCCGAATTTCCCGTCAGCCATCCGCTGAACGTCTCGACGCAACCTAATATAAGGAGACTCGCATGGATTTCGCGCTGACCCAGGAACGACGGATGGTCTACGAATATGGCGACCGCATCGCACAGCGGTTCGACCACGCATACTGGAAATCCTATGCGGAGAAGGGAGAGCCACCGGTCGAGCTCTACCAGCAGATCACCAACGATGGGTTCCTTGGCATCATGGTGCCCGAGGCTTATGGCGGCGCCGGCCAGGGCATGACCGAGATGCTGCTTTTCATGGAGGGCCTGGCGAACAACGGCATCCCATTGCTCAACCTGGTCGTCGGTCCGACCATGACGATGGGGCTGCTGGCCAAACATGCCAGCGAGGATATGAAGCGGCGTCTGCTTCCAGGCGGCTGCGCGGGCGAAATAAAGTTCTGCTTCGCCATCACCGAGCCAAATGCCGGGTCCAATTCGATGGAAATCACGAGCATTGCCAAGCCCGATGGCAAGGGCGGATTCCGGCTCAACGGCCAGAAGGTGTTCATCACTGATGCCAACCGTGCTGACTACGCGATGGTCGTAACCCGTACGACACCACGCCAGGACGCGAAGAAAAAGACCGACGGGTTCACCATCTTCATGGTGGACATGAAGAAAAAGGGCATCAGCAAGACCTTGATTCCGATCGCCTTCCCGGTTCCCGAGACGCAATGGCAGGTCTTCTTCGATGACGTCGCGCTGACCGAGGCCGATGTGGTCGGCGAGGTCGGCAAGGGTTTCGGAATCCTGTTCGACACGCTCAATCCCGAACGCATCATCTTGTCGGGTCTGTGTACCGGCGTCGGCCGCTTCGCGCTCAAGCGGGCGGTCGCGTACGCCAATGACCGCAAGGTTTTCAACAATACGCCGATCGGCGCTTATCAGGGGGTACAACATCCGCTGGCGATCGCCCGCAGCGAGATCGAACTCGCCTCGTTGATGGCGCTCAAGGCGGCCTGGTGTTTCGACAACGGACTGCCGGCGGGCGAGTTCGCCAACATGGCGAAATACGCGGCAGCCGAAGCCGGAATACGCGCGGTGGACAGCTCGATCCAGGTCTTTGGCGGCAACGGTTTCACCAAGGAATACGGCATGTACGACCTGTATGGGCTGGTACGACTGTTGCGCACCGCGCCCTTGAACCGCGAAATGGTGCTCAACTACATTGGCGAGCATGTGATGGGCCTGCCAAGATCGTACTGACGGATTGTGTCAGCGACACGGCGTCCGGCGGATCTCCGGTTGATGCCCGATGACTGCGCGCAACAAGGAGCTACCATGACAGACGCCACCTCGAGCCCGATTTCGGATGTGCTGGCAGGCTTCGTTGCCAACCTGCAACCGCAGCAGATTCCTGCGCCTGTCCGCGAACGTGCGCGCCACCTGATCCTCGACGCCGTCGGTATCGCACATGCGTCGACCCACTACGAATTTGCGCACCGATCGCTGTCGGCGATGTCCGAACTGTCCGGCGGAGCTGGCGACACGCCTGTAATAGGCCTGGCGGCAAAGCTGTCGATGCGCGACGCGATGCTGATGAATGGCATTTTGATCCATGGGCTCGACTACGACGACACCCACGCCCAGGGCGTGATACATGCGACAGCAAGCACCTTTCCGTGCGCCATGGGCGCGGCGGCAAAAGCCAGCGTTGACGGCGATACTTTGCTCACAGCTTACGTCGCGGGAATGGAGGTCGGCGCGCGGCTTGCGTCGGTGGCGCGCGGCGGCTTTCACCAGGTCGGGTTTCACCCGACCGGGCTGATCGGCGCCTTTGCCTGCACCCTGGTCGTCGGACGGCTGTTCGGACTGAGCGCGGCCCAATTGACCATGGCGCAGGGCATTGCTTTGTCCGTCGCGTCAGGCAGCATGGAGTTTCTACAGGATGGCGCCTGGACCAAGCGCATGCACCCGGGCTGGGCCGCCGTAGCTGGCGTGACCGCAGCAACCCTGGCGCGACATGGCTTCAAAGGCCCGGCACACGCATACGAAGGCCGTTTTGGTGTCTTCAACAGCTACCTCGGCCCACTGGCGCATGACTGCGACCTCAGCCTGGCCACCGCGGGCCTCGGCGAAATCTGGGAAGTGGCCAATGTCACGGTCAAGCCGCTGCCGGCATGCCACTTCACTCACGCGTGTACTGACGCTGCGGCGATACTGCGCGAGCGCCATGGCATCGTAGCGACCGACATCCGCTCGGTGCGCGCACTGGTCCCGGCCGAGGTGGTCATGACGGTATGCGAACCGGTGGCCACCAAGAAGAGGCCGCAGAACAGTTACGACGCGCAATTCAGCATCCCGTACACGGTGGCGACGGCACTACTCAAGGGAGGCTTCGGACTGGCCGATCTCGAGGAATCGGCGCTGCACGACGAGCAGGTGCTGGCCCTGGCAAACAAGGTCGAGTACGCCGTCGACCCTGACTCGCCCTTCCCCAGGTACTACTCCGGCGAAGTGATCGTCACGCTCAACGACGGGCGCGAACTACGGCATCGCGAACAGATGAACCGCGGCGCCGCCGAGCGGCCCATCGTCAACGTCGATGTCGAACGCAAGTTCATCAAGAACATGCAGCTGGTCACGACACCCGCCCGCG
>CAXBDR010000069.1:0-18820 GCA_963974265.1 uncultured Rhodoferax sp.
TGGGCCTCGGCAGCACGGCGCTGGGGCCTGCGGAAGACGCGGGCATGATAGAGATCGACGACCGGGTGCGGTTCCGTCACCCGCTGGTGCGTTCCGCCGTGTATGGCGCCGCGTCGGCCGCGGACCGGCGCCGGGTGCACGAGGCGCTGGCACAGGCCACCGATGCCGCACGGTATCCCGACTGGCGTGCCTGGCACAGGGCGCATGGACTGCCCGGACTGGACGAGAGCGTGGCCACGGCCCTGATCGAGACGGCCGAACGGGCCCGGGCACGCGGTGGTCTCGCCGCTACGGCGGCCTTTCTGCGCCGGGCCGCCGATCTCACACCGAACCTGTCGTTGCGGGTCGATCGCATGATCGGCGCGGCGCAGGCGCAGTACCAGTCGGGTGCCTTGGCGGATGCGCTGTCGCTGCTCGACGCGGTCGATGCCGATGCCATGGACGCTTTGCAGCAGGCCCGTTCGCAGTTGCTGCGCGGGCGCATCGCGTCGGCGCTGCGGCGTGGATCCGATGCGCCGGGCCTGCTGCTGCGCGCCGCGATGTCGCTGGAGCCGCTGGATCCGTGCCTGGCGCGCGAAACCCATCTCGACGCCCTGTTTGCCGAACTGTCCGCACGCCCCTTCGGTGCCGGCATCGTCGAGGCGGCGCACAAGGCTCTCCAGGCGCCGCAGGCGCCGGGCAAACCCAGAACAGCGGATCTGCTGCTCAACGGCATGGCGCAGGTGCTGCTTGGCCAGCGCGAGCAAGGCGTGCTGGATTTGCGCAAGGCGCTGGCCGATCCGGCCAGCGAGCTCTGGACCAACCGTTCCCGGATCGCCTCGCAGGTTGCGTTGGAACTATGGGATCTCGATGCCAGCGAGGGCATCTACCGCTGCCTGGTTCGACGGGCACGGGGCTGTGGCGCACTGGCCGAGCTGACGACGGCGCTGGGCACGCTGGCCAGCGTCCTGATCGGACGGGGGCAGCTCAGGAGCGCGGAGGTCGCCATTGCCGAGAGCGATGCGATTGCGGAGGTCACCGGCACCGTCCGGTTCTCCTATGTGGCCCTGCGGCTTGCCGCGGCGCGCGGGCAGACGGCGTTGGCGCGGCAGATGATCCATGCGTTTTCCGAGGATGCGGTGGCGCGGGGGGAAGGCTTGCTGGTGGTCGCCACCGAGTTTGCGTCGGCCTTGCTGCACAACGGCATTGGCGAGCCGGCGCAGGCCCTTGCCGCCGCGCAACGCGCCAGAGGGCAGGTGGTGTTCGGCATCCTGGGACTGGTACTGCGCGAGCTGATCGAGGCGGCAGTGCGCGTGGGCGAGCTTGCGGTGGCACAGCAGGCGCTCGCCGAGCTGCGCGAGCGAACCCAGGCCGCCGGAACGCCTTGGGCCCTGGGTGTGCAGGCGTGTTGCGAGGCGCTGCTGGACGACACCGGCCAGGCACAGGAAAGTTTCCGTCAGGCCATCGCCCTTCTCGAGCGCAGCCACGGCAAGCTCGACCTTGCCCGTACCCGGCTGCTGTTCGGGGAATGGCTGCGCCGCCAGCAGCGCAGAAGCGACGCGCGCGAACAGCTGCACATGGCCCACGATGCCTTGTCGGCCATGGGCGCCGACGGATTCGCCCGGCGTGCTGCGGACGAACTGCAGGCGGTAGGAGAACGCGCACAGCGACGTGGCCAGCCCGCCATCGATGCGCTCACGCCCCAGGAGTTGCAGATCGCCCGGATGGCGGCGTTCGGTGAAACTGCGAAGGAAATTGCAGCCGGCTTGTTCATCAGTCCGCGCACTGTCGAGGCGCATTTGCGCAATACGTATGCCAAGCTGGGAATCACCTCGCGCCGGCAGTTGCGGGCGCTGCCGCTGCAGGATTCCGTAGGCGAACACGCATAGTCCCGCGGAGGGCCGGGACTGCGCTCGCGTTGGCCGGTGCGTACCGCGCATGGGAGATTACCTAGGTAGTGGCGCGCGCGGAACGGATCCGAACCGCGTGCGCATAGGTGTTCGTTGCCGATGCGCGCGCGCTTGCTGCGACGCACAATGTCCCATCGTTGCGTGGCCATCCTCGGCAACACGCCAGGCGCTGCCGCCCGACCCGACGTCCGCATGGAGATTCCCGATGAACACCCCACCCCCGGTACATGTATTGATCCGGCATGACGATGCCCTGGTCGCAGCCGGCCTGTCCGCCGTATTGAGTGCCTCGCCGGCCTTTGTCGTGCGTGTCGAGCACCCGCGTCACACGGTCGGACACGCGTGCACGACGGGCCCGGCGGCCGCCGCGGTGGATGTTCTCGTGGCGGACCATGGCAGTGCGATCGCCTGGGTGTCGGGATCAGGCCCGCGTACCGGACGGGTCACGGCGCCGGCACTCGTGTTCGCCAGCATCGGCCGTGAATGGGAGGTGCGTCACGCGATGCGGCTGGGTGTACGGGGTTACCTGCTCCAAGGCTGCCCGGTCGACGAACTGATGCTGGGTGTCGCGCGCGTGGCCAGCGGGTTTGGCTTTCTGGGACGCTCGGTAGCCCAGTGCATGGCCGAGGGGATGATGCATGCCGCACTGACGCTGCGCGAACGCGAGGTGCTCGCCCTGCTGGCCGAGGGCTTGTGCAACAAGGCCATCGCCCGTGACCTGGGCATTGCGCTGGGAACCGTCAAGACCCATGTCAAGAGTGTGCTGGACAAGCTGGGCGCCACCACCCGGACCCATGCGGTCGTGTTGGCGGCGAAGCGTGGCCTGTTGGCCGACACGCCCATGGCGCAGGGCCTGCCTGCGGGAGTCCGTTCGGACATGAACGATGCGCAGGCTGGGGGCTGGCTGGTGGGCATGGCGGCCTGATGCCGGCATCAGGCCCTGAGCCGCTCGAGCGCTGCGGCGACACCGGCTCCATACGCCGGGTCGGCCCGCGTGCAGTTGGCCACATGGCGTTGCTGGACCTGCGCGTCCACATCGGCCATGGCGCGCGCAGTGTTGTCGAACAAGGCCTGCCGCTGACGTGCATCCATCAGGCGGAACAAGGCACCCGGCTGGGAATAATCGTCGGCGTCGACCGTGTGATCCCAATGTTGCGCGGCGCCTTCCAGCGGTAGCGGCGGGTCGTTGAGTGCAGGTTGGTCCTGCCATTGCCCGGCGCTGTTGGGGACGTAGCCGACCGTGCGGCCGTGGTTGTCGTCCACCCGCATCGCGCCGTCGCGGTGGTAGCTATGGAAGGGGCATTTCGGCGCGTTCACGGGAATCTGGTTGAAGTTCACGCCGAGCCGGTAGCGCTGGGTGTCGCCGTACGAGAACAGCCGTGCCTGCAGCATCCGGTCGGGCGAGAAGCCGATGCCCGGCACCACGTTGGCCGGCGAGAACGCCGCCTGCTCGACTTCCGCGAAATAGTTCTCCGGGTTGCGGTCCAGCGTCATCTTGCCGACCTCGATCAGCGGGTAGTCGCCGTGGGGCCAGACCTTGGTCAGGTCGAACGGGTTGAACGGCGCGTCGGCCGCCTGCCGCTCGGTCATGACCTGTACCAGCAAGGTCCAGCGCGGGTGCTCTCCGCGTTCGATGGCATTGAACAGGTCGCGCTGGGCACTCTCGCGGTCCTTGGCCACCACCGCCTCGGCCTGGGCGTCGGTCAGGTTGCGAATGCCTTGCGCGCAGCGCCAGTGGAACTTGACCCAGTGCCGTTCGTTTGCGGCGTTGATGAAGCTGAAGGTATGGCTGCCGAAACCGTGCATGTGGCGGTAACCGTCGGGCAGGCCGCGGTCGCTCATCACGATGGTGACCTGGTGCAAGGCCTCGGGCAGCAGGGTCCAGAAGTCCCAGTTGCCGTGGGCGCTGCGCAGGTTGGTGCGCGGGTCGCGCTTGACCGCATGGTTCAGGTCCGGGAAACGCAGCGGATCGCGCATGAAGAACACCGGCGTGTTGTTGCCCACCAGGTCCCAGTTGCCCTCCTCGGTATAGAACTTCACGGCAAAGCCGCGGATGTCGCGTTCGGCGTCGGCCGCGCCGCGTTCCCCGGCGACGGTCGAGAAACGCACGAACAACTCGGTGCGTTTGCCGATCTCGGAGAACAGCCTGGCCCGGGTGTATCGGCTGATGTCGTGCGTCACCGTGAAGCTGCCCCATGCACCCGAGCCCTTGGCATGCATGCGGCGTTCCGGGATCACCTCGCGGTCGAAGTGCGCAAGTTTCTCGATCAGCCAGATGTCCTGCAGCAGCGCGGGTCCGCGGGGCCCCGCGGTCATCGTGTTCTGGTTGTCGGCGACGGGTGCGCCGCTGGCGTGGGTGAGCTTGTTCATGCAGGTCCTTTGCGATGTCGTGTGGAGGCGGTGCGCCGGCCCGGCATCGACGTTTACCGCCGATCCGCCGCAGCGCACGGGGCAACTGTCCCTGTTCTCGGGCCGGCTGCCATCGCCCGTCGGGTTGCCGCCGGATATGTCTTTGGGGGGATGGGCGCGCGGTTGCGATCCCGCGGCAGTTTGTGCCGCATCGCCATGGGCCTGGCCTCCCGGTGAGGCCATGGGTCGACGCCACAGGTGATCTGCCGTGTGTCCGTAGGTCGAAGGGAGTAGGGCTGCATCGACCCGGCGGGGCTGTTGCGGCAGGCGCGCACGCCATACGCTTGGCCTTGCCTGGACGCATTGGGTGTCCAGGCCATCGCGCACCACTTTCCCCGCATCAGGAGCGATCGACATGACAACAGGCCATCGACACGATGCCACCCCCATCGACAGCCAGCGCAGGCAGGTCGTCATGGGTACTGCTTCACTGGTGGTTGCTGCAGGGCTTCCCGTGGCGGCCTTTGCGGCTTCAGCCGGTCAGGGCGAAAGCCGAAAAACCCCTTCCACCAACCCGCAACAAGGAAACACCATGAATACCATCACCACCAAGGACGGAACCTCGATCTTCTACAAGGACTGGGGCAGCGGCCAACCGGTCGTCTTCTCGCATGGCTGGCCGTTGACCGCCGACGCATGGGAAGACCAGATGGTCTTCCTCGGCCTGCAGGGCTATCGGGTGATCGCGCACGATCGCCGCGGGCACGGCCGCTCGGGACAGTCGTGGGGCGGCAACAACATGGACACCTATGCCGACGATCTGGCAGAGTTGTTCAACACACTCGACCTGCGCGACGCCGTCATGGTCGGTCACTCGACCGGTGGTGGCGAGGTGGCGAGGTACATCGGACGGCACGGCAACAAGCGCGTGGCCAAGGCGGTACTGGTCGGCGCGGTGCCGCCCACCATGATGCGCTCGGCTGCGTATCCCGATGGCCTGCCCAAGGAGGTGTTCGACGGCATCCGCGCCGGCGTGCTGGCCGATCGTTCGCAGTTCTTCAAGGACCTGAGCGGCCCGTTCTACGGTGCCAACCGCGCCGGAGCCAAGGTCTCTCAGGGCCAGCGCGATGCGTTCTGGCTGATGGGCATGCAAGGGTCGCTCAAGAGCGAATACGACTGCATCGAGCAGTTCTCCGAGACGGACTTCACCGAAGACCTGAAGAAGATGAGCATTCCCACCCTGTTCGTGCACGGCGATGACGACCAGATCGTGCCGATCGACAAGTCGGCGCGCCTGGCCGTCAAGCTCGTCCAGAATGGCAGCTTGAAGGTCTACCCTGGCGCCTCGCACGGCCTGGCCACGACACACAAGGACCAGCTCAATCGGGACCTGCTCGCGTTCATTCGCGGCACGGCGTCCTGACACGCAGCTCGACCGCCGGGACCGGCGGAGCCGGGCCCACGGTGACGCCCGCATGGCGAGACCGCCGTGCGTACAGCTGCGCCAGTAGCAGCGGCTGTCAGAATCGATGCCGTGCCCGGCGCTGTGCCGGGCCAGGTTTCGGGAGAACCCTTGCGAACACATCCGACGCGGGCCGTGCGGTCCGCCGTACTGGCCATGGCGGCGGTGCTGGTCGCCGCCAGGGTATACGCGCAGGGGTTCGATGTGACACCCTGGCCGGCGCGCAAGGCGGCGCCGCCGCTGCAGGCGCGTGATCTGCACGGTCAGCCGTGGGATCTGGCCACGTTGCGCGGCAAGGCCGTGCTGATCAACTTCTGGGCCAGTTGGTGCGCGCCGTGCCTGGTGGAGATGCCGTCCTTGCAGGCGCTGGCCCGGCACCACGCGCCGGACGAACTGGTCGTGCTGGCCGTGAACTTCAAGGAGTCCGCCACGACGGTGCAGCGCTTCGTGCAACGCAACGGCCTGGACCTGCCTGTGCTGCTCGATCCGGACGGTGCGATCGCGCGGCAATGGCAGGCCAAGGTGTTCCCGACCACGGTGCTGGTGGCGGCCGACGGCCATGTGCGGGTCGTCGTGCGGGGCGAACTGGACTGGACCGGTCCGCAGGCAGCGGCCCTGGTCGACCCCCTGTTTCGGACGGCGCCGCGCAAGGTCCCGTAGCCGCGGCAACGATAATCGGCCCCGGCCATGGCGGGGTACCTGTATGTACGCCTCCGGCCTGTCTTTTCACTATTCCGGAGTTCTCTGTATGACCACCGTGCGAACGGCGCCTGCGCGCCGCGTTTTTGTTCGACAACTTGCCGCGGCCTCCGCTGCCGTGGCCTTGCCTTCCCTGGGGATGGCGCAAGCCGCTACCAACCCTGCCGCCGTCGAACGGCGCTTTGCGCCCCAGCCGGGCCGCTGGCGCAGTTTCGAGGTCACGACCCGTGTCGACATTGCCCGCGTCGACGGCGCCACGCGGGTGTGGTTGCCGATTCCGTCGGTCAATACCGACTGGCAACAGTCGCTCGAGAGTGCATACTCCAGCAACGGCAAGACCCGGATCGTCGACGACGCGCGGTATGGCGCTCGCATGCTGATGGTGGAGTTCGAACCGTCCATCGCCCAGCCCCGGGTCGAGCTGACCAGCCGGGTCATGACGCAAAGTCGCTCCATCCACTGGGCCGCGCGCACGACGGTGGCCGAAGATGCCGCCGCGCGGGCCTACTGGACCGCTCCCACCGCGTTGCTGCCGACCGACGGCCTGGTCCGCACGACCGCGCGCGAGGCCACACGCGGTGCGCGCTCGGATGTCGAGAAGACGCAGCGCATCTACGACTGGATCATCGCCAACACCTTCCGCGAACCCAAGGTCAAGGGCTGTGGCGAGGGCGACATCCAGACCATGCTGGAGACCGGCAACCTGGGTGGCAAGTGCGCCGACCTGAACGCACTGTTCGTGGGCATGTGCCGCGCGGTGGGTGTGCCCGCACGTGATGTCTACGGGCTGCGCCTGGTTCCATCGGCCTTCGGCTACAAGGAGCTGGGTGGCAACCCCTCCAGCCTCAAGGGCGCCCAGCACTGCCGTGCCGAGGTCTGGCTGAGCGGCTACGGTTGGGTCGCGATGGACCCGGCCGACGTGACCAAGGTCATGCGCCAGGAAACCGCCGAGTGGATCAAGTCGCCGGCCCACCCGGTCGTGGCGCCGGTCAACAAGGCCTTGTTCGGCGGCTGGGAGGGCAACTGGATGGCCTACAACGTCGCTCACGATATCGACCTGCCGCAGTCCAGCGGGCCGACGATCGGGTTCCTGATGTACCCGATGGGCGAGAACGCATCCGGTCGCCTCGACCACTACGCGCCGGACGACTTCCGCTACCAGATCACGGCACGCGAGACCACGGCGTGAGGGTGGTGGCCTGAGGAGCGGCGCCGCGGCGCGCACACGTCGGTGTTGCGGCTTGTTTCGCCGCGGTCCATGGCCATCAGTCGGTATCGAGATGCGTCGTATCGTTGAAGCGCCGCAGCCACCACTGCGTGCCGAGCACGACGATGCTGTGCAAGGAGCCGTTGTCCGCGCCGTCGAAGCTGCGATGGCGTGCGCCGACGGCATGGGCCGCCAGTGTGCCGATGACGCCACCGTGCACGACGCAGACCACGCGCTGGCCCGGATGCGCCATGTGCAGGCGCTGCAACGCGTCGACGCAGCGCTGCTGCAGCTGGGCCGATGATTCGGCGCCGGGGATATGGCCCCATTCGCCGTCGGCAACGACACGTTGCCAGATCGGATCCTGTTGCGCGGCAAAGGCGCGCAAGCGGCCGCCCTCCCATGCGCCGAGAAAGACCTCACGCAAGGCCGGCTCGACGATGGGCGTGATGCCGCGTGCGGCCAGCAGCGGAGCGGCGGTCTGGGCGGTGCGCCGCAGGTTCGTGACGTAGACGGCATCGACGCGTTCGCGCGCCAGCCGGGCGCAGACCCGGCGTGCCTGTTCCAGCCCGTCCTCGGACAAGGCCGGGTCGCCATGGCCGTCGACCAGCGCAAATGGCCGCTCCGGCACATAGGGTTCCGATGCGCCATGGCGCACCAGCACGAATTCGGTTGCGCCCTGCGGTGGCGCGTAGCGGGTCTGTCGGTGTCCGGTTTCTGCGGTGGCAATGTTCATCGGTGCATTGTCTTCGCTGCGCCGAGGCGACGCAGGGTCAGCGCGCCGTCGGCGCTTGCACGACGACCGCGGAGCATGGTACGGTGCAGGCACTTGACGGCGATCAAGTGCCGTTCCAGGCATCGATGACTGCAGTTTCGGGAGGACAACATGCGCATCCACGCGTTTCTCGTCGTGGCCCTGATGGCCTTGGTCTCGCCCCACGTCGCGGCGGCCGGCCCCGAGGCCGCCTTGCTTGAACGCGGCAAGTACCTGATGAACGGCGTCGTGGCCTGTGGCAACTGTCATGTTGCGCGTGGCGAGAAGGGCGAACCGCTGTTCGACAAGGGGCTCTCGGGCGGCATGGTGTTCGACGAGCCGGCATTCAAGGCCTATGCGTCCAACATCACACCCGACCCGGAAACCGGCATCGGCAAGTGGACCGACGCCCAACTCGCCAAGGCGATCCGCGAGGGGGTGCGACCCGACAACAGCATCATCGGCCCGCCGATGCCGATCGAGTTCTACCGCCATCTGTCGGACGAAGACCTCAAGGCCGTCATCGCCTACCTGCGGGCCCAGCCGCCGGTGAAGAACATGGTGCAGCGCTCGACATTCCACATGCCGCTGCCGCCCACGTACGGCCCCCCGCTCAAGACCGTCAAGGCGCCGCCGGCGAGCAACCAGCGCGCCTACGGCGAATACCTGGCGCAGATCGGCCACTGCATGGAATGCCATACACCGCGCGATGGCAAGGGCATGTTGCAGCACGCCAGGCTCGGTGCCGGCGGGCAGGTGTTCAAGGGCCCGTGGGGCGAGAGCGTGTCGCGTAACCTCACGCCGCACCCGAGCGGGCTCAAGGACTGGACCGACGCGCAGATCATCAAGGCGGTGCGAGACGGCGTCGACCGAGACGGCAAGCCGTACCGGCCGCCCATGGGTTTCGGTTTCTACAAGAACATCAGCGATGCCGACATGGGCGCGCTGCTGGCCTACCTGCGATCGCTCCAGCCGCAGGCCTTCGCCGGCGGCAAGTAGGCATGGGCACGCGTCACGCGTGCCTGTCGTCGCGTCGTCCGGCGCCTGCGTCGGGTGCGTGTCACCAGTCCCAGCCCTTGCGCGCAACTTCGCGCATGCGCGCCGCCTGTTCCGGTCGTGTCGCTTCCCATTCGTCGGCAATGCGGTTCAGTTCGGCCGACAGGTTGCAGGCAATTTTCAGGAATTCCCAGAACGACAACCCGGCCGCGACGATGGCGGCACCGGCGCTGCCGGCCAGGGCACGCGCTTTCGGGTGCAACGGGACGCGGGGGCCGGGCGTGCTCGGCTCGTGCAAGATGCTGTTCATGAAGATCCTCCTGGCGTAGTACATGGAATGAGAGTGGGCGCCAACATGTCGGCCAGGACCGGCACGCTGTCGAGGGTTTGGGCTCGCCGTGGCGTCACCGGGTTGGCGTGGCCACTGCGCGGGCCGTGGTGCGCGTGCCGGTCGTCGCTTCATGGCGGTCGGCGGCCGCGAGCAGGTCGGAGGCAAAACCCGAATCCGTCAGGCGGTACTGGCGCGCCATGTCGCGAACACAAGCGGCCTGCCGTGCGGCGTCCACGGCTGCAGAGTCGGCGCGTATCGTCCGTGCTGGCCGATCGGGCGTGTGCACCGGGTCGACACCTGTCGCGGGCGCGATGGCGGTGCCCAGTCCCATCATGCGCATCTCGCGCAGCGCGCGGCGCGCACCGAAGGCCTGCAGTTCGAGCCAGGCGATGGCCCCCAGGCGGGTGCACCAGGCGCGCACGCCGGCGATGACGGGCGACACGGCGTTCCGGGTGACAGGGGAATGGATCGGTACGATGCGGGTCGTGGTGTTCATGACGGCTCCTTCGGCGCCGGCGGGCGCATGGACATGCAGCAGGTCCCTGCTGCGGGCGGCGCGACCGATCTGCCGTGCCGAGATTGAATACTAGGGTAAACCCTAGGTTTCTGGAAATTCCGGCTGTGAATGCGGCCATCACCCGACCGAATGCCGTGCTCCGCCGGAACTGCGCTACGGGCGGTGCGCGGGCCGTGTCACAGGGCGCTGGCCACCGCCGCGGCGGCGGTGGCCAGCGTGTCGCGCAGCCAGCGCTGCGCCGTGTCCTGTTCGTGGCGTCGATGCCACAGCAGGCCGACCTCGATGGCGGGCAGTTGGAACGGCAGCGGTCGCAGCGCGAGCTCCGATGCGAAACCGGTCGCCGGCACGAAGCTGCGCGGCAACACCGTCAACAGGTCCGACTGGTGGACCACCGAACCCGCCGTCGCAAACTGCGTCACGGTGAGCATCACGCGCCGTCGACGGCCCTGCTGTGCCAGCGCCTCGTCGACGAAGCCGCGCGGCCTGCCGGCGAAATTCACCCGCAGATGGTCGGCCGCGCAATAGGCGTCGAGCGTCAAGGCGCCGTCGGCGGCCAGCGGGTGGTCGCGTCGCATCACGCAGGCATATTGGCACTGGTACAGCGGCTCGAGCCGGGTCAAGGCTGTGTCGCTTTCGGCCGCGAGCGCCGCGCGCACGTCGGGGAAGAAACCCAGCGCGGCATCCGCCTCGCCCTGTTCGAGCAGGGGTCGCGGATCGCGCGTGCGCAGGTCGACCACGCGCAGGTCCACACGTGAGCGCTCGCGCTGCAGCGCCTGCACCAGCACCGGTACGAACAAGGCTGCAGTGGCGTCAGACATGGCCAGCGTGAACTGGCGTTCGTCGTTGCGCGCGTCGAAGGCCTGCGGCACGAAGGCCTGCTCCAGGTTGCGCAGCGCGTTGCGGACGATGGGCCACAGGCCCTGGGCGTGCATGGTGGGCACGACACCGGACGAGGTTGGCAGGAACAACTCTTCCCGCGTGGCTTCGCGCAGCCGCCGCAACGCGTTGCTGGCCGCGGGCTGCGTCATCGACAGGCGTTCGGCCGCCCGCGTCACGTTGCGCTCGAGCATCACGGCGTCGAACACCTTGAGCAGGTTCAGGTCCAGCGTGCGGAAGTTGATGGGTCGCATGTGCGTCGAGAAGATGTCGGTTGCCCCGGCGAGCGTGCCAGTGGCGAATTCCTGCGTTCATGCAAAGATCGGGCCAGCTCAGGCAAAAAACCGAGAACGGTCGCGTTTTTGCGTTCCTGAGCGCGCATGGCCAGGTGCGCGGGCCATGTTGACCGTCCGACCGGCTCGCGCGCCGCCGGTTGAGCCTTACAGGGCGATGCTAGAGTGGATGCCGTATGTAGCGGTGCGCCCGCGCCGCCACCGGCCGTTCGCATGGCGCCACCGAACCACCAAGGCTAGCGAGGACCCCCCATGAACCACGATCCCATCCAAACCGGTACCGCATCCGTCTGGGCCGGCGAGGAGCAACTGTTCAGCGAAGGCGCGATTGTGCCGCCCGTGTTCAACACGGTGACCTTCGGTTTCGAGGCCATGGACGACTGGTTCGACGTCGCGCTGGGCAAGAAGCCCGGGCATATCTATTCGCGCAACACCAATCCGACGGTGCGGCCGCTGGAGGAGAAGATCCGCGTGCTCGACGGCGCCGAGGCCGCGACCAGTTTCTCGACCGGCATGGCGGCGATCAGCAATACCTTGTTCGGATTGCTGCGGGCTGGTGACCGGGTGGTGTCGATCAAGGACACGTACGGCGGCTCGAACAAGGTGTTCAACGAGTTCCTGCCGCGCATGCAGGTCGAGGTATGCCTGTGCGACACGGACGATCACGACGCCATCGAGCGCGAGGTGGCACGCGGCTGCACGGTGTTGTACCTCGAGACACCCACCAACCCGACGCTCAAGATCGTCGACATCGAACGGCTGGCCCGGGCCGCCCATGCCGTGGGCGCCATCGTCGTTGTCGACAACACCTTCAATACGCCGATCAACCAGCGTCCCCTCGCGTTGGGGGCGGACCTGGTCGTCTACAGCGCGACCAAATACCTCAACGGCCATTCCGACGCCATGGGCGGCCTGCTCGTCGGCCGCAAGGACCTCGTCGATCGTGTCTTCCATTACCGCGAGATCACCGGCGCGACGCTGCACGCGCAGCCGGCCTCGATGATCCTGCGCGGCATGAAGACGCTGGAGTTGCGCATGCAGCGCCACAACGAGAACGGCATGGCGGTGGCGAGTTACCTGGCGGGCCATGCCAAGGTCGAGCAGGTCTTCTACCCCGGCTTGCCGGCGCATCCGAACCACGCGATCGCGAAGAAGCAGATGAGCGGCTTCGGCGGCATGCTGAGTTTTTCGCTGCATGGCGGCTTCGAGCGGGTCGTCGTGTTGCTCGAGCACCTGCGGCTGGCGCACAAGGCGGCCAGCCTGGGTTCGGTCGGCACCCTGGTCGGCCCGCCGCGCACCACCAGCCACGTCGAGCTCAGCGCGCAGGAGCGAGCCAACGCCGGCATACCGGAAAGCCTGGTCCGGTATTCGGCCGGCATCGAAAACGCGGTCGACCTGATCGCCGACCTGGAGCAGGCGCTGGCCAGGGTCTGAGCCCACATCGTTGCCGGCGTGCCGGCGACCGCGCAGCCATAGTCGATGTCCGGGTGGTTCGCCACCGCCGCATCGAACAGGTCGATGCCTCCGGGCGTGAGTTGCAGCACCGCGCCCTGGTCCTGCCGGATCTGGTCCAGGTAGTGCCAGAACGGATCGTCGCGATCGAGCCGCAGCGTGTCCAGCAGGCCCGCCGACAAGCGGTCGAGCGGACCCGGTGCGCGTGCGGCTTGCGATGCGGCTCGACGACACGTCGCGCATCGATCGCAGCGCCGGAGTCAGCAGCCACCGCATGTCCAGTCCGCCGGTCGAGTGGCCTGGCCATCAGGCGATCCGCAGGCCGTCGGTGAATTCGATGCCGTGGTCGAAGGACAGTTCCGGTGTCTTGCGCGGCTTCATCAGCGCCACGCTGCGGTACTTCAGTCCGACCGACGCACTGCCCGGCCCCGGAGCCAGCTTGCGGATGGCGCCGCCCTGGATCGTCAGCGCCAGGCTGTGGAACTCGGCCGACAGGTCGATCGTCAGCCGCAACACCGGCAACGCGATACCGGCCAGGCTGAACGTCAGGTCCAGCGCCTGCGGCGCCTGGATGCTGCACTTGCCCCAGCGCACGACAGCGGTCTCGCTCGGTGGATGCTTGACCGGATCGGCATAGTCCTGCAGCTCGCGCACCGCCGCCCAGGCCTTGAACACGAGTTCGAACACGTCGAGCTGCAGGCGCTTCGCGACCGCCTGCGCGGCCGCATCGGCGACAAAGCCCAGGGCCGCCTCTGGCAGGCCCGCCTGTGCCGCATTTTCCTGGATGTGCTCGGCGAGTGTTTCCTTGAGGTGATCTGCCTGCACGTCGAGCAGGTCGCAGATGCTGTAGCGGGGTTCAGCCATGGTGGTCCTCCCGTGCAATGGTGGCGGTGGGGCGCGCGCCCGGTCGCGGCCCCGCAATGTCGATACCCACGTGCAGGGCTGGGCCGTCGTGCGAGACGACTTGCGGCCGTTGCTGCGGCCCGACCAACTGCGCATCGACCTCGGGGCGGGTGGCCGGCCCGGGACGGGTTTGCCGTTCGGGTTTGCGACGCTGGCGTAACCACCAGGCGGTCGCCCCGGCCGTCGGCAGCACCGCCGCCAGAACCACCCAGAACCAGGGCGCAGGCCGTGGAGGCCCGTCCGCGGGCTCCGTGGACGTGATGGGTGGCGGTGGAGCCGCTGGTGTGGGTAAAGGAGGCGCAGCCGGTGCTGGTGCGGGAGGCGCAGCCGGTGCTGGTGCGGGAGGCGCTGCCGGTGTCGGTTCAGGCGCAGGTGGCGGTGTCGGTTCAGGCGCAGGTGGCGGCGGCGTGGGGCCGGCCGACACGATCACGCGCACGTTGCTGCCACGTGGTACTTCGGAGGCGGGCAGCGGATCCTGCGCGATCACCGTTCCGGCGGGTGCGTCGGAGCGTTCCGTGGTGACGCCGGCACGCAGGTCGCGCTGGCGCAGCAGCGCGCGCGCAGCGTCCGCATCCAGGCCCTGCAGCATCGGCACGGTGACCAGGGACCCGTCGGAGACCAGCAGCGTCACCGTGGTGCCGAACGGCACCTGCACTTCAAACGGTGACTGCGCGATGACGACGCCCCGCTCCTCGGTCGAGGCGCGGAACTGCCGCTGCGGTCGCAGGCGATATTCGTCGCGCAGCGTGGCGCTGGCCGCGTCCGCAGCTTGTCCGATGACGTTCGGCACCCAGGCCTGCGGTGCGGGCGTCGGTGTCGGTGTCGGTGTCGGCCGGGGCGGCGCCACCGCCACGGTGAGGCTGACGGCGGACCCGCGGGGAAGCGGTGTGCCCGCCTGCGGCGACTGCGCGATGACCGTGCCCGATGTCGCCGTGGCCGATTCCCGTTCGCGTGTCTTGAATCCGAGACCCACCGACTCCAGCATGGCACGCGCCCGTTCCAGCGACAAGGTGCGCAGTGCCGGCACCCGCACCAGCGAGCCGTCGGAGGCGACCAGCGTCACCACGGAGCCGAGCTTGACGCGCACCTCCCGCGGCGACTGTTCGATCACCTCGCCGCGGGGCGCCAGCGATGCGCGATAGACCAGCCGTACCTGCACGCGATGTTCGCCGACCAGTTCGCTGCGCGCGGGCTCGGCCTGTTCGCCAACGAAACTCGGCACCCACACGGTCGGGGCCGGCCGCGGCGCCGGCTCGGCAGCCACGGTGATCGCGACGCTGGAGCCGCGCCGGACCTCGCGGCCCGGCGCGGGGTCCTGACCGATCACGGTCCCGGCGGCCGCAGCCGACGGCGAATACACCGGCCTGCCGGCAAGCTCGCGCGATCGGAGCAGGTCGAGCGCCCGCGCGATCGGCATGCGCCGCAGGGCCGGCACCTCGACCAGCGAGCCATCGGACACGACCAGACCCACGCCGGTGCCGAACGGCACGTGGGTCGCCTGCGGTTGCTGGTCCACGACGATGCCCTTGGGTCGGCTCGATGCCCGCATGCGGGCCGACACCCGCACGCCGGGCAAGGCGCGCAAGGCTTCCAGGGCCTTGGGATAGGCCTCGCCGACGAAACTCGGAACCCAGACACGATCGGGCTTGGTGACTTCCGGCTGCGGCGTCGGCGTGCGGGATGGCTCGAGGATGGCGCCGGGTATCGGCTGCAGCGGGGGCCGCACGATTCCCGGCAGCAGGGGGACGATGGCCGAGGCGTCAGGGCTATCGACACAGACCCCTTTCTCGCGCGCCTCGGCACGTTCGCGCTCTGGGATCTGGCTGCAGGGAGGGCGGGTCTGCGCGGCAACCGTGAACGAAAGACACACCAGCACCACGACAAGACAGGCGGCCGGTATCCGATGGCGCAGCCAAGCCCGCATGCGTGCGATGATCGCGACGCACACGCTCCCATCCAGCGCGTCCACCGAGCGCGGCGGGGAGGCAATCGTGTCGGCAACTGGCGCCGGCGACACGCAGGCGAGACACTGCATGGGCCTGTTTCCTTTACGGACCGGAACCAAGCGTCCCATCGTACGCGCGCCATGGCGCCGCGTCTTGCGCAGGCGCAAGCGATGCCCGATCCGTTCGCTTCGGATCGCCGGTTGTTCAGTCGGCTCCGCCCTCGCACAGACACGTCACCAGTGCCTGCCATTGCCGGGCCGGCACGGTGTCCTTGCGTGCCGTCATCCAGTAAGCGTCTTGCGGTGCCAGCGTGTCGTTCGACAGCCGCACCAGCGCGCCGTCGGCCAGTGGGGTCGCGCACAGCGGCACGGAGCCCAGGATGACGCCGAGGCCTTCCCGGGCCGCGCCCAGTGCGGCCACGAAGCTGTCGAAGCGGTAATGCGGCGCCGGCGGGGCGGCGTCGCCGCTGTGTTCGGCCCATTCCTGCCAGCCCGGGCGCGGGCCGGCGACCGCGATACGCGGTAGCGCCTGCCAGCGGGGCGCGCCGCGCAGCAGTGCGGGCGCCGCCAGCGGGGCCAGACGCTCCGGATAGAGCCGGGCGCTGTCCATGCCGGGCCAGCTGCCGCTGCCGTAACGGATCTCGATCGCGGCGTTGGACCGGGCGAAGTCGGGTTCGATGGTCATCGTGGTCAGCGACAACTGGAAGTGCGTGCCCTGGTCCAGCCCGGCCAGCCGCGGCACGATCCACAACTGGATCACCGAGGCGCTGGCCGACAGCACCAGTTTTTGCAACGGCTTGCCGAACAAGGCGTCGGCGCTGCGGTCCAGGTTGCGCAGCGCCTGGCTCACATGCGGCAGCCAGGCTTCGCCTTCGATGGTCAGTGTCACGCCGCGCGCCTCGCGGGTGAACAGCCGTGCGCCCAGGCGCAGCTCCAGGTTCTGGATGCGCTGGCTGACCGCCGCCTGCGTCAGCCCGATCTCGCGGGCGGCCGCCGTGAAGTTGCCGGTGCGGCCGGCCGCCTCGAATACCCGTACCCATTCCAGCGGCAGCTTGTCGATGTGGCGGTTGCTGCTTTTCATAATTAAAACCGTCCCTCAGGCATTGATTTTGTCGTTTGTCATTATGGGTTGCTTATTGGACACTCCTGTTTTTTGGGTGAGCGCCGATCCGGCGACAAGGGACATGAACATGATGACCGTGCAGATATCGGACGATGGCAGCGTGTTGACGCTCGATGACGGCAGCGGCGCCGCACTGCGTTTTCACGCCATCTGGTTGCGCGACAACGCTTGGGACAGCGCGACCCGCGCCCCCGGCAATGGCCAGCGACTGATTGCGTTGCGCGACATCCCGCCCGACACCCGCATCGCGTCGGCGGCGGTCGACGGCGACCGCCTGGCGGTGTGTTTCGCACCCGAAGGCAAGAACGTCGACTACGACATCGGCTGGTTGCGGGCCCATGGCTATGACCGCGGGCCGCGCCAGGCGCCCGGCTGGGTCGGCGAAACCCTCACCACCTGGGACAGCGGCCTGATGAACGGGGTGCCCGTCGGCGACTTCGAAGCGGTGAAGCAGGATCCGGCGGCCTTGCGCCAATGGCTGGCCCAGGTGCGCCGTTACGGTTTCGGCAAGCTCACCGGCGGCCCGGTCGAACCCGGTGCCTTGTTGCAGGTGGCCGGGCTGTTCGGCTACGTGCGCGAGACCAATTACGGCGTGTATTTCGAGGTGCGCACCGAGGTCAACCCGACCAACCTGGCCTACACCGGACTGGGCCTGCAGGCCCACACCGACAACCCCTACCGCGACCCGGTGCCGACGATGCAGATCCTGTATTGCCTGGAGAATTCGGCCGAGGGCGGCGAGAACATGGTCGTCGACGGCTTCCGCGCCGCCCAGCGGCTGCAGCAGGAGAACCCGGCCTGGTTCGACCTGCTGGCACAGCATTGCGCGCGCTACGAATACGCCGGCGAGGCTGGTGTATGCCTGCGTTCGCGCCGCCCGATGATCGAGCTCGCACCCGATGGCGAAATCGTGGCCGTGCGTTTCAACAACCGCTCCACCGCAGCCATCACCGACGTGCCGTTCGAGCGGATGGCCGACTACTATGCCGCCTACCGTCGCCTGGGCGAGATCATCGACGACACCGCGATGGAGGTCACGTTCAAGCTCGCGCCCGGCGAATGTTTCATCGTCGACAACACCCGTGTGCTGCATGCGCGCAAGGGGTATTCGGGCAGCGGCAAGCGCTGGCTGCAGGGGTGTTACCCCGACAAGGACGGCTTGTTGTCGACACTGGCCGCGCTCGAGCAGCAGGACCTGCCGGCGCGGCGGCCGCAACAGCCGGTCGCGGCATGAACACCGGCACGCTTGCCGGGCAGGCGTTGACGCCGGACACCATCGTTGCCTTTCTGGCGGACATCTTCGCGCGCCGTGGCGGCGAGGAATACCTGGGCGAGGCGGTGACGATGTCCGAACACATGCTGCAGGCGGCGCGTTGCGCCGAGCTGGCCGGCCAGACGGACGAGGTGATCGTGGCCGCATTGCTGCACGACATCGGCCATTTCACCAGCGAGTTCGGCACCTATTCGAGCGACGACACCGAGGACCGCCATCACGAAGACGCGGGCGGCGACGTGCTCGCGCCGTTTTTCCCGCCGCGCGTGGTCGACTGCGTGCGCCACCACGTGGCCGCCAAGCGGTACCTGTGCGCCGCGCGGCCCGACTACCTGCGGCAGTTGTCCGACGCCTCGGTGCACACCTTGCAGTTGCAGGGCGGCCCGATGGGCGACAAGGAGGTCGCCGCGTTCGAGCGCAACCCGCATTGGCGCGAGATCGTCAAGGTGCGCATCTATGACGACATCGGCAAACGCGCCGGTGTGCCGACGAAGACCTTCGCCGACTACGCTGCGCTGGTGCAACGCGTCGTCGACGCACATTGCGGTACGCTCGCTGGACACGCCCCGGCCGGTTGAGCGGCCCGTGCCGGACGCCTGAGCCGATCCAGCGGAGGAAACCGACATGTCCAGCAAGACCTTTACCAGCGGCCGCATCCGCCGCGCAGACTACGACACCGCGTCGCGCCAACTCGACCTGCATTGGGACAACAAGACCGTGCTGGCCTACAAGCAGGTGCCCGAGGAGGTGT
>CAXBDR010000070.1:0-18750 GCA_963974265.1 uncultured Rhodoferax sp.
TCCGCCGCATCCTCCAGCACCGGAACGCCGAAACGCTCGCACACGGCGAGCAGCGGATCCATGTCGGCGCTTTGTCCGTACAGGTTGACGATGATCACGGCCTTGGGCATCCAGCCCTCGGCGCGCGCGGTGTCGAAAGCCCTCTCCAGCGCGGCCGGGGACATGTTCCAGCTCACGTCGTCCGAGTCGATGAACACCGGCTCGGCACCCTGGTACACGATGGGGTTGGCGCTGGCTGCGAAGGTCAGCGTCGAGCAGAAGACACGGTCGCCCGGGCCGACGTCGAGCAGGCGCAATCCCAGATGGATCGCCGCCGTGCCGGACGACAGGGCCGCAGCGTGCTTGACGCCGACCTTGTCCGCGAACTCGCGTTCGAAGGCGTCCACGTTGGGGCCCAGCGGTGCGATCCAGTTGGTGCGAAAGGCCTCCTCGACGTAGGCTCGTTCTGCATCGCCCATGTGGGGTGTCGACAGCAGGATCTGCTGGTCGATCTCCTTGCGGTCCAGGATGGCCACCACCTTGCCGGTGCTGTCGATCACCGGTAGATGGTTGATGCCTTTCTGGTTCATCAGGTCCAGTGCCTCGCGCCGGCTCCCGCCTTCCGCAAGCACATGCGAATGGATCTGCGGCGCTGGTGCCAGCGTATCGTCCAGGTTGTTGCCGGCCAGGATCAGGCGGCGCAGGTCGCCGTCGGTCAGGGTGCGTTCGAGCGCACCATTCGCGTCGACCAGCAAAAGCAGGCCGGCCCCGGTCCGGTCCAGTGTGGACAGTGCCTCGCGCAGGCTGGTGTCGCGCGTCACTGTCACGGATGCAACGTTTTCCATCATGCAATTACCTTGTTGGTGGGTCTGGCCGGTACGCCGGCCACCGTGATTCCTGGCTCCACATCCGCCAGTACGACTGCGCCCGCCCCTACCACGGCGCGGTCACCAATAGTTACGCCGGGCAGGACGATGGCTCCCGCCCCCACCAGTACGCCGCGACCGACACGCGCTCCACCGCCCAGGCTGGCGCGCGGCGCGATGTGACTGAAGTCCCCCACCTGGCAGTCGTGGTCGACGACGGCGCCATGGTTGACGATGACCGCACGGCCTATGGAGGCGTTCGGCCCTGTCACCGATAGCGCCGCGAAGAAGCTGCCGGCGCCGATGTGCGCCGATGCGGCGAGCACCGCTGCCGGGTGGCGCACGACCAGCCAATGGTCGCTGGTGGTGCCCGATTGCTCGAGCACTCGCTGGCGGGCTGCATTGTCGCCGATTGCGGCGTGTACCTGGCTGTGTTGCGGCAGCGGGCCCCCCACGGGCGACGCGATACGGCAGCCCAGCATCAACGTGCCGGCCAGCTCGGCGCGGTCGTCCCGTGGCGTGATGTCCTGCACCGGCCAGCCGCAGCACAGCAAGGCATCGATGACGACCCGGGCATGGCCGCCGGCCCCCAGAAGTTGTACGGTGTCAGTAGGCATTGGTCTTGGCCGGCAATGCCGTGCCCACTGGCACGGTCTTGAGTCGTTCCACGATGCGGCCGCCAGCGGCTCCGTCGCCGTAGACGTTGACACAGGCATGCCTCGGTGTGACCAGTGCGGCGCCGATGGCCTTGCGAATCGGTTCGGCCTGCAGCGGCAGGTCGATGACGTTGGCATTGCGTTCCCGCAGATTCTGGCGGCTGCCCAGGTTGAGCACCGGCGTGCCGAAGGTGGCAGCTTCGATGATGCCGGCACTGGAGTTGCCGATCATGCAGTCGCACGCGGCCATCCAGGCTGCAAAGCGGGGCCGGCCCAGGTGGGTGAGCACCCGCACGTGCGCATGTTGCCTGGCCGACTCCAGCACCTGCCGGATCGCGTCACTGCCGGCATCGGCATTGGGCATCAGCGCCACGACCTGGCAGCCGTGCGCGTGCAGGGCGTCCAGAATCGTCGTGGCTGCCCGCGCCGAATCGTCGGCTTCCTGAAGAACCGGGTGGAAGACCATCAACGCTACCGGCCGCGTCGGGTCGAGCGACACGGCCGCACACAAATCGGCCCGGCTTTCCCGGGCCAGGTCTGCGAGGCCGTCCAGCCCGGGGGCTCCGGTGACGAACACCGATGAGGCGGGTTCACCCATGCGGATCAGCCGTTCGCTCGACTGCGCTGTGGCCACGCAATGGTAATGGGCCAGCTTGGATATGGCGTGGCGTACCGGCTCGTCCACCGTGCCGGAGCGCTCACCTCCGTGGATGTGCACGATCGGCAGTCCCAGGTGCAGGGCGGCAATGGCGCCGGCCAGCATTTCGCCGCGATCGCCGAGCAGCAGCAGCAGGTCGGGCGGGTCGGACTGCAATGCGTCGACAACGCCGGTCAGGATGTGGCCGATGCCTCGGGCCATCGTGGCGCCGGTGGTGGGACGCAACGCGACCGGCAGGCGCTGGCGGATACACATGCCGGTCGCCGCGATTTCGTCGACGGTGTGTCCATGGTCGGCGCTCAGGTGCATGCCGGTCACCAGCAGATCCAATTCCAGTGCCGGGTCGGCGCGGACTGCCTGCAGCGTCGAGGTCATCAGCCCGAAGTCGGCCCGTGTGCCGGTGAGATAACAGATCCGGCGGCGCATCATGATCGCGGTGGGGCCCCGTGCATCACGCACGTGCCATGCGCATCGTCAACAGCGCTGCCGTTCCCTGGCGCGGGCTCAGCGCTCATGCCAGGTCCGCCCATTGCAGTGTGGCACCGGCGGCCAGCTTGCGCGTCGCGCGTTTGCCGTCGATGCGGTCGAGCTCCGCCGGCGGTATGCCGGTGCCCGGGCGCAGCAGGACGACGTCGGCCGCGCGCACGGTCTCGCCGGCCGCGATGTCGCGTGTCAGCGTGGCGCTGCGTCGTACCAGGTCGCGGATCGGCAACTCGGACGCGGTGGGCGCCTTGGTGGCGGAGCCCATGGCCTGTTCGACGGCGCGAATGGCCGCAATCATCTCGGCCAGCTGCTGCGGATCGAGCGATGCGCTGTGGTCGGGACCCGCCATGCGGGTGTCGATGGTGAAGTGCTTCTCGATCACCGTCGCGCCCAGCGCGACCGCCGCGATGGATATGGCCGTGCCATTGGTGTGGTCGGAGTAGCCGACAGGCGTGCCGGCGCCCTGCGCGATGGTGTGCAGGGCGCGCATGTTCACGTCGGAAAACGCGGCCGGGTAGTTGGAGGTACAGTGCAGCACGGTCAATGCATCGGCTTGGGGCGCGAATCCCCGCGCCTCCCAGGTCTGCCGAATCAAGTCCACGGCCTGCCGGATTTCGTCCATGTCGGCCATGCCGGTCGACACCACCAGTGGCACGCACTTGCCGGCGAGATAACGCAGAAACGGAAGGTTGGTGATCTCGCCCGATGGCACCTTGATGCGGCGCATGCCCAGGCCCAACAGCATGTCGACGCTTTCAGCATCGAAGGGCGTCGACATGAATTCGATGCCGACCTGCGCGCAGCGTGCCGCCAGCCGCTCGTGCGTCGCCTGCGAGAGCTCCAGCGCCTTGAGCATGGCGTGCTGGTCGCCGTCACCGGTTTCCCGGCTCTGGTAGGCAGCCTTGGCCGTGCCGCGGGCGACCAGCTTGTCGGCCGAAAAGGTCTGGAACTTGACGGCGTCGGCGCCGCTGCGCGCCGCGATCTCGACAAGTTCGATGGCCAGGGCTTCATCGCCATTGTGGTTCACGCCGGCCTCGGCAATGATGAATACGGGTTTCACGCGGGTCTCCTGTCTTCGTCGCGGGGGCTTGGGTGGCTCATGTCGGTCGGTCCGAGTGCACGCTGCAGCGACTGCTGCACCGACCACGGCGGATTCCAACCCAATTCAGTGCAGGTGTGGGTGATGTCCAGGGTCAGTGGCACGGCCATCTTGCGGATCTGGTCTGCGCGCCCGAGCAGGCCCGCCAGCGCGGTCAGCAGGGATTGTGGAATCGGCAGCAGCCAGGGACGCTTTCCCATGGCATGGCCGATGGCGCGGACGAAATCGGTAGTGCTCAGGTCCTGGGCATCGCTCACCAGGTAGGCGCCACTGCCGTGTCCGGGCCAGGTGACCAAATGCGCCAGCAGGTCGACCAGGTTGTCCAGCGAAACGAAGCTGCGCTTGTGGTGCAACGCGCCCAGGGGCAATGGCAGGCCGCTGGCGACGGCCTTGCGCAGCAGGGCGAAATTGCCAGGGGCTCCGCGGCCATACACCAGTGGCGGGCGTACGTGCATGGCCTGCATCGCACTGCGCCTGGCAAGTGCGTCCAGCGCCTGCTCGGCCTCCTGTTTGGATACGGCATACGGCGATGGCGGTTGCGGCCGGTCATCATGGCGGAACGCACCTGCGCTGGATTCGCTGCCGTTGACGCCTATGGTGCTGAGAAACACGAAGCGGCGCACGCCGGCAGTTGCGGCCAGTCGCGCCAGCGCCAATGTGGCGTCCACGTTGACCTGGCGAAAGGCGTCGATGGGCACGGCCTGTGTCTCGCGCATCACATGCACGCGCGCCGCGCAGTGGATCACGCAATGCACCGATTGCAGCCGGTGCGCGCTGTCGGCTGGCAGCGCGCAGATATCGGCGACGGGCCACTGCTGTGCCTGCGCCGGCAGACCCGGATCGGGACGGCGCACCATCGCCGTCACGGCGTGGCCGTCATCGAGCAGACGGTGGGTGAGGGCGCGGCCGATATAGCCGGATGCGCCGGTGATCAGTACATGCACGTTGCAGGTCCGTTGGTCTAGAACAGTCGGTCGAAGACGAGTGCCGCGCCATCCAGGCTGAGGTGGTCGTCGTCCCGATAGAGCATTTTCCCTGAAGCGGTCGCGCTGCAGGCCCGGGCATCGCACAAGACCTGTGTCGGATCGATCACGGTGACCTCCGGATGGCGCGCCAACACGGTTTCCAGGGCTTGCCGGTAGCTTTGCTGGCGCGCCTGCACGTCGCTCCTGGCGATCGTACAGGCGTGTGCTTCCCGCACGCGCAAGCCGAAACTCAGGCAATTGCTGGGATCGAATCCCAGCTCTGGCGGCTGCAGCAACAATTGCACCCGGGTCGTGCCATCAGACTTGAGGCGTTGCAGCGTTGCATCCAGGCCATCGGCCAGCACGCTGGGGTAGTCGTGTGGATCGGTGCGCTCGGCTTGTCCTTGCGGCTGGATGTGGATGCTGCGCGGGCGCCGGCCTGCCGTGTCGGCCCGGCCGAAGCCCGAGCCGTGGGCGTAATAGGCGAAACGTGCAACCAGCACCGTGTGTGCCGCGGCCAGAGGATGTCGGCCCAGTTGTTCGGCGGCCTGTTCGCACGGTATCTTTTCGTTCACGTCGAACCGTTCCACGCCATCGAAGGGCAGGCAGCCGTCGCGACCGATGGCGACGACGCGCAACCCGGGATGGCGGGCGAGCAGCCCGGCCGCGAAGGCTTGCGCGTGGCTGTCACCCAGAACCAGGTAGTCGATCGGCGTGCCCGGTTCGACGGTCAGGCTTGCCAGGCAGTTGGCTTCGAATCCCGGAAACAACGCGCGACAGTGTTGTTCCTGGGCGGGCAGTTCGATCGCCCGCAGCGGACTGAAGTCCAGGTCGAAGCGCTCCGGCAGGCCATCGCCGAGGTTGACAAGCAAGCCGGCCGACACCAGTACGGCGCTGCCCAGGCCGGCTCCGGTCCAGATGTGCCGCGTCGCGACCCGTGCCTGCGAGCGCATCGGCCGTTCGACAAAACGCCAGCTCAGATAGGCCAGGCCCAGTGTCAGTACGATGAGACCGAGTTGCGCCTCGGTCGCTGCATGCTGGCCTGTTGCATGCAGGGCCATGGCGAATACCGGCTGATGCCACAGGTAGGCGCTGTACGAGACAAGGCCGATCGCAACCAGCGCGCGCAAGCCCAGCAGTTTCCCTACGCCGTTCGATGCGTCGGCATGGCGCAGCAAAAGCGCTGTGCCGGCCACGGGTATCGCGGTGAGCCAGCCGGGGTAGCCGGTCGTCGGACCAAAGGCGAACACCGGAACCACGGTCATCAGCAGGCCGGCCGCGGCCCAGGCGCCGGCCGCACGGGCCCGCGTCCTGCCATGCCGCGCCTCATGGGCCGCGAGCCAGCAACCCAGCAGCAGTTCCCAGATGCGTGACGGGGTGCTGAAAAATCCCAGGTCCAGCTTGCCGGTCTGTTCACGGTAGACGCACAAGGCGAACGACAGCAGCAGGACGCTGACCAGTGCGCCACGCACCCGATGTGGCCACCAGCGCGCGAGCGTGATCAGGAACAGCGGGAACACCAGGTAGAACTGTTCCTCCACCGACAGCGACCAGGTGTGCAGCAACGGGATTTCGTCGACGTTGGGCGCGAAATAGCCCGTCTGCTGGTAGAAGAACCGGTTCGACAGGAACAGGTTCATCGCAACCAGGCTGCCGCCGTATTGCGCCAACTGGACGGGGGTGAGCAGGCACAGGGCGACGACGCTGGTGACAAGCGCCATCACGAACAAGGCCGGGAAGATGCGGCGAACCCGCCGCTCGTAGAAGCGGGCAAAGCTGAACCGACGTTGCTCGATCTCGGTCTGGATGATGCGCGTGATCAGGTAGCCGCTGATGACGAAGAAGATATCCACGCCGATGAAACCACCGGAAAACGGCGTGAAGCCGGCATGGAACAGGATTACTGCCAGGACGGCGATACAACGCAACCCGTCGATTTCCGGGCGATACCGGATCGCGCTCATGGCGCGGTCGTTTCTGCTGCATCCGTGGCGTCGGCGTCGGCAGGATGATCGGCTGGGGTACGGTGCAGCGCGAAAAAGGCGACAAGCAGCCAGAAGTGGGTTACCAGGCCGTTGGTGAAGCCCAGTGGCGTATTGATGGTGCTGCACAGGATGCCGATGCTGATGAACGGCCCGATCAGCAACCAGTCGCTGCGTTTCTCCATGACGATGCGGCGGTAGCTCAGCCCGGCGATGCATCCCCAGACCAGGGCTGCCACAACCGCGCCGTAGCGGAAGTCGACGAACAGCGAACCCCAGGCCGAGGGGAAGAATCCATAAGTGCCCAGGTCCATCAACGTGTCGAAGCCGCCGGCCAGTCGCTCCGGGTCGATGCGTCGCAGCAATGCCGAGAACAGGTCGATGCCATAGGCACCCCATTGCGCGGATTCAGTGTAGGAAAAAAGCAGTTCGTTGCCGATGACGAAACCCTGCACGACATACCAGACGAAGATGAAGATCAGGTAGCTGAACTCCATGCCCAGCACGGAAAACATGGCGTCGGCCATCGGGCCGTTGAAAGCGATGCCCCATCGATCCTGCGCGATCTCGAACATGGCCTCGGCGCCCCCAGCCGATTCGGCGCGCACCAGGAACACCTTGGCGAAGTAGAACAACGCGGCACCGGCCACCACGACGCGGGCGATCTGCGCCAACGCCGAATTGCCGGTCGATGCAAGGTGTCCGGGTGTGCCGGCCAGCATCCGTCGCCGCTGCCGGAATGCCAGCCACGCCAGCAGCAGACCGTAGAAGATCGGCATGCGCCCGCCCATCACCATGCTGGCGAGAACGAACGGCGCGAGCCCGAACAGGACCAGGCGCAGCGCCTGGATCCGTGGCGCATACAGGAGGTGCAGGGCAGTGAAGACATAAGCTGCCGGATACGTGACGAAGGCGATCTGGAACCAGCCTGTGCTCACGGATTCCTCCCCCTTGAGCAGCGCATCGGCGCTGCTGTTGCGGGCATCGTAGGACGCGGCCAGATCGAAGATGTCCCTGCCATAGGCGTCAAGCAGCAGCGTGATGGTGGCGATCGCGGACACCGTCATCATCAGGCGCTGGGCCCACGCGATGTCCATCGGTTCCCGTCGTACTTGCTCGTCGGCGGAGTGCAGGCTCGAGAGCACGAGGCTGCCTGCGCAGAAGCCGCCGATCAGGATGAGCTGCAGCAGGCCGCCGTGCCAGGTCAGTTCCCGGTCGACCAGGTGGAATGGCAACAGGCCGAAGCCGGCCATGCACAGCAACCACACCAGCGTCATCGACAGCGCGGGGTGCCATCTCATGGTCGATGGCTCTCCTGCAGGACGGCGTGGTCTTCAATCATGTATTGGCCGCCGGGATCGATTCAGCACCGTGCGCAGTTGTTGGCCCAGTTCGATGGCGAGCGATTTTGCGCCAGGGTGGGGTGCCTTGCGGGAAAAACCCCGGAACGAGAAGAAGTCGCCCTTGAAGCTGCCTTGCAGCAGGTGCGTAAGAATGCGTGCCTGCCGTTGCTCCAATACCGCCACCTCGGGCCAGTCCTGCACCTGCGCTGGCAGATCGGGTATCGCCGCGCGGCTGTTGAACGTCAGGAAATCCTCGGCTGTCGTGTAGTAGGTGGGGCTGGTCATCGAGGTCAGGCCGAGCAAGGCTGCCTGCAGGCCGAGTGTTCCGGTCAGCGTGAAGTTGCTGCCTACCAGCGATATCGCCTCGTTGCCGCTCACCTCATACGGCAGGAGTACGACGTTGGGCAGGGCCAGCAGCCTGTCCAGCAGGCCACACTGGCGGAATCCGAACTGCGACGGATGGTCCTTGACCAGGATCTGAAAGCCCGCGCGCGAGAACGCGGCGGCGGCGTCGACCAGCAGGTCCTCGTAGTCGATCAGTTCGCGGTTGGCCAGCCAGTAGTCGATCGAGGCTTCCGGAAACAATTGCAGGCCGAAGAAGACCCGCTTCTTCTTGGGGAATGCGTCGATCTTGTCGCGCCATTGCCAGTCGACCATGTCGACGATGCGACGGTCAGCCAGCCGGGGCTTGTGCCCCAGAAATGCCTGGGCGTCGAGGTAATGCAGATTCAGCGGGTCGCGCTTGAGCCATGAGATCAACTTGAAGCCGACGCCACGAACCCGGAAGTACAAGAAGGTCTTCCACCACCGGCCCGGGGTGTATCGCGCGGCGGTCTGCACGTACGAGGGTGTGAAGTCCGGCTTGGCGATGGTCTGTACCTGTTCGCGCACCATGTCCGGTGTCGGCGCGGCCGCGGTCTTGACCAGCTGCCCGCGGTACATCAGCATCGACATGCCGCTGATCAGGCTCGCCGTGAGTTCCAGGTAGGGGATGCCGCGGCGCTTGGCCAGGCGTTCGAGTACGTCGGACACATAGCGGTCGATCGGGAAACTCAGCGCCAGTTGCGGCTTGACGCGGTCAAGCACCTGCGTGAACGCATGCTCCATCGCGACGACCATGCCGCTGGCCTGGCGCGCAGGCAACCAGCGCAGCAGACGGCAGCGGGCGATGATGTCGCGCACCTCGTCCATCGACAGCACGGCCGGTGTCGCTTCGGCTTGTGCCTGCTGGCGCTTGTACGCGGCATAGAAGTCGTCGATGACGTCGCAGTCACCCTTGCCCCGAATGTCGGTCACGACGACGTTGCGCGAGAAGCCCAGGTTGTCACCGATGTGTTTCCACCAGACGTCTGTCCGGTTGATGGCATAAATCAATATGGTGTCAGCGCTATCCACGTTCTTCGATCCGTCAATGGGCGCGCCTGCGCAGCGCCAGTGCATTCAGGCCCAGATAGGCCAGCGAGGTGGGCAGTGCACCGGCGATGGCGCCGGGCAGGCCGAACTGATAGGCCAGAAGTATCAGCATGCTGATGCCGGCCAGCACCGCCATCAACTGGTTCTGGAATACGGCGCGGTCGGCGCCCGAGGCCAGCAGCAGCAAACCGGTGTAGTCGGCTGCGGCCCGCAACAAGACGCCCAGTATCAGAACCGACAGGAAAATGCCACTCACCCCCAAGCGGCTTGCCGGATAACCCGCCATCATGTTGACCGCCAGCGCCAGGCCCAGCAACACCAGTGTGACCACGGCAAACCAGGTGTACTCGCGGCGCACCCGTTGGCGTACGCCTTCCATGTCCTGCTGCCGTGCCATGGCGTACACGGTGGGGGCTACGCGGCCGAAGGACACGATGCTGAACACCTGCAAAGCCAGGCCGGCCAGCATCACGTTGCGGAAATAGGTGCCAATGTCGGCTGGTGCCAGCGCGGCACCCACGACGACCCGATCGGCCTGCAAGGCCGCAACGGCCACCACGCCCACCATGAAATGCAGCCGCGACGCATGATACTGCTGCGTTATGCCCTGGCGCTTCCGCGCGCTGGCGCTGGCGGGTAGGCGCAGGACCACGGCCCAGACCCAGCTGGCCACGGGCAGTGCGAGCAGGGACACCGCCGCCCACCAGCCCAGGATGTTGTCGATCGTGAAGCGCTCCGGTGCCAGGGCCGTCAGCAGCAAGGCACCGGCCGCCAGCACGCCGTGGCGCACCGCGGCCACCGCCTGCAGGGGGTAGTTGCGCGGACTCACCAGCGTGGCCTGGTAGGACTGGTTGGACACGTGTTCGGACACAATGATCACGATGGCCAGCGTCACCTGCATCGGGCCCCAGCCAAAACCCTGCCACAAGGTCCAGGCCAGCAGCGGCAGCAACCAGGCGAAATGGGCCGCGAAAAAGCGCAACGTGTCGGACAGGCGCTGCCGGATCACGGCCGGTTCATGGCCCGCCACCGCACGCTGCACGTCGATCTGGCGCTCATAGGCCAGCAGGAAAGCCGCCAGCCCGATCAGCGTGACGCCCAGTCCGAACTGGCCGGCGTCCACCAGCGGCAGGCGGTAGGTGCACGTCAACACGAACACGCCGCGTGCGACGGTCTCGAACAATTTGGTGCCCAGGATGACCCGTTGACGCATGGTGTTGGAGCGCGGTGCAAGCTGGGGGCATCACCAGCTTGTCCAGCCCCCATCGACGGCCAGCACGTGGCCGGTGACATAGCTCGACGCATCCGAGGCGAGGTACAGCAGTGCGGGGACCATCTCGTCGGCGCGCGCCATGCGTCCCAGCGGTACCTTGTCCGCATATTTGTCCGAGAACACCGAGTTCTGCCCGCTCGACACGCCACCGGGAACCAGGCAATTGACCCGGATGCCGGCCGGGCCCCAGTGCGTGGCCAGCCATTTGGTGAGCCCGACGACAGCGGCCTTGGATGCCGCATATACCGCCGGCGTGTTGATCGCGCCGCCCAGGTAGTCGGAGCCTTCGTAGATGCGCGGGTCGGGTCCGACCAGGCCGTAGATCGACGCGGTCTGGATCACCGAGCCGCCCTTGCCGCGGCGCACCATGTCGCGCCCGACCGCCTTGGCCATCAGGAACATGCCGTCGATGTTGACCGACATGACTTCGCGCCAGGTCTCCAGCGGGTAGTCCTCGAACGGCGTGAAGAACTTGCGCGCATCCGCGGTCTTGGTCGCGGCGTTGTTGTGCAGGATGTCGATGCCGCCGAATCGCGCCAGCACCGCGGCGACGCATTGTTCGACCGAGTCGGGGTTCGCGACGTCGCAGACGAAGCCCGCTGCCTGCGGCCCGACTTCGCGCGCCAGCGCCTCGACCGCATCGGCCTGCATGTCGACGATGGCCACCTGGGCGCCGGCTTCGGCCAACCCCTTGACGAAGCCGCGTCCGAGGATGCCCGCGCCGCCGGTGACCAGTGCCACCTTGCCCTGGAGCTTGAATTTGTCTGCGGATGCCATCGTGCCGCCTCAGTTGTGCGAGCGGAACACCGGTTTGATCGCCGGGCCGACCAGGTGTTTCTCGACACCGTCGGCCAGCGCCTGCTTGAACACGCCCAGGGCGCCGTCGGCGGCTTCCAGCGTGGCCTGCAGTTCAGCGTCGCCGTGGGCCTGCGAAATCGCGATCCAGGGCATCATCACGCCGCGCGCCAGCATCTCCTGCGCGAAAAGGGTGCGCAGCGCGAGCGAGGCGCTGCCGCCGGCGTCGAGTGTCAGGTAGTTGAGCGAGATGTCCGGCCCGTCGAGCTTGAAATGCTGCTGCAGGCCGTGGCGCCCGGCCACCTGCTGCAGGCCGGCCTTGAGCTTGTGTCCGTAGGCCCACAGGTGGCCGGTGACGTCTTCTTCTCGGTAGATGCGCACCGTCTCCAGGAATGCGCCCAGGCCCGGCATCTCGGCGCCGTGTGTCGTCGACAGCAGGAAGGTGCGCTCCATGCCGGGCTGGTCGATGGAGCCGACCTGCATGACCTCGCGCCGGCCTGCGACCGCGGCCACGGAATAGCCGTTGGCCATGCCCTTGCCGAAGGTGGTGATGTCCGGCGTGACGCCGAAGAAGGCCTGCGCGCCGGCGATGTGCCAGCGAAAACCGGTGATCATCTCGTCCAGGATGAACAGCGCGCCGCGGTCCCGGCACAGGGCCTGGACCTTGTGCAGGAAGTTCTCGCCGTTGTGCGGGCAGGCGCTGCACGGGGAGTTCGGCCACTGCGCGATCTGCGGGCAGGCACCGGCACAAGGCAACATCGTCGTGGCCGGCTCGAGCATCACCGCGGCGATCTCGCCGGGGTGTTCGTCGAAAAGTTGCTGCAGGCTGGCGGGGTCGCCGTAGTCGAACAGCAGCGTGTTGCTGACATGCGCGCCCGGTACGCCCCTCTTGAGGCTGGTGGTGCCGATAAACCAGTCGTCGAACGAGAAAAACGGCTGCTGGCGCGGCACGCAGACCAGCCGGCGCCCGGTGTAGGCGCGCGCGATCTTGACCGCCGCCGTTGTCACGTTGGACCCGTTCTTGGCGAACTTGACCATTTCCACCGACGGCACCAGGTCGACCAGCGCCTGGGCCGCCTGCAGTTCGGTCAACGTGGCGCGCGTCAGGTTGACACCTTTTTGCATTTCGGCAAATGCCGCGGCGTTGACCCGTTCGTCGGCATACCCGAGGGTGACCGCGCGCAGCGCCATGCCGTAGTCGAGGTAACGCCTGCCGTCGATGCCCCAGACATAGGCACCCTTGCCGTGGGTCAGCAACGGCGGGGCATTGGCGGGGAACTGGTCGTCGCCACGCGAATAGGTATGTGCACCGCCCGGGATGACGCCGTGCAGGCGTGCGCGCCACTCTTCGGCGCTGATGCCGGCTTCTTCGTTCAGGTTCGCCATATGTTCTCCGTGCCGTGTCTGGCATGCGTGACCATGTCACGCGGATTTCCGATGTAGGTGGTGTTGTCCGCGACGTCCCGGTCCAATACCAGGGACTCCGCGGCGATGGTGACGTTGTCGCCGATGGTGCAGCGCCCGAGCACGGCGCTGCCCGGGCGCAGGCTCAGGTGCCGGCCGAGCTGCGGATAGACGTCGCGGTTGCTGCCGACGCCGCAGCGCTGGTAGACCAGCAGATGGTCGCTGTACGTGGCCCGTCCGAGCACGGTGCCTAGCGGATGCACCAGCAGGAATACCGATGGCAGCGCGACTTCATGGAAGATGTCGCAGCCGTGCAGGCTCTTGTTGAGCAGGAACAGCTTCTTGCACCAGTGCGTGGGCGCGCTGTCGCGGTACAACTGGTTGGACAGGAAATACAGCCACATCGCGTACTGGTCGCCATGCAGGTGGTCGAACACCGCCTGCGTGCCGTCGAAGAAGTAGCGGTTGTTGACCTGGCTGAAGCAGTGCTCGAGCCGCTGCAAGGCCTGGCGCGCGCTGTCGTTCAATGCGTCGGCCGGGACCGGTTGTCCATCCGGAAACAGGTTGTTCACCTGTTGCGCCGCCAGCCGGCACAGGCCGGCGACGTCCATCGATGTCGACAGTCCGGCCGCCATCAGCTGTGACTGCCGCTTTGCGAGCGCACGCCCACGCCGTTCGTCGACAGGTAGGTCCGCACCTTGATCGGACTGTGGTCGGAGAACAGGAACATGCTGCTGATGGTGATCGCCGAGGCGCCGGCTTCCAGCGCTTCGCGGCAATGCTGCAGCGTGCCGCAGCCGCTGGAGGCGATCAGCGGGATGTCCAGCCGTTCGCCGAGCAGGTGGATCAGTTCGAGGTCATAACCGCTCATCGTGCCGTCGCGGTCGATCGAGCACAGCAGGATCTCGCCGGCATGCTGGTCCTGCATGCGCAGCGCCTGTTCCACCGGGTCGAGGTCGGTGGCCACGGTTCCGCCGTGGGTGAACAGCCGGTTGCGGCCGTCGGGCATGCGCTGGTAGTCCAGGCCGACGACGATGCACTGGTCACCAAAACGCGCGGCGGCGTCGCGCACGAAGCCGGGCTGCTCCACCGCTGCCGACGTGATGGATATCTTGTCGGCGCCGCAGCGCAGCAGCGCCGCGATCTGTTCCAGGCTGGTGATGCCGCCGCCGACGGTGAACGGCATGAACACCTCCTCGGACACGCGTTCGATGATGTTGCCGGCCACCGATCGCTTGTCGCGGCTGGCGTCGATGTCGACGAACATCATCTCGTCGACGCCGTAGGAGTCGTAGACCTTGGCGGTCGACACCGGATTGCCGGCCTCGCGGAAGTTGTCGTGGAAACGTACGCCCTTGACCAGCCGGCCGCCGCGAATCAGGAACTTCGGGATGATGCGTTTCTTGAGCATCAGGCGGGTGTCCAGTCGACCCAGTTCTGCAACAGGCGCAAGCCGTTGTCCTGGCTCTTTTCGGGGTGGAACTGCATCGCGACGATGTTGTCCCTGCGCACGACGGCGGTCACCGGGCCGCCGTAGTCCGCCGTTGCCAGCAGGTCGGCGGGATCGTCGCAGACCATGTGGAAGCTGTGCACGAAATAGAAGTTGGCCTCCTTGCGCCGGATGCCCTTGAACAACCAGTCGTCCTGCGGATAGTCGAGGTTGTTCCAGCCCACGTGCGGCACTTTCATGGGCGGCGCCACCTGCAGGCGCTCGATGTGCGCGTCCAGCCAGCCCAGGCCCTCGTGCTGCCCGTGTTCGCAGCTGCTGCGGGCCACCAGCTGCATGCCCAGGCAGATGCCCAGTGTCGGCTTGCGGCGCTCGCGGACCTGGAGGTTCAGCGCGTCGATCACGCCATGCGCGCGCATCGCCTGCATCGCGTCGCCGAATGCACCCACGCCCGGTATCACGATACGGTCGGCGCTGTCCAGTTCCCCGGCATCGTCGGTGACGACCACGTCTTCACCCAGATACTCGAAGGCATTGGACAAGGAGCGCAGGTTGCCCATGCCGTAATCGACGATGGCGATCATACGTATTTGACGGTCTTCCCATTGGCGTCCTTGGCGGGGCCGACCGGCTGGTCCAGCCGGGTCCGGTCCCATCGATCCATGTCGGGCATGGGCTTGCCGGTCTCGACCGCATTGCGGTCGAACTTCCAGGGGTGGACCTGGTGCTTTTCCAGCAATTCGTAGAACTCGTCCTCGGTGATCTGCAGGATATCGAGAAACCAGTCGATCGATGCCGGGCGCTTGCCATCGTATTCGGCCTCCAGCTTGAGCGCAGTGTCGCGGTCCAGTTCGCCGTTGCGGATGTCGATCGTGGCCAGGTGGTTGGTCCGGCCGTATCCGCGCTTGACGTACTTGGCGTAGTCGCGCATGCCCTGGAAGGTGCATTCGATTTTTTCGTAGTCGTACTGCGGTGGCACGCCTTCGACGGGCTGGCCCTTCCAGCCAAGTTCCTTCTTGATGATCTCGACCTGGGGCTTGGTGTTCCACTCGATGTAGTTGCCCAGGCAGATCGACTGCACCTTGAGCTTGATCAGGTCCTTGCGTTTCGGGTAGTCGAACATCCACAGGTCGCGTCGCTCGACCCGGCCACCGAGGAATTCGAACATGTCGTCGGCCGTCATGCCTTGGTTCATCAGGCGGTTGAAGCGTTTTTCGTCGACTTCCTCCATCTCCTCGAAGGTATACCAGCTGTGGTATTCGGCGGTCGACTCGCCCCAGAAGATCAGCGGGGTGTCGAACTTCAGTGCCATGTGCATGACGCCGGCATAGATGCCGGTGTGGCAATGCCAGCAGAAGTCGCCCCGGCGCTTGAGCGACTCGAGCATCAGTTCGCGCACCACGTGGAAGCTGGTCGACAGTTCGACGATGTCCACCCCCAGCTGCTTGAACACCTTGGTGTTGTTCTCGCCCACCAGCGGGCGGTAGCCCCAGTGGTTGTAGCGCACGACCAGCGGCTTGAGCTTGAGCTTCTTGACGATGTACCAGAGCTGGAACACGCTGTCCTTGCCGCCGCTGTAGGGCACGACGCAGTCGTAGAGGCCCTTGCCGCGGTGCGCGTCGACGATGGCCTGCAACTGCCCGGCGCGCTCCTCCCAGTTGATCTTCTCTTTCTTGAATTCGACCTGGCGGCACACGCTGCACACGCCGAATTCGTCATAGGTGATGGTGTCGACCGTCTCTTTGGTCAGGCAGCGGGTGCAACGTTTCATGGTGGTTCTCCGGATGCAATGGGCTGGCGCGGGCTCAGGTGGCGGCGCGCACTTCGTCAAGGTGGGCCAGGATGGCCTCGATGCACAGGAAGTCGACCAGGTCATCGACTTCATGCGACTTGTAATGGGGCATGCGGTGGGCCGCGGTGCGCGCGTGGCAAAAGCCCAAGTGTTCACGGTAACGCGCCACGTCCGATATGTACAGGCTGCCGTCAAGCGCAAACACCGGCTCGGTGTCCTGGCGTCGCGGCAACCGGGTGAAGTCGGCCGCCGCATATGGGCTGATGCGGCCATCGTCGCCGATGCGCACCGCAAAGGCCGGATGGCTGCTGACGAGTTCGCTGACGCTGACGATGGCGTCGGCGTGGGCGCGCTGGGCCACTAGCGATTCCAGCGCCGCGTCCACGTCCGAGCCTTCGGTCAGCGGTGAGGTCGGCTCGAGCAGGACCAGGTAGTCGTAGGTCTCGCCGTGCGCGGCCAGGAAGTCGAGCGCATGCACCACCGCCGCACTGCTGGGGGCCGTGTCGGCGGCCAGTTCGGCCGGGCGCAGGAACGGCGCATCGGCGCCGAAGGACCGCCCGATGCGGGCGAATTCGGCGCTGTCGGTCGACAACACGACGCGGTCCACGTAGCGCGATGCCTGCGCAGCGGCGATCGGCCAGGCCAGCAGCGGCTTGCCCTGCAGCGGGCGGATGTTCTTGCCAGGCAGACCCTTGGAGCCCGCGCGAGCCGGGATGAGGGCCAGGACACGTGCATTGCCGATCATGCGTGTATCCCGTATCAAGCCGGCAGACGGACAAAGCGCGCCCGGACGCGCTGCATCACCCGGTCCACCAGCTTGCGCAGGAAAAACGCGGGCTTGAACACCGTAACCCGTTGGCTCTCGAGCGCCTGCAGGATCTCGACGTTCTGGTGCTTGATGAACTTCCAGGTGCCGCCCGTGGCGCCGCCGGTGCGCATCTTGACCACCACCTCCGGCAGGTAGACCGAATGGACCTTGGCCGCATGGAAGGCGCGCAGCATGTATTCGTAGTCGCCGGCGAGCCGGAACTCCGGATTGAACCCGCCGGTGCGGTCGTAGACCGATCGGCGCAGGAACAGCGTCGGGTGGGGTGGCGAAAAGGCGCGGCTGAAGTCGCCGTCGTGGTAGGGACGTGACTTCCAGTGCCGCACGATGCGGCTGGTGTCGTCCTTGTCGACATAGACCAGGTCGGCATACACCGCCTCCACGGCCGGGTCCTCGAACACCCGCATCACGTCGGCGATCACGTTCGGCGACGCGTAGAAGTCGTCCGAGTTCAGGATGCCGATGATGTCGCCCTTGGCGATGCGCAAGCCCTTGTTGTAGGCGTCGAAGATACCCTTGTCGGGTTCGCAGGTGATATGTACCACCCGCTTGCCGACGTCGCGCACGATCTTCAGCGTGTCGTCATTGGAGGCCGCGTCGATGATGACGTGGTCGATGTCCGGATAGGTCTGGACATTGACTGATTCCAGCGTGTCCCGGATGGTCGCGGCGCTGCGAAAGGAGGCCGTGATGATGGAAATCTTCATGGTAAGCGTCACGTGATGGCCGTTGGCATCAGTCCGGTTGCGGCGCAGCAGTGACCGCCAGGGGTGCGGCAGCCGCGTCCTTGGACGACACGGTGGCGTCGTGGATGCCGTGGTGTTCGGCCAGATGGTGCAGGATGGAATAGCTGTGTTCGGCCGACTCGGCATAGGCACCGTGGCACAGGTATTCGAACTCGGTGTCCTGCATGGCATAGAAACCGTGTGCCAGTTCTGCCGCCACCAGCACCCAGCCGTCGTCCGGCCCGAGTTCACGGTGGAACAACTGCCTGGCATCGGATTGCGGATCGACGACGAAGTCGAGAATGCGGCCGGACACGACCCGGATCAGCTTGGACTGGGCATGGGGCGGACGTTGCCAGTGCATGCCGCGAAACACGCCCGCGTGCGAGAACGAGCGCTTGAGCACGACGTCGCCGTGTTCGTACAACACGTCGAGGTGGCCGCGTGCATCGGCGAAACGGGTGGCGGTCTGGTTCAGCCAGACCAGAGGGATGGTGGTCACGATCGCTTCTTGGCGTCTTGGATCAGCACGGCGTGCCGGGCTTCCTGCAGGTCGGACTCGACCATCTCCTCGATCATCTGGTCCAGCGTGATTTCCGGCGCCCAGCCCAGCTTGGCTCGGGCCTTGGACGGGTCGCCCAGCAGTGTCTCGACCTCGGTCGGCCGGAAATAACGCGGATCGATGCGCAGGATGGTCATGCCCGGCTGCAGGGCCGGGCAGCGTTTCGCGGCCTGTTCGGTGACGATGGCATCCACGATGCCGACCTCGTCCACGCCCTGGCCTTCCCAGCGCAGCCGAATACCCAGCTGCGTCGCGCTTTTCTCGATGAACTGGCGCACCGTGAACTGCACCCCGGTGGCGATGACATAGTCGTCCGGCTCGTCCTGCTGCAACATCAGCCACTGCATGCGCACGTAGTCGCGCGCATGGCCCCAGTCGCGCAGTGCGTCCATGTTGCCCATGTACAGGCAGGGCTCCAGGCCCTGCGCGATATTGGCCAGTCCGCGCGTCACCTTGCGCGTGACGAAGGTCTCGCCGCGGCG
>CAXBDR010000071.1:0-18725 GCA_963974265.1 uncultured Rhodoferax sp.
GGCGCTGATGCAGCAGTGGCGTGCGCCGGCACCTGCCGCGCCTTCGGCCCAGCGGGCGGCTGGCGGCGCCTGAGAAATCGGGTTGCGGCGGCGGCGGGCCCGTCGCGCCCGGCCTTCAGCGCTGGCGGATCACAGCCGGTAGATCTGCCCGAACTTGGCTTCCAGGTAGCCGAGCAGCGGTTCGGGCGTTGGCGCCTGGCCGCAGGCGCGTTCGATCACCTCGGCCGGACGGTACAAGGCGCCATGCTGGTGCACCCGTTCGCGCAACCAGTCGGTGGCCGGCCGGGTCACGCCAGCGGCCAGGCTGGTATCGAGGTCCGGCAGGTCCTTGCGCAACGCGGCATGCAGGCAACCGGCGTAGACGTTGCCCAGCGTGTAGGTCGGGAAATAGCCGAACAGCCCAACCGACCAGTGCACGTCCTGCAGCATGCCGTGTGATGGACGGTCGACCGCCAGCCCGAAGTCCTGTTCGAAACGTGCGTTCCACGCCTGCTCGAGGTCGCGCGGCGCGAGCGAGCCGTCGATCAGGGCGCGTTCCAGGTCGAAACGCATCATGATGTGCAGGTTGTAGTGGATCTCGTCGGCTTCGGTGCGGATGAAACCGGAGCGCACCCGGTTGACGGTGGCGTAGAAATCGTCGGCTGACGTCGCCGCGAACCCGTCGCCATGGACCTGCATGCGGCTGCACAACCACTGCGTGAAAGGACGCGAGCGGCCGAACTGGTTCTCGTAGATACGGCTCTGGCTCTCGTGCACCCCCATGGACGCGCCCTGGCCCAGCGGGGTCGAACGATGCGCAGGATCGACGCCTTGTTCGTAACACCCGTGGCCGGTTTCGTGGATGGTCGAATACAGGCAGTTGAACAGGTCGTTCTCGTCCACGCGGGTCGTGATGCGCACGTCGTCGCCCGAGCCGGACGAAAACGGGTGCACCGCCAGGTCGAGCCGGCCACGGTTCCAGTCGTAGCCGAAGGCGTCGGCCACTTCGCGCGCCAGCGCCAGCTGGGCGCCCTGCGGAAATCGGCCGTGCAGCGCGTCGGGCTGGCAGGTCGCTCCCAAGACGCGTTCGCGCAGCGCGACCAGGCGTGGCCGCATCCGGTCGAACATGGCGGCGATGCCGGTGGCGGTGGCGCCGGGCTCGTAGTCGTCGAGCAGCGCGTCGTAGGCGTCGGCGCCGAACCCGCTGCCCGACAAGGCCTGGCCGGCTTCGCGCTTGAGCGCCAGCACCTGTTCGAGCGTCGGCAGGAAATGCGCGACGTCGTCCCGGGCCCGCGCCTGGGCCCAGATGCCTTGCGCGACCGAGGTCGTGCGGGCGATGGCCGTTGCCAGCGTGTTCGGAATGCAGGCGTTCCTGCGATAACTGCGGCCGATCAGCTCCAGCACACGTCGACCTGCCGCGTCCGTCGGGCGGGCCTGCTCCAGCCAGTCGGCGATACGCGGATCGGTACGGCGTGCGTGCAGCACCGCTTCGATCGCCGCCATTTCGTCGCCCCGTTGCGTGGCGGCGCCGCGCGGCATCATGGTTTCCTGGTCCCAGCCCAGGCGGCCGGCGATCTGCGCCAGCGCCTCGGTGTCGCGCGCGAATGCCATCAACTCTTCGAATGCGGTCATGGTGGTCCTGCCGGTGGGCCGTTGCGATAGGGGGCGGGTCAGGCGTCGAGCCGCAGCGCCACTTCGGCGCCCAGCGTGTTGCTGACGGTGCAGATGTCCTTAGTGCGTTTGAGCAATTCCTCCACCCGGGTGCCATCGACCGGGGTCGTGGCGCGCACGACCACATCGAACCGTCCGAACCGGTTCGGCAGGTCGGTGGCCTTGGTCGCCGTGGCCGACACGTTCAACGCCCCGAGCTCCAGTGCCATCTGCCTGGCCGCCATGCGGATCGAGATCGCGATGCAATTGGCAAGCGCTGCCAGTATCAGGTCTGACGGCGACAGGGCGTCGGACGCGGGCACCAATGCCCCGGCGGCGCGGTGGCCGGCCTCGGTCTCGAATGCCAGTTGGCCGGCGTCGTTCGACTGGACGGTCAACGGGCCATAGGTCTTGGGCTTGATCTTGACGTGCATGGTGCGGGTGGTGGTTGGCGGATCGGTGGCGCAGTCGCGCCTACATCAGCAGGTCGGGCAGGAAGGTGGCGATCGACGGGAAAATCGTCAGGATGACGACCGCCACCAGCAACATGACCCAGTAGGGCGCCGCGGCCAGTGCCGATTGACCGAGAGACACCTCGCCCTTGGTCAGTACCGTGAGTACCGACAGGTTCAGGCCGACCGGCGGCGTCACCTGGCCGATCTCGATCAGGATGGTGATGATGACCCCGAGCCAGATCGGGTCGAAACCGAGCTGCGTCATCAGCGGGAACACGATTGGCAGTGTCATCACCATCAGCGAGAGCCCGTCGAAGAAGCAGCCCAGCACCAGGTAGACGACGATCACGATCATCAGCACCGTGTATTTGTTCAGTCCCCCCGCGAGCACCGACTCCAGGATGGCCTGGGGCGCGCCGAGCACGCTGGCGGACTGGCTGAGCACGGTGGCGCCCAGCACCACGAAACCGATGGAGGAGAACAGCAGCACCGATCGCATGATGCTGTCGGCCAGCTTGCGTGCCGTCAGGTCGCCCCACACGAAAGCGATGACGGCCGCCACCACGACCCCGACCCCTGCCGACTCCGTGGGCGTGGCGTAACCGAATGCGATGCTGCCAATGATGGCGACGATCAACGCGACCACCGGCCAGATCTGCAGCAGGCCCGCCAGGACCGTGAGCAGCGGTGTGCGTGTGTCGTCTTTCGGGTACAGCGCCGGATTGCGCAGGCATGCGAACAGGATGTAGCCCATGAACAGTGCCGCCACCATCGCACCGGGCGCGATGCCGGAGATGAAGAGGCGACCGATCGACGTCTCGGTCAACGCGCCGTAGATCAGGAACGACAGGCTGGGCGGAATGAGCAGTCCCAGCGTACCGCCGCCGGCCAGGCTGCCGACCACCGCCGCCTTGTCGTAGCCGCGCTTGACCATCTCGGGGTAGGCTACCGATCCGACGGCGGCCGCGGTCGACAGGCTCGAGCCACTGACCGCGCCGAACAACGAACACACGGCGATGTTCGTGTGCAGCAGGCCACCGGGCACCCGCGCGAACACCGGCCTGAAGGCGCTGTACGCGCGCTGGCTGATGCCACTGTGCAGCAGGATCTCTCCGAGCAGGATGAACAGCGGAATCGCGCTGAGCGTGAAGGAGTTGAATACGTTCCAGATCGCGTTGACCGCCAGCGACGTGGCGCCGTTGGCAAAGAAATGCAGCAGCAGCAGGCCGGTCAGGCCCAATGCCGCCCCCAGCGCTGCGCCGCTGGTAGCGGTCAATACCAGCAGGGAACCGAATGCGGTCAGGAACATGGATGAGGGTTGGTGCGGTCGCGCCACACACGGGCGTCAGGTGGCATCGCGGGCCTGGTCGTGGGGCGTGTTGTCGGTGCCGGCGATGGCGCGCACCAGTACCAGCAAAGCGCACAGCGCCACCGACACCGGCAGCACCGCCATCCACGGCCCCAGGCGCAGGCTGGCGGCCTCGGACTTGATGTTGCGTTTGAACGCGAACTCGAGCCACGGGATCGCGTCCACCAGGAACCAGCCGCAAAAGGCCAGCATCACGAGTGCGGCAAACATTGCCAGCGCGGCGCGCCCGCGTGTCGGCAGGAAGTTGGCCAGGAAGGTGACCCGCACATGGCTGGATTGCGCCGTGACCATGGGCAGGGCCAGGAACAGCGAGGTGCTGAGCAGCAGGCCGACCAGCTCCTCGGTGTAATACAGCGGTGAACCCGCCACCCTGCGCATCACGACGCTGACCACGATGATGCCGACGATCAGGAACAGCGACGATGCCGCCAGCATGGCGCACAGGCGCGATGCGTGGACCAGCAGCCGTTCCAGCCGCGTCGCAAGCGCGAGCAACACCGTGGCGGTCCGTCGCTCGACCGGCCTCAGCGGCCCATGGCCTTGAGCACCCGCTCGCGGTACGCCGGCGCCTTGCCACCGGCGTCGGCCGAGAGGTCGGCCCAGGTGGACGACATCGCGTCCAGGAACTGCTTGCGGTCGGCGTCCGAGAAGTCACCGAGCCAGGTCAGGCCCTTTTTCTTCAGCTCTTCGCGTGCCGCGAGCTCGCGCTGGTGATCGGCCGAATATTCGTTGGTGCGGCTCCAGGTGTCTTCGGCCGCCTTGCTGATGGCCGCACGCTGGGCCTGCGGCAGTGCGTTCCACTTGGTGGTTGCGATGCCCAGTGCGTACGGCGCCGACGGCATTGGGTACAGGAACGCGCCGTATTTGGCCACTTCATGCATGTTCACGGTGTGGGCATAGAGCGCCGGATAGACGGCGCAATCGACGACGCCGGTCTTCATCGCGACGTACATGTCGGCCTGGCCGATGATCTGCGCCGCCACGCCCAGGCGCTTGAAAGCCGCCACCTGCTCCTTCGCCCAGACCCGCAGCTTGCGCGTCTTGAGGTCGGCCAGCGACTTGACGGGCTGGTCGCGGCAGAAGATGGACGCCTCCAGCATCGGGATTGCCATGTATCCGACGGCGGTGATGCCCCAGTCCTTCAGTTCGTCGTCGTAGATCTGGCGCACCACCGGCAAGGCGCGCTTGAGTTCGTCGACGTTGCCGATCGCGCCCTGGACCAGTGCCAGGCCCAGCGCCGGCGCGTCGCGCGAGACATAGTTGGACCAGATCAGGCTCATGTCGACCGCACCCTTGGGCAGGACCTGCAACACGTCGGCATCCTTGATGCCCAGCGAGCCGCCGTTGTGCATCTTGATGGTCACCGCGCCGCCGCTGTTCTTGCCCACGTCTTCGGCGAACCGGTTCAGCTCGCGGGTCTCCGGGCGAGACTCCGGCAGCGGGTTGTTGAAGCGCAGTTCGGCCGCGTGCGCGGCCAGGGCCAGACAGCCCGATGCCAGCAAGGCCGCGATACAACGATTGGCTTTGATTTTCATGATGGTCTCCTGGCGTGGTAGAAAAGCAGGCTGGGTCCGCGCGGGGCGGTCCCGATGAAGAAAAATGGGTTGGCCAATGGTATCTCCGATCGGTCGCAATGAAGTCGCCGTGAGCCTGGGCATGGACGTGTCCGTGCCCGCCGAACGTGTCTGGGCGCTGATCCGCGATTTCGACGCCATGCCGGCGTGGAATGCGTCGGTACGGCAGTCCCGTATCGAAGACGGGCCGGCGGACCGGCTCGGTTGCCGCCGCGTGCTGGTGTTCGACGACGGCGGCACCTGGACACACGAGCTGACCGGACTCTCCGATGCCGACAGGCGGCTGCAATACCGCATTGTCGCGACGCCGCAGCCGATGCGGATTCCGGTCTGGAATTACCGCGCCGCGATCCAGGTCATGGCGGATCCCGCCGGGCGCGCGGGTGGCGACGGGGCAGGCTGCCGCGTGCAATGGGATGCCTGGTTCGAAACCCTGCATCCCGACGAGATGCAGCAACGCGCGCGGCAGGTCTTCGCGCTCGGCTTCGATGGGCTGCGACGGTATTTCGCCGCCTGAGTCTCAACCCGGCCGGTGTGCGGCGCCCAGAGATGGCGTCAACCTGGGGATGGCGTCGGCGCGCTGCCCTGCGTCGGCTCCAGCACGATCGGCTGGCCGTGCGGCGTGCGTTCGGCCGCGTCCGCCCAGGCATGTTCGAGTGCGTGCAGCTGGTCTGCCGTGGCAATACCCCGCGCGATCATCAGCTGTTCCAGTGCGTCCAGCCAGTGGCGGTAGTAGCCGTTGCCGTCGTCCGGGTCGCCGTCGTCCCGGGCCTGCCGGATGCGCTCGGCCAGCGCCCGGGCCCATTCGACCCAGGTGAACACGCCTTCTTGATGCAGCATCAGTGTCAGCGCAAAGGCATGGGCCTGCCAGGGTTCGCTGAAATGCCGTTCGCTTGCCGGGTCCGTCGGCAGTGGCAAACCGGCGCCATCGGCGGCGCATGCGGCAGCCACTTCGGCCAGGGTCATGTGCAGCGCGGTCACGGGACGACCCTCCGCGCTACCCGCTACGGGGCTGTTCGCCTTGGGAACGGCCCGGCGGCTCACGGTGGCAACTCCAGATACGGTTCCCAGGCGTCCACGCTGACGTGCACCGTGGTGTCGGCGTCGGGGCCCCACAGGTCCCGCGCGGCGAAGACCACGGTGTACAGCCACTGCGGCTGCTCCGGGAACGGTGGCAGCGGCTGGCTGGCGTGCACGTCGGCGAACACATGGGCGCCGTGGACCCGCGCGATGGTGCCGGTGTGCCCGCGCACATAACGCGGCAACCGGGTGTGGCCCATCGGGTGCATGTTGCGCGCGCGCACCTGCTGGCCGATTGCGAAACGGGCCGGGGCCGGCGCGGGCCGGTGGGTCGGTGCGCCACGCGCCAGCGCGGCATCGACCTCTTCGGCCCGCAACACCCGCGCCACCGGCCTGGCCGGCGTGCGCATCTGGCCATCCTGCAGTTCCTCGGCATCGGCCAGGCCGCGTTCGCGCATCAACTGCTCCATTGCGCGCAGCCAGATCGCGTAGTAGCTGATGCCCAGATACTCCGCGGCAGGCAGGCACTCGCGTGCCGAGCGGCTCAGGTCGATGTTCCATTGCCCGGTGGCACCCATGGCCAGTGTCAGCGCCAAGGCGCGTCGCTCCCAGTCGGCATGGAACAGCGGCTCCCGCGCTTCGGCCACCACCGGTCCGAAGCCTTGCAGGCCGCCCATGTCATGGACTCCGTTCATCGCCGCCGCCGCCTCAGTCGGTGTTGCTGCCGGCGCCGACGCCGGGCTCACGCGCCAGGCCGGTGCCGATCATCGCGTCGCGGGTGACCAGCGCCGCGAGTTGTTGCGGGTCCAGGCCTTCGGCGCCGGCCGGCATCATCGGAATGACCAGGTAACGCACTTCGGCCGTCGAGTCCCAGACCCGGATCCGGGTCGACGGCGGCAGCTCTACGCCGAAGTCGGCCAACACGCCGCGCGGGTCGAGTACCGCCTTGGAGCGGTAAGGCGCGCTCTTGTACCAGACCGGCGGCAGGCCGAGCACCGGCCAGGGGTAACAACTGCACAGGGTGCAGACGACCATGTTGTGTTCTTCGGGCGTGTTGGCCACGGCTACCATGTGTTCGCCCTGGCGACCGCCATACCCCATCGAGGCGATGGCGGCGGTCGCATCCTGCATCAGCCATTGCCGGAATTCGGCATCGACCCAGGAGCGGGCCACGACGGCAGCACCGTTGTGGGGGCCGACCCGGGTTTCGTAGGTCTCGATGATGCGGTCCAGCGCGGCGGGATCGACGTAGCCCTTGCGTGTGAGCAGGGTTTCGAGGGCGCGCACGCGCAAGTCCATCTCGTCCAGATGGGAATGCGCGTGGTCATGGTCGTGCGGCTGCTGCATGTGTCATTCCCGGGTCGAGGCGACCCCGACAACCCCTCGATCCACGGCCTTGGGGGTGGCCCTTACAATGCCGGGTTGTCTGCCAGCCACGACGCCAGCGTGCGTCGGACCCAACAACCGCATTGATCGGAGTCGCCTGTGTTCATATCTTCCGCATTCGCCCAAACCGCCCCGGCCGCTGCCGGTGGAGACATGCAGTCATCGCTGATGAGCATGCTGCCGCTGGTGCTGATGTTTGTCGTGCTTTATTTTGTCATGATTCGTCCGCAGATGAAGAAACAAAAGGAGCATCGCGCCATGGTGGAAGCCCTGGCCAAGGGCGACGAAGTCGTCACCTCCGGTGGCGTGCTGGGCAAGGTGTCCAAGCTCGGTGACAGCTACCTGGGCGTCGAGATCTCCAATGGTGTCGAGGTCCAGATCCAGCGTGGTGCCGTGATCCAGGTGCTGCCCAAGGGCACGATCAAGTAAGTCCGCAACCCGCGTCCCGGCCCGCGCGGCCGGGACTGCACGGCCCCGTTCGCCCCGAGAAGCGCCATGAATATGCCCCCACGCCCACCACGTTCGTTGCCCGCGCCTCGGCCCGAGGCCACGTCCCTTTGTCCCGTCCGGCCCCGTACGGCCGGCGCCGGTGCTGCAGGCCGCGCTCCTGCGGCGGCCGCCGGCATCGTTGCAACGGCAGGGTGGTACTGACATGAACCGCTATCCGATCTGGAAATACATCGTCATCGTGATCGCGATGCTGGTGGGGGCCTTGTACACCCTGCCCAACTTCTTCGGTGAGGCGCCCGCGGTGCAGGTGTCGCCGGGCAAGGCCACCGTCAAGGTCGACACCGGTACCCAGCGCCGGGTCGAGGACGCGCTCAAGGCCGCGGGCATCGCGCCGGCGGCGATCACCTTCGACGGCAATTCGATCAAGGTGCGGCTCGATACCGGCGACGAACAGCTCAAGGCCAAGGACGCGATCCAGCGCGCGCTGATTCCCGATCCCTCCGATCCGCCGTATGTGGTTGCGTTGAACCTGTTGTCGCGTTCGCCGTCCTGGCTGTCGGCCATCGGCGCGGCGCCGATGTACCTGGGGCTGGATCTGCGCGGCGGCGTGCACTTCATGCTGCAGGTCGACATGGAGGCTGCATTGACGCGCAAGGTCGATTCCCTGTCGGGCGATCTGCGGACCGCCTTGCGCGAGAAGAACGTGCGCCACAGCGGCATCAGCCGCAACGACCAGGCCATCGAGGTGATGTTCCGCGATGCGGCCACGCTCGATGCCGCCAGGAACGTCATTGCCGACCAGTTCGTCGAACTCAAGACCGTCGATGCGCCCGTGGGCGACGAGTTCAAGCTGACCGCGCGCATTGACGAGACCGCGGCCCGCACCATCCAGGAGCAGGCACTCAAGCAGAACATGGTCACGCTGCACAACCGGATCAACGAACTCGGCGTGGCCGAGCCGGTGATCCAGCAGCAGGGGCTGGACCGCATCGTCGTGCAACTGCCGGGCGTGCAGGACACGGCCAAGGCCAAGGACATCCTGGGCCGCACGGCCACGCTCGAGGTCCGGCTGGTCGACGAAAGCCCGGAGGGCCAGGCGGCCGAAGCCGGGACCGGGCCGGTGCCGTTCGGCTCCGAACGTTTCCTCGAGCGCAACAGCCGGCCGGTGATCGTCAAGAAGCAGGTCATCCTGACCGGCGAGAACCTGACCGACGCGCAGCCCGGCTTCGACAACCAGACCCAGGAAGCCGCCGTGCACCTGAACCTGGATGCCAAGGGTTCGCGCATCTTCCGCGACATCACGCGGGAGAACATCGGCAAGCGCATGGCCATCCTGCTGTTCGAGAAAGGCAAGGGCGAGGTCGTCACGGCGCCGGTGATCCGCAGCGAGATCGGTGGCGGACGGGTGCAGATCTCGGGTCGCATGACGACCACCGAAGCCCACGACACCGCACTGCTGCTGCGCGCCGGTTCGCTGGCCGCGCCGATGGAGATCATCGAGGAACGCACCATTGGCCCGAGCCTGGGCGCCGAGAACATCGCCAAGGGCTTCGACAGCGTCACCTGGGGTTTCCTGGTGATCGTGGCCTTCATGTGTATCTACTACATGATGTTCGGCGTTTTCTCCAGCATCGCGCTGGGCTTCAACCTGCTGCTGCTGGTGTCGGTCCTGTCGATGCTGCAGGCCACGCTGACGCTGCCCGGCATGGCGGCCATGGCGCTGGCGCTGGGCATGGCGATCGACTCCAACGTGCTGATCAACGAACGCGTGCGCGAGGAGTTGCGCGGCGGGGCGTCGCCCCAGGCCGCCATCAACGCCGGATACGAACGCGCCTGGGGCACGATCTTCGACTCCAACGTCACCACGCTGATTGCCGGCGTGGCCTTGCTGATCTTCGGCTCCGGACCGGTGCGCGGGTTTGCCGTCGTGCATTGCATCGGCATCCTGACCAGCATGTTCTCGGCCGTGTTCTTCTCGCGTGGCCTGGTCAACTTCTGGTACGGGCGGGTGAAGAAACTCAAGACGGTGTCGATCGGGACCGTATGGCGCCCGGATGGCGCATCCAACGTTGCCCGTTCCGGGCAAGGAAACTGAGCCATGGAATTCTTCAAGTTTCGCCGTGACATCCCGTTCATGCGGTATGCGTTGGCGCTCAACGTGGTGTCCGTCGTCACCTTCGTGCTGGCGGTGTTCTTCCTGTTCAGCCGCGGCCTGCACCTGTCGGTGGAGTTCACCGGCGGCACCGTGATGGAGATCGGATATTCGCAGCCGGCCGACGTGCCCAAGGTGCGCTCGGTCATCGCCGGGCTCGGCTACACCGACATCCAGGTGCAGAACTTCGGCACCGCCCAGGACGTCATCATCCGCTTGCCGGCGCAAAAAGGTGTCAGCTCCGCGCAACAAAGCGAGGTCGCGTTTGCCGCGCTGAAGGCCGCCGACCCGGGGGCGACCCTGCGCCGGCAGGAATTCGTCGGTCCGCAGGTGGGCGAGGAGCTGGTGACCGACGGTCTCAAGGCCCTGGCCATGGTGGTCGTGGGTATCATGATTTACTTGGCCGTGCGTTTCGAATGGAAGTTCGCCGTGGCCGCCATCGTGGCCAACCTGCACGACGTGATCATCATCCTGGGCTTCTTCGCCTTCTTCCAGTGGGAGTTCTCGCTTGCGGTACTGGCCGCGGTGCTGGCGGTGCTGGGTTATTCTGTCAACGAGTCGGTCGTCATATTCGACCGGATTCGCGAAAATTTCCGCCGATATCGCAAGATGGACACGGTCGAGATCATCAATAACGCGATCACGTCCACGATCAGTCGTACTATCATTACCCACGGCTCTACCCAGATCATGGTCCTGTCAATGCTCCTATTCGGTGGTCCAACGCTGTTCTACTTTGCGCTGGCGCTGACCATCGGGATCTGCTTCGGCATCTACTCCTCGGTGTTTGTCGGGGCGGCCGTCGCGATGTGGCTGGGCATACGGCGCGAAGACATGGTCAAGCCTGGCGTGCAGAAAGGGCTCGATCCCAACGACCCGAACGCCGGGGCCATCGTGTGACCGGACACTGACTCCATGGTCACCGCGTCCTTCTCCAGTCAACGCCGACGCCTGGCGGGCGAGATCCGGCAGCAATTCGTTGCCGACGCGGTGCAGGCCATGGCGGACATCGTGCCCGCCGTGCAAGAGAGCCTGCGGGCGTTGATGGACGAGGCCGCGCCATCGCGCGAAATGCAGGCGCGCCGTGACGCCTGGACCTTCTACCAGCGCAACAAGGACAAATGGCGCGAGGCCACCTCCAGCGCATGGAAGGAGGCCCTGGTGCCTGCGGCGGTACCCCCCAAGGATGACTCGCCCGATTTCGGTGGCTTGTCGCTGGTGGGCAACGACGTCGTCGAAAACAAGATCCTGGCCTCGCGCCTGGTGCTGCGGGTCATGGACAAGGTCAGCTCCGAACTCGACGACCTGCGCCTGCGCATCCGTTACCTCGAGGATTCCGACGACCTCGATCGGCAGGACATCCTGCGGCCCGACGTGCTGGTGCTGATCCTGGTCGAGGAATGGGCCGCCAGCGGCATGCCGGCGGGAAGCTGGCCCATGGTCAATGACGCCGTGCAGACACTGCTGTCCGATCGGCTCAAGAAAGCCTACGGCAAGGGCAATCAATCGCTGATCGACAAGGGCGTGATGCCGACCATCGACCTCAAGGACCGGGTCAAGCGTGCCTCGCCCTCGACGTCTGCACCCAGGGCCTTCCCGAGTACGCGCCTGGCGTCCGACATGGGGGATTCGCAGAGCGGATATCCGACCAGCGCAGCGGGTCACGGTGCCGAACCCATGCCTTCAGGGGGCTATGCCCCTTCGGGTGGGGGTTACCAGGGTGAGCCTGCGCCCAGCGGTGGTTTCCGTAGCAGCCACCGCGGCGAGTCCGGCGCGCACGAACAGGGATTTGCCACGGGTGGCCAGCAACATGGCGGTTTCATTCCTGCCAGCGGCGCGCGCCCGGCCGGCGGAATGACCCATGACGAGACCCGGATGATGACGTCGACCACGCCGCTGGCGCGGGCGCGCAGCCGGGCGCAAGGCGTGCTGGGCCAGCTCAAGCGCATGCTTGTCGGTCGGGTCGGACCGGAGTTCGAGGGTACCTCCTACGGGCCGGCGTCGCCGGCATTGGCGGCCGCCCTGGTGCCGCGCGGGCGCGGTGAAGGCGCGGTGGCGTTCGGCGATTCGGCGACGGTGATGGAGGACTACAGCCCGGCAGGCGTGGCACAGGTCGCCGGCCGGTTGCGCCAGCAGACCGCCGACCTCAAGAACAAGGCCGAGACCAAGGGCGAGAAGGCGACGATCGAGATCGTCGCGTTGATGTTCCAGGCCATCTTGCAGGAAGACCGCATTCCGTCGGCGATCCGGGTCTGGTTCGCACGATTGCAGATGCCGGTGTTGCGGGTGGCGCTGGCCGAGCCCGATTTCTTCGGTTCCGCCAATCATCCGGCGCGCCAGTTGATCGACCGCATGGGCTCGTGCGTGATGGGGTTCGACGCCAGCGGCATCCAGGGCGGTCCGCTCGAGAAAGAGATCAAGCGTGTCGTGCAGGTGATCGAGCAATATCCCGAGACCGGCAAGCGGGTCTACGAACTGGTGTATGCCGAGTTCCAGAAGTTCCTGCAGAAGTTCCTGGCCGGCAGCGGGGCGACGCAGAAGGTCGCCAGCGTCGCGCAGCAGGTCGAGCAGAAGGAGACGCTGACGATCCAGTACACGATCGAGATGCGCAACATGCTCAAGGATATCCCGGTGCGCGAGGAGATCCGGACCTTCCTGTTCAAGGTATGGGCCGAGGTGCTGGCGGTCGCCGCCGTGCGCAAGGGGCCGCAACATGCGGAAACGCTCGAGCTCAAGCGCTCCTCGTCGGACCTGGTATGGGCGGCCAGCGCCAAGCCCGACCGGGCCGACCGGGCGCGCGTGATCCAGAACCTGCCCAAGCTGCTGCAGCGCCTGCGCGCCGGCATGACCTTGCTGGGCATGGCGCCGAGCCAGCAGGACCTGCATATCAAGACGGTCAGCGACACGCTGGCCGACGCCTTCCTGTCCAAGACCGACGCCATTCCCGCCGCCCAGATCGAGGCGCTGGCCAAGCGGCTGGCCAACCTGGAAGACTTCGTCAGCGAGGATGGCATGGGCGACCTGCCGCTCGACGCCGAGAGCATCGAACTGATGCTGGGCATCGACCCCGCGACCATCGACGTCGTGGCCAATGGCGGCTCCAAGCCCAGCAATGCGATGCTGGCCTGGGCCAACGAACTCGAGCTGGGCTCTTGGTTCACGCTCGACCACAACAACCTGGTCGTCAAGGTGCAGTTTGCCTGGCGCAGCGAACGCAAGCAGCTGAACCTCTTCGCGTCGGCCGACGGCCACAGCTACCTGATCCAGGCCGGCCGCCTCGCCGCCTACCTGCAGGCAGGCCTGTTGTTGCCGCAGGAAGAAGAGGCCTTGACGGTGCGCGCCACGCGCGACGCGCTGGCCAAGCTCGAGGCGAATCCGGAACGCCTGCTGGGCTGACCTCCAGGCGCCGGTGCGCCGGCGTTTTGCGATGGACTGAGAAGCCGTGAACGAATGGCGTCTCAGTGGGCCAGCCGCTCGCGGGCGTCGTCGCACAGTTCGTCGAGCACCAGTGTGTCGGGTTCCTCGCCGAAACTCCAGTAGACCATCAGCACGATGATCTTGAGGTCTTCCAGGCTCAGTTCGTCGGAGCCGCAGGCCATGGCCCGGTCGACGACGATCTCGCGCATGTGGGCCGGAAATTGCGCCGCGTTTTCGAGGAAGCGGATGAAACCCAGGCATTGCGCGCCGAGCCGGTTCTGCTCCGCCGTCGAGAACACCCGCATGCTGGCCGGCGTCTCGATGGCGCCGGACCATGGCACGGCCAGGGTGCCTGTGCTGTCGGAGTCGAGCTGCGATGGTGGTCGCTCGGTGTTGCGCGTGGCCTGGCGCAGCCCGGTGAGCCAGTTCAGCGCGTCCTTGATCTCCTGCGACTCGAAACCGACCGCATGGAGCTTGCGCTCGAGCTGGTTCCATTGGGGACATGCATCACCGCGCCAGTAATGCTCATACACGAAAACCAGCACTTCAAACATGTGCCCAATATAGCGCACATCCCGCACCGCCCCGCGCGGCACATGCACGCGATGGCGCTGGCCGTTGGCGCACGACTTCTCAGGTGCCGGCGATCCGCTGGAACAGGCCGCCCGGCAGGCGGCCCACTTGACCGGCGAGTTCGAGCGCCATCAGTTGCGCCTGCAGCCTGGGCGTGTCGATGCCGGTGCGGGCCTGCAGCGCGTCCAGGCTGGCCGGTTCGTGGCCCAGCGCCAGCAGCAGCGCGGGGTCGGTTCCCGGGGGCGGCGCAGCTTGCGGGCCGGTCGCGGGTGCGGCACCGGCCGGTCGGGACGACGACCCGTGCCAGGGCAGTTCCTCGAGCACGTCCTGCGCCGACTCGACCAGCTTGGCGCCCTGGCGGATCAGCGCATGGCAACCCCGTGACTGCGGGGAATGGATGGACCCGGGAATGGCAAACACGTCCTTGCCCTGTTCCGCCGCCAGGCGCGCCGTGATCAGCGAGCCGGACTGCAATGCGGCTTCGACCACCAGCGTGCCCTGCGACAAGCCGGAGATGAGCCGATTGCGGCGCGGAAAATTCGCCGCGATCGGCGGCGTGCCGATCGGGTATTCGCTGATCAGCAGTCCATGGCGTGCGATGCGCCGTGCCAGCGCCAGATGGCGTTTCGGATAGACCCGGTCCAGGCCGGTTCCGACCACCGCCACGGTGGCCGGACCGTCTCGGCTGTCGTCACCATCGTGCGCGTCGAGTGCGCCGGCATGGGCCGCGCCGTCGATGCCCAGCGCCAGTCCCGACACCACGGTCAGGCCCGCCTGCGCCAGCGCGTGCGCGAATCTACGGGCATTCTCCGCGCCCTGGTGTGTCGGGTTGCGGCTACCGACGATGGCCAGGCAGCGCCCCAGTCCCAGCGCAGGGCTTGCGGCATCCGGGCCCGGGTGGTCGTCGTGCCCGGCCGGTGCCGGTGCGCCGGTGAGCCAGCGGGTGGTGCCGTGCACGTACAGCATGGGGGGAGGGTCTTCGATGGCGAGCAGCGCCGCTGGGTAGCGCGGGTCGGCCAGCGTGATCACGGCCTTGGCCATGTCCGGTGTCCCGTCCTCGTCCGCCTGGTGCAACCAGTCCCAGGTTGCCTGCAATTGCGCGTCGAGATCGGCCGGTGGTTGCGCCAGCGCACCGGCCACCTGCGGACCGACGACCTCGCGCCAAGCGGCGCCGGTCTGCGCGAAGATGTGCGCCGGCAGTCCGAAGGCCGCCAGCAGCAGGCGGGCCGTCTCGTTGCCGACGCCGGGCGTGAGCATCAGGCGCAACCAGTGCGCGAGTTCGTCACGATCCATGCGGGTGCTCGGGGCGTGCCGGCGGGCGGTGGCTTGCGCTCAGGCTCGGGTTCGGTGCCGTATCCGGCCGGTCTGCCGGTAGGTCAGAGGGGGCTGATCAGCCGGTCGCCGACGTTGACCGCCGACCGGATGTCCAGCACCAGCGCATACGAGACCCGGTCGAAGGTCCGGAACACCATCAGCAGGCCGTTGCGTTCGTCCGGCAACTTGAGCACGGGGCGGGTGGAGTCGGTCTTGTCGACGACCCGCGCACCGTCCTTGAGAATGGCCATCACATGGCCGGGTTCGATGCCGTCGCGCTTGCCCAGGCTGATCGCGACGACCTGGTTCTGTGCCGCGTTGACGACGGCGCTGCCATAGACCGAGACGACCCGGCCCAGCACGCCGGCTGCCGGTGCGTGGGGGGCGTAGCTGAGCAACTCGCGGGGCGGCTCGGGCAGCAGCCGGTCGCCGATCAGCATTTCTTCCTTGGCCGACACGATGTCGATGGTGGCCGGCGTGATCTCGGTGCCGGTATCGCCATTGGCGCGGGTGATTTCGCTGGTGGTTTCGCTGCGCGCCAGCAAGGCCTTGCCGACGTATTGGGCCTCGTAGCCCAGGATCTCGCCGGTGGCCGGATCCCTGAGGGCGGTGGCATTGCGGAACACCCGGAACTCCTGCTGCTTGCCCGGGGCGTCGAGCATCGGATTGCCGTTCTGGCCGCGCGCATAGGCGCGGTCGCCGCGGGTCAACAACACACGGCCTTCCTGCGCGGCGACGATGCGCGGCGCATTGGACAAGCCGTCCGCGTCGACGACGATGGGCTCGGCCAGGAAGGGTTCGATCACGCTGGCCTTGACAGCCGGCAACGCGGTGCTGTCGAGCACCTCGTAGCGGGTCCGCGGCGACACCCGGATGGTCTCGGTGGGAATGGCGTCGACGCCATCGCCGCCGCTGCCTGCCATGCGCAACATGGCACGGCCGTCCTTGCGTTCGAGCACCAGGCGTTGGCCGGGGTAGATCAGGTGCGGGTTGCGGATGTCGGACATGTTCATGCCCCACAACTCCGGCCAGCGCCACGGGCTCTTGAGAAACAGGCCGGAGATGGCCCACAAGGTATCGCCCGTCTTGACCAGATAGCTGTCGGGCGCATTGGCGGCGATTTCGCTCAGCGGCACACCGGCTTGTGCGACCTGGTTCGCGGTCGCGCGCTGACCCGAGGTGATCGGGTAATTCTGGGCCCATGCCGGTTGCGCAAGCCATGTCGCCAGGGCCGTTCCCAGGATGGTGAGGGTGCGTTTGGAATTGATCGACAATTTCGTGGTCATTGCTTGGTGCATCATGGTGGCCCCGTCAGGCTTCCCGGCCAGTGCCACGGCAAAAGAGCCGGGTCGGGAGCATCTTGATAAATCACGCACGATTTTGCGCTCAAGTCCTTGATTGGGCAACGTTTTCTGTCGCGGCTGCGCGAACTCGTACGTCAAATTAGCGAAAATAGCGACATCTTTGAAGAGAATCCATGTCTTTGTTACCCATTCTTTGTTATCCCGATCCCCGCCTGCACAAGGTCGCCAAGCCGGTGCAGGCCGTCGACGCACGCATCAAGACCCTTATCGCCGACATGTTCGAGACCATGTACGACGCCAAGGGCATCGGCCTGGCCGCGACCCAGGTCGACGTGCATGAACGGCTGATTGTGATCGATACGTCCGAGCAACGCGACGAACCGCTGGTGCTGATCAATCCCAAAATCGTCTGGACCAGCGCCGAAAGACATGTCAACGAGGAAGGCTGCCTGTCGGTGCCCGGCATCTACGACGGGGTCGAGCGTTTCGATGCCGTGCGCGTGAACGCGCTCGACGGCAACGGCACCGCGCGCACCATCGAGGCGCAAGGCATGCTGGCCGTGTGTGTCCAGCACGAGATGGATCATCTGCTGGGCAAGGTGTTCGTCGAATACCTGTCACCGCTCAAGCGCGATCGCATCAAGACCAAGATGCGCAAGTTGCAGCGCGCGGAGCGCTCTTGAGACTGATCTTTGCCGGCACGCCGGAGTTTGCCGCAGTGGCCTTGCGCCGGCTCGCCGAAGCCGGCCACCAGATCGCGCTCGTACTGACCCAGCCGGACCGGCCCGCCGGTCGTGGCATGCGTTTGCAGGAGTCCGCGGTCAAGCGCCTCGCCCGTGACCTGGGTGCGCCCGTGTGCCAGCCGCGCAGCCTGCGCCTGGACGGTCGTTTTCCCGAAGACGCCGCCACCGCACGCCAGGCGATGGCCGATGCGCGGGCCGACGCCATGGTGGTGGCCGCCTACGGCCTGATCCTGCCGCAGTGGGTGCTCGACGTGATGGCGCAACCGGGCCCGCATGGCGGTGCGGCGCTGGGTTGCCTGAACATCCATGCGTCCTTGTTGCCGCGCTGGCGCGGCGCGGCGCCGATCCACCGTGCCATCGAGGCCGGTGATACGCAGACCGGGGTCTGCATCATGCAGATGGATGCGGGCCTGGATACCGGCGCCGTGTTGCTGCGTGAATCGATTGCGATCGAACATCGCGGGTCGCAGGCCGACACCACCGGTACGTTGCACGACCGGTTGGCGGCGCTCGGTGGCGAACTGATCGTGCGCGTGTTGGCACAGGCGGCCTCGGGCACGTTGGTCGCGACGGCGCAGCCGGCCGACGGCGTCTGTTACGCCGAGAAGGTCAGCAAGGCGCAGGCCCGGATCGACTGGAATGCCGACGCCGAGCGGATCGAACGCAGCATCCGCGCCTTCGATCCCAACCCGGGCGCCTGGACCAGCCTGGGGTCGGACGTGATCAAGGTGTGGCGTGCGTCGCCGCATCCCGCGCCGGCTCCGTCGCACGCACCACCGGGCACCGTGCTTGCGGCGGACGATGCCGGCATCGTCGTGGCCTGCGGATCCGGTGCGCTGCGGCTGACGGCCTTGCAACGGGCCGGCGGCAAGCGGCTGCCGGTGGCCGACTTCCTGCGCGGCCAGCCGGTGGAGCCCGGTGTGCGCCTGGGCCCGGACGGCGACCACTGATGTTTCTGCTGCGCGAGCATTACCGCCACCCGGAATTCCGGATCGGTCTGCGGGACTTCATTCGCACCGCCCCGGGAATCGCCGCCTGGGGCCTGATGACCGGCGTGGCCATGGTCAAGTCCGGCATCGGACTGGTCGAGTCGGTGCTGATGGCCTTGATCGTCTTCGCCGGCAGTTCTCAGCTGGCTGCGATCCCGCTGATCCTGGCCGGAGCGCCGTTGTGGGTCATCTGGGCCACCGCCTTCTGCGTGAACCTGCGTTTCGTCGTGTTCAGCCTGCACCTGCACCACTACATGTCGCACCTGCCGACGTGGCAGCGCGTGGTGTCCGGCTATTTCACCGCCGACCTGAGTTATGTGATGTTCGTGCGGCGTTATCCCCATCCGGCC
>CAXBDR010000072.1:0-18691 GCA_963974265.1 uncultured Rhodoferax sp.
GCAGCCGCGAGCGGCTCGAGCGCGCGCAGCGCATCGCGAACATGGGCAGCTGGGAAATCGGTTCTGAGACCCAGGAATTCGTCTGCTCGCCCGAGATGGCGCGCCTGTTCGGTGCGTCCCCCGACGCCATGGCATGCGCGTCGCCAGAGTCGTTTCTGGACCGGGTGTCGGACACGGACCGCGAGACGGTGAAGACCATGCGGCAGGTTGCCGAGCGGGAAGGTGCGCCGTACCAGCTCACGTTCAAGATCGTGCGTTTCGATGGCGCGGTGCGCACGGTTCACGAGCAGGCCAGCCCGGTGCTGGACAGCGCTGGGCGCCAGATCGCGATCGAAGGCATCACCCAGGACATCACCGACAAGGTCGAGGCGGAAAAACGCATCAGCCGTCTCGCGCGTTACGACACCTTGACCGGATTGCCCAATCGCGCGTTCTTCGACAAGCTCGCAGGTCCCGCGCTGGAACGTGCCCGGCGCACGAACACCAGCTGTGCACTGGTCTACCTGGATGTCGACCGGTTCAAGAGTGTCAACGATGCGATGGGGCACAAGGAAGGGGACATCGTGCTGGTAACGCTGGCGGAACGCCTGCTTGCCGCCGTGCGGGCATCCGATTCCCGCCCTGGCAGCGGGCACATGGCGTCCGAGTCGGTCGCGGCCCGGGTAGGCGCCAATGCGTTCACGCTGCTGCTGGCCGGCATCGATGACGAAGCGCTGGTCAGCGCCGTGGCCGAGCGTCTGATGGAGTCGGTGTCGTTGCCGATGGCAACGAGTGGCGGCGAACTGGTGCTTACGGCCAGCATCGGCATCGCGATGTTTCCGCGCGATGCCGCCGACACCCGCGGCCTGGCCCGATGTGCGGAACAGGCGGTGCATGCGGCCAAGTCGTCCGGGCGTTCGCAGTACCGCTTCTTCGACGAAGCGATGAACGAACGCGCCAGCATGCGGTTGATTCAGGAAACCGAGCTGCGCCGCGGCATCGCCGACGGCCAGTTGCGTCTGCATTACCAGCCCAAGGTCGATGCGCGCAGCGGCGCAATCGTCGGTGCCGAGGCGCTGGTGCGGTGGCAGCATCCGCGCCAGGGTTTGGTGCCCCCGGACCAGTTCATCGCGCTGGCGGAAGAGTCCGGTCAGATCCTGGCCCTGACGGACTGGGTTCTGGAGACGGCCTGCACCGACCTGCGCCGCTGGACGGATGCCGGCCTGCCGGTGGTTCCGGTGTCCGTCAATCTGGCGAGCCCGAGTTTTGCCTGTGACACCCTGCCGGTCCAGCTGACGGAGCTGATCGAGCGCCATGGACTGTTGGCGAATTCGCTGCTGCTCGAAGTGACCGAGTCGCTGCTGATGTCCGATGTCGAACGCGTGGTGGACCGGTTGGCCGCGCTGCGCGCCATCGGATTCCGGGTGTCGCTGGACGATTTCGGCACCGGTTATTCGTCATTGAGTTACCTCAAGCGGTTTCCGATCGATGAGCTCAAGATCGATCGCGCCTTCGTGACCGACATCTGGCGCGGCGGACGCGATGGTGCCATTGCGGCCTCCATCATTGCGCTGGGCCGGGAGTTCGGATTGCGTGTCGTGGCCGAAGGCGTCGAGACGTCCAGGCAGGCCGAGCACCTGGTCTCGCTGGGCTGCTATTGCCAGCAGGGTTTCCTGTTCGCGCGTCCCATGCCCGCCGAAGATCTTGCAGCGCTGCTGGCCAGCAATTCGGCCAGCGGCGCCGCGGCCCAAACGACGGGCCGGTGATTCTGCCCGTCTCCCGCCGGGGTACTGGCGCCATTGCCTGGCGGTTGTTCAGGGCGCCGGCGGCGTGTCGCTGCGCGCGCGTGGCGACCGGTTCTGGCGCGCGCGTTCGCGCAGCATGAACAGGTACAAGCCTTCCACCTTGTCCCGCGCCCAGGGCGTTTTGCGCAGGAACTTCAAACTCGATGCCACGCTGGGCTCATGCGTGAAACAGCGAACCGGAATGCGTGTGGCCAGTGCACTCCAGCCATAGTGGGCGGCCAGCGCCTCGACCATGGCCTGCAGTGTCACGCCATGCAGCGGGTTGCGTGGCTGGTCCTGGGGTGGAGGCGGTGCGGAGGTGGGCATGGTCGGGGATGTTGGAAGCCGGTGGCGCGAGCAGGCGGGCGTGGCCGAGTGACAGGTGGTGCGCGCTGCCGTCACCGGTCAGGCGTCGCGGGTGTCGGTCCATGCCGCGCTGCGTTGCCACAGCGCTGCGGCCAGTTGCGTGTCACGCCCCATGGCGCTCGGTGTGCGGGGCTGGCACTTGTCGTAATACAGGCCGGTCTCGTTGTCCACGGCAGCCGCGGTGGCGCAATGCAGCGTTGTCAGTGCGCCTTCCTCGGTCGAAATCATGCCCAGCTTCATCAGTTGCCGGAACGGCCATGGCACGGCGCGCCAGACGTCCGTGGCCACGACGCCCGGGTGCAGCGCATAGGTGCCCACGCCGCTGCCGGCGAGCCGGCGGCCGAGTTCGGCGTTGAACAACACGTTGGCCAACTTGGAGTTGCTGTATTCATCGAGTCCGGTGCGGCTGCGCGTGCGCTGACGCAACGCATCCCAGTCCAGCCCGGTGGCGCGGTAATGGGCCCGGCTGGCCACGGTCACGATGCGTGCCGGCGCCGACGCCTTGATGCGGTCAAGCAGCAGCTGCGTGAGCAGGAATGGTCCGATGTGGTTGACGCCGAACGCCAACTCGAAACCCGATGCGGTCAAGCCGCGCTGGCCGGCCAGCCCGGCGTTGTTGACCAGCAGGTGCAGGGGCAGGTCGCGCCGCAGGAAGGCCAGTGCGCAGGCCCGCACCGAGGCGAAGTCGCCCAGGTCCATCTGTATTGCCTCAACGTTGGGGTTGCCGCTGGCCTCGCGAATGCGCTGCAATGCCGCCTGCGAGGTGCGCGCATCGCGGCAGGTGATGAACAGGTGGGCACCCTGGCGTGCCAGTTCGCGTGCAGTGACCAGCCCGATGCCGGTATTGGCGCCGGTGATCAACGCAACACGACCGGACAGCGGCTGATCCGACGGGGTGGGGGTGGGCATGGCAATGAGGCCGCAATGGCCGCGCAAGGGTGGACGTTCCCGATGGTACGCGCAGCACCACGTCCTTGGTCACCGCGGGCGGTGTCGCCCAAATGCGCCACCCGCAGGCGGGCACATCCCGCCATCGGCCTCAGGTGTAGGTGACCCAGTCGCGGTACGGGGCGTCGTCGAGGTGCGGCAGGGTGTTGTAGGTCAGCAGCACATGGCGCTTGGGGTTGAACGTGAATTCGGTCACCGCGCTGTTGCGGATCCGCATGTTGAGCTCGATCGTCGTCTCCGGGGCGCAGCCGAGGACCAGGCCCACGGCGGTGGCGATCGGGCCGCCGCTGGAGACCAGTACCACGTTGCCGTCGTGGTTGCGGAGGACGTCGTCGAGCACCTGGCGGATACCGGCGCTGAACGCGTCGTACGAGGGCATGCCGCGGGGGCTGACGACACCGTTCATCCACTGCGTCAGGCCGTCGCGCAGCAGCCGGAAGTGATGGCGGTACTTCTCCGGCGTGTCGGCCTTGCCGAGCGGGTGGGGGTGCACTGTCTCGATCAGCGCCGCACTGTCGTATTCGTTGAGCTCGGCCACGGCGCGCGCCGGCAAGGCGAGTCCTGCCCCTTCCCGTATGCCCTCCCAGGTCTGTTGCTGGCGTCGCAAGGTGCCGGTGATCGCGACGTCGATCTGTATGCCGCGTTGCACCAGGTATTCGCCCAGCCGCACACTCTGGCGCCGGCCCAGATCGCTGAGCTGGTCGTAGTCGTCGGCGCCAAACGAAGCCTGGCCATGGCGTACGAGGTAGAGGGTTCCCATGTCGGGATTGTGCGGACACCGGCGCCTCGCCGCAGTCGCGCCAGTGACGGCCGGCCGGGCAGTCGGCGGGCCTGGCCCGGATGCCCTGGTGACCCGCGGGTGTGCTCAGACGGGGGCCGGCCCGTCGGGAATCGGCAGGCTGTCGAAGGCCTTGAACTCCTGCAGCGACACATTGGTCTGCACCTGCTGTACGCCGGGCAGGCGGTGCAGCTTGCTCAGCAGCAGCGACGAATAACTGTCCAGATCGGCGGCGACCACCATCAGCAGGAAATCGGCGGTGCCGGTGACGGCGTGAAACATCACCACTTCGGGAATCGCGTGCACGGCGTCGATGAAGACGGTGTTGCGCGCGTCGTTCTGGTGATCGATCGTGATGCTGACGAATGCCACCACGCCGTAACCCAGCTTGCGGCGGTCCAGCCGGGCGCGGTAACCGTCGATCAGGCCGGACTCCTCCAGCCGCCGGATGCGCCGCCAGCATGGCGACTGCGACAAGCCGGTGGCCTGGGCCAGTTCGTTTGTGGTCAGCCGCGCGTTGTCCTGCAGGGCAGAAAGCAGTTGGCGATCGATGGCATCCAGTTCGGTTTGCATAAAAGTACCCCAATTGCGATCCAGGTTGGATAAATTATCCACGGAGAAGAAATCGATTGGATTGGTACGATCAAGGGTTGAAAATTGCCGCATAACCACTGTCGAAAGCCGACCCACCATGACCACTGCTGCCAGCGCACTCTTCACCCATGTCCCTCCTTATGCCGGAGATCCCATCCTGTCGTTGATGGAGAGCTTTCAGGCCGACACCCGTCCCGAGAAGGTCAGCCTGAGTATCGGCGTCTATTTCGACAATGCCGGCCGACTGCCGATGTTGCCGTCGGTGCGCCGCGCCGAGACGGCGTTGCTGTCGAACATCGGCCCGCGGCCCTACCTGCCGATCGAGGGCATGGCGGCTTACCGCAGCGCCGTGCAGGCGCTGTTGCTGGGCGCCGACCACGAGGCTGTCACCGGCGGCCGCGTGGCCACGCTGCAGACGCTGGGTGGCTCCGGTGCGCTCAAGGTGGGTGCGGACTTCCTGCATCGGTATTACCCGGAGTCGAACGTCTGGGTCAGCGACCCGACCTGGGAGAACCACCACGCGATGTTTGCCGGCGCCGGCTTGAAGGTCGACACCTATCCGTACTACGACCCGGCCACCGGCGGCCTGCGCTTCGAGGCCATGCTGGCCAAGCTCAAGACCCTGCCGCGCCACAGCGTGGTGTTGCTGCATGCCTGCTGCCACAACCCGACCGGCGTCGACCTGACCTGTGCCCAGTGGCAGGAGCTGATTCCGGTGTTGCGCGACGGTGGCCTGATTCCCTTCGTCGACATCGCCTACCAGGGTTTCGGTGACGGCCTGGTCGAAGACGCGTTCGCATTGCGCGCCATGGCCGACGCCGGGCTGCAGTTCCTGATCGCGAACTCGTTCTCGAAGAATTTCTCGATGTATGGCGAGCGGTGCGGCGGGTTGAGCGTGGTCTGCGCCGACCGCGCGACGACCGAGGCCGTGCTCGGACAGCTCAAGGCCACGGTGCGCGCCAATTATTCGACGCCGCCGACCCATGGCGCGCGCGTGATCGAGCGCGTACTCAATGATGCGGAACTGTTCGCGATGTGGACCGCCGAGACCGCCGAGATGCGCGAGCGCATCCGCATGATGCGCGAGCAACTGCACGCGGCGCTCAGCGCGATCTTCCAGGGGCGGCACAACGTCGACTACCTGCTGTCGCAGCGTGGCATGTTCAGCTACACCGGCCTGAACAAGGCCCAGGTGGCGCAGCTCAGGGACAACCATGCGGTCTACCTGGTGGGTTCGGGGCGCCTGTGCATCTCGGGGCTGACCACCGACAACGTCGACCACGTGGCGCGCGCCATGGCCGCCGTGATGGAGTGAACATGCAGAGCCAGCCCCCCGGTCCGTCGGCGACCGAACAGATCGTCCAGCAGGAGAAGGCGCAGCTCGATTTCAGCCGCTCCATGAGTTATGGCGACTACCTGCAGCTCGACCAGGTCCTCACGGCGCAAAAGCCCTTGTCGCCGGCGCACGACGAGATGTTGTTCATCGTGCAGCACCAGACCAGCGAATTGTGGATGAAGCTGATGCTGCACGAGCTCGGCGGCGCGATGCGTTGCGTGGCCGGCGACGAACTCTCCAGCGGATTCAAGATGCTGGCGCGGGTCTCGCGCATCATGGAGCAGCTGGTGCACGCCTGGGACGTGCTGGCCACGATGACGCCGCCCGAATACACCGCCATGCGGCCCTCCCTGGGGCAGTCGAGCGGATTCCAGAGTTACCAGTACCGCTGCATCGAGTTCGCGCTGGGCAACAAGAATGCCGCCATGCTCAAGCCGCATGCGCATCGCCCGGAACTGCTGGCGTTGGTGCAGGCGGCCTACGAGGCGCCGTCCTTGTACGACGAATCGCTGCGCCTGATGGCCCGGCGCGGCCTGGCAATTCCCGACAGCCACCGGCAACGCGACTGGACCCAGCCCTATGTGGAAAGCGAAGCCGTGACCCAGGCCTGGCTGACGGTCTACCGCGATCCGTCGCGCTACTGGGATCTGTACCAGCTGGCCGAGGAACTGGTCGACCTGGAAGACGCGTTCCGGCTCTGGCGTTTCCGCCATGTGACGACGGTCGAGCGCATCATCGGCTTCAAGCGCGGCACCGGTGGCACCGGCGGCGTGAGTTACCTGCGCAAGATGCTCGACGTGGTGTTGTTCCCCGAACTCTGGCGCGTGCGCACCGAGTTGTGATGAGCATCGATGCGACTGCGTTCGGTTCCGACCGGCCCGTGGCCGAGCGGGAGCGCGCGTATTCGCCGAGTTCGTGTATCGGCGGCGATTACCGGCCCTTCGTGCAGGCCTATGTCGACCGGAGTGCGGCCGTGCGGCAACGACACACGGGACGCTGCGGCCTTGCCTACGGCCCGGCGGCATCCCAGACGCTGGACCTGTTCCTGCCGCCGCCCACCCGGGCCGGTGCGCCCTTGCCGCCGCTGCTGGTTTTCATCCATGGGGGTTACTGGCAGGAGTTGTCGAAGAACGAATCCCTGTTTGCCGCCGATGGTTGCCTGGCCGCCGGCGCGGCGTTCGCGGCCATCGACTACACGCTGGCGCCACACGCAACGGTCGAACAGATGGTGTGCGAGTGCCGCACGGCGCTGCGCTGGTTGCATGCCCATGCGGCCGAACTCGGATTCGACGGCCGGCGCATCGTCGTGGCCGGCAGCTCGGCCGGCGCCCATCTGGGCGCCATGTGTTGCCTGCGCGGCTGGCCGGGTGATGCCGATCTGCCGACGGGCCTGCCCGCGGCCGCGGTGCTGGTGTCGGGCATCTACGAACTCGTGCCCTTGATCGGCACGTCGATCAACGCGGTGCCGGCCCTGACGCAGGCGTCTGCGGCACGGGTGAGTCCGCTGCGTTTTGACCTGACGGGTTTTCCACCGGCGCTGGTGTGCTGGGGCGAAATCGAGACGGACGCGTTCAAGCGGCAGAGCCAGGCCTTCGGCGACAGTATCGAAGCGGCCACCGGCAGGCCCGTGCCACGGGTGGAGGCGCCTGGTCGCAACCATTTCGACGTCATCCTCGACCTGGCCCGGACCGGCTCCGCCTTGGGGGATGCGACGCTCCGCTTGCTGGAGTGACACAGGACAGGAACAGACCATGACCCAGACCGCCACCGTCCTTCGTTCCGACATCGTCATCATCGGTGGTGGTGCCGGTGGTCTCGCGCTCGCCGCCGGGCCGGGCCGCAAGCACGCGCGCGAAGCGGTGCTGCCGATCGACCGCTCGGCCGCGCACGTAGGAAGCCGACACTGCACGAGGTTGCCGCAGGCACGATGGATGCGCACGAGCTGCTTGCGCCGCAGGCAGGCCCCGGTCAATGCCTTCGGCCCGGGCCACCGCGACGTGTCGGCCCGCGTCGACCATCTGCACCGGCCCGAGGGTGCGGATGGCCCCTCGATCGGCTGACCACACGGAGCCAAGAATGGCGCTGCTTCACCGCGTCACCAACGCGCTCAAGGCCACCACCACGGGGCGCTGATCCTGTCCGCTGCTGCGCCAGGGAACGCCGTCTTCGAGCGAAATGGTTTACGCAGCGCTGCGCGAGTCGTCCGTGAGAGGCGCCGATGACGCGGCCGTGGACAAGCGCTTTCGGCCTTCATGGTCGGTCGCCGGTTTTGCTCGGGCGTGGAAAGCGCCGTCCCAGATCAATGGATAGATCGTGCCGGGGACGCCATCGTGCAAGGGCCGCTACCCCATGCCCAGTGCGTGCAAGCCAACGCCACGCACCAGACCGGGACGGCGCATGGGGTTGGTGCCCCGGTCTGCTGCAAGCGACACCGGCCGGGACAGACCACGCTGTACCGCCCGGTGCAGCAACACGCAGCGACTGCTCTCGCCCAGGCAGGAGAGAGCACCTGTGCCGGGCTGTCGCAATGCGTCTGTGACGCGTTTGACGCCTTCCTGGAGTGCGGGATCCTGGCGCGCGGCGGATGTTGCTGATCGATCCACGTCATGCGCGCGCGTGTGCGCCAGGCGGCGCCGGCCAACCGAGCCGACGCAAGATGTCGGTCGGCCGCCTGTGGACAGAGCTAGTTTTTTCCGAGCAGGTTCAAGGAGCCCAGCAACTTGATCATGGCTTCCTTGTCGCGTTTGACGAATGCCGTCGTCTGCTCCGGCGTCAGGTTCATGCCCTCTGCGCCCTGGGTGTCCAGGAAGGCCTGGTAGGCGGGATCCGTGTTGATATCCGCGATGACTTTCGCGAGTTTGTCCAGCACATCGGCTGGCGTTCCTTTGGGGGCAGACAGGGTGTACCAGGACGTCAGTTCCGCGCCGCCCAGGCCCGCTTCGGCAACCGTCGGCACGTTCGGCAACGAAGCAGCCCGCTTGGCGCCGCCATAGGCCAGTCCCTTGAGCGTGCCCTTCTGCAGGTGGGGCAGTGTCGCTGCGAGATTGAGATTGCCCAGCAACACCTGCCCGCCCAGCAGGTCCTTGAGCGCGGGCGGCGCACCGGCATACGGAATATGGGTGAGCTTGACCTCGGCCTTCTGCCACAAGGCCTCCGCGCCCAGATGGGTTGCACCGCCCGTGCCGGCGGAGGCAAAGTTGTACTTGCCCGGCTCTTTCTTGGCCAATGCAATAAGTTCGGTGAGGTTGGACGCCGGCAGTGACGGATGCGCAATCACGACGTTCGGCGCATTCGAGACGACGCCGATGAAGGAAAAGTCCTCCACGCCGTCATACGTGATCTTCTGCATCAGGGGTGTCACGACATGGCCGGCCGAAGTGCTGACGAGCAGCGTATAACCATCGGGTTTGGCCCGTGCCACGAATCCGGTGCCGATGGTGGCGCCACCACCGGATTTGCTCTCGACCACCACCGTCTGCTTGAGCCGGGTCTCCAGTTGCCGGGCGATGGTGCGTGTCAGGGTGTCCGCTGGGCCGCCAACCGGATACGGCTGGATCAGCGTGATCGGTCGTGACGGATAGTCGGCTTGCGCCAGCGCAGAGCCCGCAGGAAGCAGGCACGCAAGCGCGGCGGAGACGGCCAGTGTGCGGCGCAAGGGGTTATGGCGGTAAGTGGTCACGTGGGGTGTCTCCTCGTATTCATGGATTGAAAGCAAAGGCATGGAGCCAAAAACCTGGCCCCAGCCACATGCGGCGCATTCTTCCGGCCACTGGCCTGGAACTTACGTCGCGCCTTCACCGCCGGGCGGCCGTTGCAGCATCGGTCGGTGAAAGATCTCGCCGAGACCGGCGTAGAAAGGTCCGCCGAGTCGCGCGATCGGCCGCATGGCCGCCCCGTCGACCCGCTTGCCATCGTAGACGGCGTCGGACATATGGAAGGCGACGATCTCGCCGATATACAAGGTGTTGATGCCGCGGCCCAGCGTGATCGCCTGGTCGAGCCGGCACTCCATCTGCACCGGCGAGATCGCAATGCGCGGTGCGGCCACATGGCGGCTGGGCAGCAGTGCAATTCCGAGCGCCTCGATCTCGCTTACATCGGGCGGAAATTCCTGCCCGCACTGGTGCATGAGTTCCATCGTGTCTTCGGTGGCGACGTTGACGACGAACTCGCGGCTGCGCAGGATATTGTTGGCGGTGTCCTTGGTGCCGCGCCCCTCGGGGCGGGTGGCGATGTTGATCGCCAGCATTGGCGGCGAGGTCGCCACATAGTTGTAGGAGCTGAACGGTGCGGCGTTGACTCGGCCTTCGGCATCGACCGACGTGATCCACGCAACCGGACGCGGTACGACACATCCGACCACCAGTCGGTACGCGGTTTCGGTGTCCAGCATCTCGCCGTCCACACAACTGAAGCTTGGGTGTTCCAAACGGTTTTCCTGTTGTTGATGGGCATGCCCTCCACATGGTGCCGCGCCCGCGCGTCGTCGGGCCGGCAGCAAGATCATGCAGTCACTGTAAAGGGTGGACCATGCCACAGACACCGGCCCGCATGCATAGCTGAATTGCGCCTTGCGTCATAACGGAAACTGCGCGCACGACAGCAGGCCCGGCACCGCCTTGGCGACCGTCCAGCCCTGGTTCAGCTCGCCCATCACCATCAGATCGCCACACGCAACCGTACGCCGTCGGAAAAGACTTCGCAGAACACCCGCTCACCGGCGATGTTGCGATTCGCTCGCACTGCGCTGTCGGACATCTGTCGCCACGGGCTGCGGCAACCCTGCAGCCGTCGGTGGCGCTGCTGGTTGCGAGTGTCGTCTGCGACAGGGGATCGGTCAGCCGGATCTGGCGGCCGCAAGCTTTCCGTCAGGCGAAAAGATGGCAATTGCGCGTTGGCCGAGCGGGCCGGTACTCCTAAACTTGCCGGTCGATTGCCACCCCACGATACCGAGAGAGACGAACATGATTCAACGCCTGGGCGTTCCCCATCCCGCCATCGGGTATGTGCCCTATCTGCGCGACATGGTGCTGGCGCGTTATCCGGACGCAAAGTTCAACGAGGACAACAACCACCGCCTGAACGAGGACGAATTGATCGCGTTTCTCGATGGTTGTGATGGTGCCATCATGGGTGGCGACATCGTGTCCGACCGCCTGCTGCGAGAACTGCCCCAGCTGCGCAATATCGGCATCTTCGGCGTCGGGCTGAACACCGTCGACCTGGCGGCCTGCCAGAAACACGGCGTCAAGCTCGGGCATCGCAGCGGCACGAACCGGCTGGCCGTGGCTGAACTGGCGCTGACCTTCATGATCACCACCTTGCGCTGGATCACCCCGCTGAACCAGGCCATGCGCGAGGGCAAGCGCCCGCGCACGCGCATCGGCCGCAACCTGACGGGGCGCGTCGTGGGGATCCATGGCTGCGGGCACATCGGCCAGGAAGTCGTGCGCCTGCTGCAGCCCTTCAACTGCACCATCATCGCCAACGACCTGAAAGACCGGAGCGACTTCTATGCCGAGTACGGTGTGCAGGCCGTGTCGTTCGACGAACTGCTGGAGCGCTCGGAGGTGCTGACCCTGCACCTGCCGTTGACGCGTGCGACCCGCAACCTGTACGACGGCGCGACGCTGGACCGCCTGCGCGACGACTGCGTGCTGATCAACACCTGCCGTGGCGGCATCGTGGACGAGGACTCGCTGCTGGAACGCCTGGAGAGCAACCGCATCCCCGCCGCGGGCTTCGATGTGTTCGACATCGAGCCGGCACAGAACGACCGGCTGCTGCGCCACCCCAACCTGATCGCCACGCCCCATGCCGGCGCCAGCACGCGTGATGCGCGCATCGCCATGGTGGGGGCGGTCATCGACGGCCTGACCGACGGCAAGCTGGTCAACCCGGTGGACTTCGCCGACTACATGGACTGAGCGGACCGATGACAACACCGTACCTCGACTGGGTGCGTGACACGCGCCAGGCCCGTGTCACGGCCCCCGCACTGACCTGCGACTGCGCCGTGCACATCTACCGTCCCATGGGCGTGGGAACACTCACCGCCAACCGGCGCTACGACCCGCCCCAGGCGAGCATCGAAGACCTCGAGCGCGTGCATGCAGCCATGGGCGTGCAGCGCTCGGTCATCGTGCAGGCGTCCATCTACGGCACAGATCCGACGGTCATGCTGGAAGCGCTGCGCCGTGCTCCCGATCGCTACCGGGGCATTGCCGTCATCGACGACAGCGTGACCGATGCCCAGATGCGGGACCTGCACGACGCGGGTGTGCGCGGTGCGCGCTTCAACCTGCTCTCGCGCTTTGGCACGGCTTTCGACCCGCAGGTTTTCCAGCGTGACGTCGACCGCGTCGCTGCGATGGGGTGGAGCGTCTCCCTGCATGCCACCGTGCCCGAGCTGAAGGAAAAGCAGGCGTTGATCGAGGCCATTCGTTGCCCGGTGATCCTGGACCACGTGGCCTACTTTTTCGATCCGGCCGATGGCAACCAGGCCCAGGACGTAAATTTCCTGCGCACATTCACCGACCGGGGCAATTGGTGGATCAAGATCTCCCGCATGGACCGCTATGTGCGCGCGCCGTACGACGCGGTGGTGGAGACCGTGGGCCGCCTTGTGCAGGCCGCACCCGAACGCACGCTGTGGGCCACGGACTGGCCCCATGTGCTGTACCCGGCCGCCGATGCCGTCGTCCCGAATGACACCGATCTGATTGAACTGATGTTCCGGTGTGTTCCCGACGCACAGCTGCGCGAGAACCTGCTGGTGCACAACCCTGCGCGGCTGTTCGACTTTCCCCAGGCCTGACTGGCCGATTCGGCGCGACGGTGACGCTCAGGCCGTGGTGGGCGTGTTGCTCTTGAACAGCGGCAACAGGCGGCGCGACGCGCAGAGCCAGCGGCCGTCGTCGGTGCGCACGTACGCATCCTGACAGTCGGATATCAGGTTGGGCACGTCGGCGGACAGAACCGGTTCGCCGTCGGCGGCATACAGAACCAGCACCCAGTTGCAGGTGGCATGCGTGTCGTCCACGATCTTCACGCGCACATTGCTGACCAGGTGGCGCGAAATGCGTGCACCGCGATTGCGGCGCGATGCGTAGAACTCGGCGATCGCCGCGCGGCCCTGGCGCGTGCGCGCGCTGGTGGTGTAGCTTCCGTCCTCGGTGTAGTACTCATGCGCTGTCGCGCCCCAATTGGTGTCGACGTCGTGCCAGTAGTCGATGAGCGTCGATTCGATTTCCCGGGCCGTGAGGAGGTGGTCTCGCGATTGCATGGTCTTGATGATGTGAAGGGTTGGAAGGCAGAGCACTGGAGCCGCCCATTCGGGCGGATGAACACACTCGCGGGTTGGCTGGCAGTGCTTCTGCCGCGCGTTGCGCCATCGGCCCGGCGGTTGCCAGGCGCGACACGTCAAGGGTTGCGAGGATGCCGCAACGCGTGGGGCGTGGCAACACCGACCTGACAACTTTCCGCACCACGAAACCGTTGCCCGGCACGGGGCCCGCGCCCAAGCAACGGCGAGCGGTCAGCGGGACCGTCCCGATCGTCTTCGTCCATCCGGCGCGCCGGCCTTAGCCCGAATGTGACTTGCGCGCGATCACCTGCATCTCGACATAGGCGTTCTCGATGGCAATGCCGGCAATCATCGCGGTTCCGGTGGGTTTGCACGGCAGGGCTTGCGCGAGCGTTTCGATCACCGCCGGCAGGTGTTCATGCGCCGAGATGATGAGCGTGTAATTGACCACGTTCCTGAGGTTGCCGCCGCAGGTAGCCAGGTAGCTCTCGATATTGCGCAGCATCAACCGTGTCTGTTCCGCTGCGGTGGGCGCGAGCTGGTGCGTGTGGTAGTCCATGCCGATGGTTCCCGAGACGAAGATCCAGTCGTCGTCGAACAGGGCGCGCGAATACGGCGCATTGGCAAATGGCATGGGCTGGCTTGCGGGGGTCTGCACAGGTAGTCTCCAAAGGGGTGGGGGTCAGTTGTCGAGCATCTCGCGCACGATGGCGCGGGCATGCAGGTCGGTGGTGTCGTATACGGGAATCGGCAAATGCAGGTGCGGCAACAACACGCCCAGCTCGGTGCATCCCAGCACCACGCCGTGCGCTCCCCTGTCATGGAGCGATGCGCACAGGGCGTTGACCGCCCGTGCGTTGCGTGCCGACTCCTGCGCATCGGCGCATCCCATTGCCAGGTCGCCGAAGATCAGGGCGTCGAGCTGGCGCTGCTGTGCCGGTGTGGGCAATACCAGTTCGAAGCCAGCCTCTTGCACGAACATCCGGCCGAAGAACGCCGCCTGGAGTGAAAAGCTGGTGCCCAGCAGGCCCAGCTTGCGCAGGTCGGGTCGCGCGGCGCGGATGGCCTGCGCGGACTCGGTGGCGATGTGCACCAGCGGAAGCCCTGCCGCGGCCTGTACCTCCGCGCCGGCGAAGTGACCGGTGTTGGCCAGGATGGCCACGAGATCGGCCCCCGCAGCGCGCACTTGCCGCGCTGCCGATTGCATGCGCGCGCACGCGCCTGCCGGGTTGCCTGCCGACATGTCGGCATACACCTCGGCAAAATCCAGGCTGACGATCACGCAGCGTGCCGAATGCCGGTTGCCCAGCGCGTGCTGCACATGCTGGTTGATCAGGCGGTAGTAGGTGAGCGTCGAGGGCCAGGCAATTCCGCCGATGAGTCCGGCAGTTTTCATGGCGTGGCGGTCTCAGTCAAGCTTGAAGCCGAGGTTCTTGATGACGGGTGCATACCGCACCATGTCCACGCTGATGCGCTCGGCCATCGATGCCGGGCCGTTGTCGGGCGCCGCCTCGAAGCCGAAATTGCCGAGCTTCTGCGCGATGTCGGGCTGGCGCACGGCCCAGGCGGCTTCGTCCGCCACGCGCCTGGCGATCGCTGGTGCCATGCCTGCCGGTCCTGCCATGCCGAACCATACGGAGAAGTCCACGCCCTTGTATCCCAGTTCATCGAGTGTCGGCACATCCGGCATGCCACTGAAGCGGCGCGCGGAAGTGACAGCCAGGATGCGCGCCCGTCCAGCTTGGACGAACTGCGCATACGGTGCCAATCCATCGAAGGCGGCATGGATGTCGCCGCCCATCACGGCCTGCGCCACCTGCGCACTGCCCTTGTAGGTGATACGCGCGGCGTCAATGCCGGCAGACTGGCTGAACTCTGCAAAGGCGATGTGCGCCAGGATGGCTGCGGAGCCCACGTTGAGCGTGCCCGGACTGGCCTTGGCCTTGCGCACCATGTCATGCACACTGACCGGATCGCCGGCTTGCGCGCGCGCAATCACGGAGATCGGTGACGTAATGGCCACGCCGACCGGCGTGAAGCTCGTTTTCGGGTCGTACGGGAGCGCGTTGTACAGCGACGGGTTGAGCACAAAGGTCTGGTCGATGGTCCACAACAAGGTGTAACCGTCGGGCTGCGCCTTGAGCAGCTCGTTCACGCCGATGATCGTGTTGCCCCCGGGTTTGTTGTCGATGATGATGTGCTGGCCCAGGCGCTCCTGCATCTTGGCGGCGATCATCCGGGCGGTGGCATCGGCGCCTCCGCCGGCGACAAACGGAACGATCAACCGTATGGGCTTGGCCGGCCAGGCCTGCGCCCAGGCGGGTGACGTGGCAAGAAGTGCGGCACCCGCCACCCAAGCGGCCAGGAGCCGGCGTGTGACCTGGGCCGCTGGCGGCACGGCATTCGCCTGTCCGCTGACCATCGCGCTACGATGCATGATTGCCCTCCTGTTGAACTGATGCAAAGGTAACCCGGACCCAAGAGGTTTTCTATGCCAATTCATTTGCCCACTGTGCCGAACCACGCCATGCGCGAGGATGACTTCAATGCCGAACTCTGGCGCCAGCCTGCGGGCGACGCCGACGGTGGCCGGTATGGCCTGATGGGCGCCACCCGTGGCAATTTCAACAACGTCTGCTGGCCGTCGGGCGGTGGCAGCGTCACGCAACTGCGCTCCATGCCATGGGAGGGCGCCACCGCACTGTATTGCGACTTTCGGCTGCAGCAGCATCTCGATGTCTGCCTGGATCCACAGGACGAGTTGCTGCTCACCTTCTTTCTCGCGGGCAAAGTGACCGGCGTCACCTGCGACGACCAGCGGCAGCTTGACTTCCAGCCCGACAGGGCCCTGCTGCGCACGCCGAACCGCAGGGGCGGCTACCTCATCCATGTGCCGGGCAACTGCCGCAACGTGTTTGTGCAGTTCCGTCTCAAGCGCCATCTGATGCCGCAGTGGCTGCAGGCGCTTGGCGTGCACCTGGCATCGCGCCAGGTCCATCGGCTGGTGCATCTGGACAACGGCACCGTGCTGTGCAATGCGGCGCTGACGGCACGCATTCGTGCCTGCCTGGGCCGGATACAGGCGCAGGACGCCGGCCACCCGGCCTTCATGCCGCTTTTCCATGCACGCGCCGTGGAACTGCTGACGTATGTCCTGCTGGATCTGGATGAACTGTTGAGCACCGATCGCTCGGCCGCGCAGCCACGACAGCGGCTGGCCGAGATCACCGACAAGGCCAGAGGCCTGATCGACGAGGCACCGGGATATGCGTGGTCGGTGGTGCAACTGGCAGCGCAGTCGGGTTGCAGCCCGGCGCAGTTGCAGCAGGGCTTTCGTGACGGCACGGGAATGTCGGTGCACCACTACCTGCGGGGCGTGCGGCTGGAGCTTGCGGCACGGCTGCTGCGCGAGACCCATCTGTCGGTGCAGCAGATTGCGCACGAAAGTGGCTGGCAATGCCACGGCCGCTTTGGCAGTGCCTTCCGTGCACGTTTCGGTGTGGCACCACGCGCATTCAGGTTGCAGCAAGCCGGCATGGCCGCAGCCGCATCGGCGCGCTGATGGCGCCTTCAGCGCCGCCCGAACGCCTCCTGGCCGTCGGCGCGATGGTCGGCGTGGCCTCGCGCGGTGCGACAAACAGGTCGGAGCCCGGGATCAGCATGATGCCGGCCCATGACCAGGCGCCGGGCAAGATTGATTGAACGTCACTGACGGGTGGCGATCGCCAGTCTAGGGGCCACCGCCGAACGGCGGTGCTGCGCTGATGCAGGCCTGCATCGGTGCCGGGCGCCGTGCCGGCTCAGGTGCGACCGTCCTCGACCCCGGCCACCCACGCGAGTTCGAAGCGCGGCGCCGGTGACAGGCATCCGCCGACCGTGGTGCGGGCCGGGTGCGTGCCGAGACGTATCCGGTGTACAGGCGGGTGAACGCCGGCAGGTCGTCCGCATCGCGCACATCGTTGCGTGTCTGAACAACCTGCGCAAGATCGGCGCCGGCGGCCTGCAGGACCTGGCGCAGGTTCTCGAACGAGCGGCGGGCCTCGCCGTCGAAGCTGTCGGAGACAATCTCGCCGGTGGCATCGACCGAGGCCCGGCCCGATACGAAGATCATGGGGCGGACCTTGACCCAGGGGCTGAATGGCAGACGGGATGCCGGTGGGTCCGGGTTGCGCGGGTCAGCGACGATGGGGTGCATGACGGGTCCGGCAGATGGGATCAACAATCGGTGGCGAGATGCGCGACGCAGTCGCTGCGGCGGTTGCGCAACAATGTCCAGCTTGGCTCGGCCCTGCCTGGCTGATTCCGAACCGCCCAGGAGGCAAGCATGACCCAGACCGCCACCGTCCTTCGCTCCGACATCGTCATCATCGGTGGTGGTGCCGGTGGTCTCGAGCTCGCCGCCCGGCTGGGCCGCAAGCTCGGGCGCGAAGCGGTGCTGTTGATCGACCGCTCGGCCGTGCACATATGGAAGCCGACGCTGCACGAGGTGGCCGCGGGCACGATGGATGCGCACGCCGAGGGCCTGTCCTATCCCATCCTGGCGCGGCGCAACCGGTTCAGTTTCGCGCTCGGCGAGATGGTCGGCCTGGACGCGGCGGCGCGGCTGCTCACGCTGGCCGCGATCCGCGACGCGCGCGGCGTCGAGCAGGTGCCGCAGCGCCGTGTGGCCTTCGACACCCTGGTGCTGGCCCTGGGCAGCGGTTCGAACTTCTTCGGGACCCCCGGTGCCGAACATGCCCATGTGCTCGAGCAGGCCAGCGACGCCGAGGCCTTTCACCGTACCTTGCTGGCGGCCTTCATGCGCGCCGCGTTTTCGGCCGACAAGCAGATGCGCATGGCCATCGTCGGTGGTGGTGCCACCGGTGTCGAGTTGTCGGCCGAACTGCTCGAGGCCCACGACGAGGTGTTGCAGAGCATCGCGCCCAACCAGCACTTTCGCCTGGATATCGCCCTGGTCGAGGCCGCGCCGCGTATCCTGGCCGGCCTGCCCGAACGGATCTCGCGCCAGGCCGATGCCGCGTTGCGCCGCCGTGGCGTGCGCGTACTGGCTGACACCAAGGTCACCGAGGTCCATCCTGGCGGCCTGCGTACCAGCGCGGGTGAACTGCCGGCTGACCTCGTCGTCTGGGCGGCCGGCATCAAGGCGGCGCCGGGCAACCGGGACTATGGGCTGGAGGTCAATCGCTCCAACCAGTTCATCGTGAACGCGAAACTCCAGACTTCGGCGCAAGCGGTCTACGCGATGGGCGATTGCGCGGCCTGTGCCTGGCGCGAGGGCGCCCTGGTTCCGGCGCGGGCCCAGGCGGCCCATCAACAGGCCGAATACCTGGCGCTCTCGCTGGTGGCGCAACAGAAGGGCGCGGACTACGCGCCCGAATTCCGCTACCGCGACTTCGGCTCGCTGGTCTCGCTGGGCGAGAACCGCGGTGTCGGCAACCTGATGGGGGCCTTGTCGGGCCGCAACTTCTTCGTCGACGGGCTGATCGCCAAGTGGATGTACATGTCGCTGCACCTGATGCACCACCGGGCCATCCTCGGGGTCGGTGCGACGGCGGTTCTGGCGCTGGCCCGGCTGCTGCAGCGGCGGGTGTCGGGGCGGG
>CAXBDR010000073.1:0-18536 GCA_963974265.1 uncultured Rhodoferax sp.
TGTCAGCCTCGGCTTCAACCTGCTCGGCGACGGCCTGCGCGATGCGCTCGACCCGAAGGGGGTGAAATGAGCATCATCGACAAGGCGCTGGCCAAGAAGGGCGTCCAGAAGGCGGACCCGGAAGGGCTGTTGCAGCACCCGGACCCGTCGGCTGTGCAGCCGGCCCAACCGGAGCAACCACCTGCGGCGCAAGCCGATTCCGTGCCGGCCGAACACGAAATGCAGGCTGCCGCGCCGGCACGGACTGCACCAGCCGAGCAGGCGCCACCGATGGCAGACTCCGACGCACCAGCACCACCGACGCCGTCGCCTGCTGCTGCGGCGGCGCCGATCATGCCCAACGGCGCGGACCGGGTCGAGCCGGCGTTCAAATCCTCGGTACCGCTGCCACGCCCCGTGCTCGTCGTCGAAGACCTGCGCGTGTCCTTCCCGAGCCGCGACGGCGGCCGGACTGAAGCCGTGCGCGGCGTGTCGTTCACGCTCGGTCGCGAGCGCCTGGGCATCGTCGGTGAGTCCGGCTCCGGCAAGTCGCAGACTGGCCGCGCCATCCTGGGCCTGACCGCGCCCGAAGGCCGGGTCACGGCTCGGCGGCTGGAGTTCCACGGCACCGACCTGCTCAACTGCTCGGCCAAGGACCGGCGCGACCTGCGTGGCGGGCGTATCGCCATGGTGCTGCAGGACCCGAAGTTCTCGCTCAACCCGGTCATGACCATCGGCGACCAGATCGTGGAGACGCTGCGGGCGCATCGCCGCATCTCGGGCCGCGAGGCACGCGACAAGGCCATCGAGGCGCTGGCGGCGGTGCAGATCGACCAGCCGGAACGCGTCTACAAGCTGTATCCGCACGAAGTCTCGGGCGGCATGGGCCAACGCGCCATGATCGCGATGATGCTGATTGCCGACCCCGAACTGCTGATTGCCGACGAACCGACATCGGCGCTGGACGTGACGGTGCAGTTGCAGGTGCTGGCCATCATGGACAAGCTGGTGACCGACCGCGGCATGGGACTGGTCTTCATCTCGCACGACCTGCGCCTGGTGTCGACCTTCTGCGACCGCATCCTGGTGATGTATGCCGGCAAGATCGTCGAGGAGGTTTCTTCTGGCGCACTGGCCGATGCCAAGCACCCGTACACCCGGGGCCTGCTGAACTGCCTGCCGAAACTGGCGGACGACCGCCACCCCTTGCCGACGCTGGATCGCCGACCGGAGTGGGCACTATGACGATCGAACCCACGCTGGATACGCGGCAGTTCGAGTCGGTCGGCCTGCATGCGCTGAACCTGCGCGTGGTCTACGACCATTTCGTCGCGGTGGCCGATACCACGCTGCGGGTCGAGCCCGGCGAGAGCTTCGGCATCGTCGGCGAATCCGGCTCCGGCAAATCCACCGTGCTGCGCGCCATCTGCGGACTGGCGCCGCTGGCCTCGGGCACGGTGCAGTTGCTCGGTGGCAGCGGCCTGACATTGCCACCACCCGGCAGCAAGCCGTTCCGCCGGCTGGTGCAGATGGTGTTCCAGGACCCATACGGCTCCCTGCACCCGCGCCAGACCGTGGACCGCATCCTGTCCGAACCGCTGGCCATCCACGGCATCGGCGACGCGGAGACCCGCATCGAACGCGCGCTCGACGAGGTCGGCCTGGGCAGCGGATTCCGCTTCCGGTACCCGCACCAGCTCTCCGGCGGCCAGCGCCAGCGCATCGCCATCGCGCGTGCGCTGATCCTCGAGCCGCAGATCATGCTGCTCGACGAACCCACCTCGGCGCTGGACGCGTCGGTGCAGGCCGAGGTGCTGAACCTGCTCGAGGAGTTGCGACGCAGGCGCGGCCTGACCTTCATCATGGTCAGCCACGACCTCGCGGTGGTCACCCACATGTGCGAGAAGCTGATGGTGATGCAACGCGGCCAGACGGTCGAGTTGCTGTCCTCCAGCGACCTGGCCGCACATGCCGTGACGCAGGACTACACCCGCAGGCTGATGGAAGCCTCGGGCGGATTCAACCGCGACGCGGCCCGCGCCTGAACCTCGCCAACCCGCACACACGACCGGTTGCCGGTCGTGTGTGATGATTCCCAACCCTGTGTTCCACTCTTTCATTGCAATGGAATCCTCGCCATGATCCACTGGGAAGCCCACGCCTGCCTGCCGCTGCACCCGCAAGCGGACTTTGCGCCGATCGACCGCCTGCGCGCTGCCGGCGTGCACTACGTGTCCATCAACATCGGCATGGACATGAATCCCTTGTCGCAGGTGATGGCGACCATCGCCGGTTTTCGGGCGACGATTGCCGCCCATCCGGACAAGTACCGCATGGTCGCGACGATCGACGACATCGAAAAGGCAAAGGCGGCCGGCCAGATCGGCGTCGGCTTCGACCTCGAGGGTGCGATGCCGCTGCTCGAACAGCCCGAGATGGTGGCGCTGTACAAGAGCCTGGGCGTGCACCAGATGCACCTGGCCTACAACCGCGACAACAGCGTCGCCGGCGGCTGCCACGACACGGATCACGGACTGACGCCGCTGGGCCACAGGATCGTCGCCGCGATCAACGCGGCCGGCGTGTTGATGGACTGCTCGCACACCGGCCGCAAGACCAGCCTGGACATCATGGCCGCGTCCAGCGCGCCGGTGATCTTCAGCCATGCCAATCCGCAGTCGCTGGTCGACCACGGACGCAACATCACCGACGAGCAGATCAAGGCCAGCGCCGCCACTGGTGGTGTCGTCTGCGTCAACGGCATCTCGTTTTTCCTGGGCAAGAACAATCCCACGGCCGACGACGTCGCGCACCATGCCGCCTATGTGGCCGACCTCGTCGGCATCGAACACGTCGGCATCGGCCTGGACATCAGCTTCAGCCAGGACCACGTCGACGACACCCCGCCCGGCGACTACGACCCGACCTACTGGTGGCCGAAGTCGGCCGGCTACGACCGCGCGAGCAACCCCACGACCTATCCGCCGGTCGAAGCCTGGAGCGAGATGTCGGGAGCCTTGCAACGCACCGGCATGAGCGCGGACGAAGCGGCGCTGGTGATGGGCGGGAACATGATGCGGGTGGCCGGGCAGGTCTGGCGGTGAAGCCGCCGAGGCGGCGCGCTCGCAGCGGGTGCTCGTCGATCGCAGCATGGCCGACGCGCCCGTTCCGTGCGGCGCCGTCGCACCATTGCCGCGTTTGACGGCGGCTCCCAGGGCACACGCTACGTCTGGTGGCGTCCGTGACAATGGCGCGGTGACGATCCGTGCCGCGACAATGGGAGCCAATCGGCTGACGGGCGTCGGGGCGCCGACATGGCCGGGTTCCGGAAGTACCGGTACATACACAATGCAAACGCACTACAGGCGCCGCCACACTTGCGCCCACGATGCAACCACGCCATCATGACCACCGCCACCAACACGACCACTGCCACTGCCAACCTTCCTCTCGCCGGCGTCCGCGTCGTCGAGTTCTGCTCGACCGCCGCCGGGCCTTTTTCCGCCATGCTGCTGGCGGATCTCGGCGCCGACGTGGTGAAGGTCGAGCCACCGGCCGGCGACGGCCTGCGCCAATGGCCGCCGCTGCGCAATGGCTACAGCGAGAACTTTGCGTCGCTGAACCGGAACAAGCGCTCGGTCGTGCTTGACCTCAAGCAGGCGGACGACGTGGCACTGGCGCGCCGGTTGATCCTGGATGCCGACATCGTGGTCGAGAACAACCGCCCCGGCGTCATGGACCGGCTCGGCCTGGGTTATGCCAGCTTTGCCGACGCGCACCCGCGTCTGCTGTATTGCTCGATCTCCGCCTATGGGCAAAGCGGCCCGCGCGCGACCGAGGGCGGATTCGACCTGACCATCCAGGCCGCCGCCGGCGTCATGAGCGTGACCGGCGAAGCCGATGGCCCGCCGGTCAAGTGCGGTGTTCCGCTGTCTGACTTCGCATCGGGCCTGTACGCCGCTTTCTCGATCGCTGCGGCACTGGCCCATGTCCGCTCCGGCGGCAAGGGTGCGCACATCGACGTGCCGATGTTCGGCTGCACATTGGGCGTCGGCGCATTGCAGACCAGCGAATATTTCGGCAATGGCGTCAGCCCGCGCAAGCTGGGCTCCGCCCATCCCCGCAATGCGCCTTACCAGGCGTTCAAGGCCCGCGATGGTTATTTCGCCGTCGCGGCGGGCAACCACAAACTCTGGCTCGCCGTGTGCCGGGTGGTCGCGTTGCCCGCATTGCCCGAAGACCCCCGGTTTGCCACGACCACCGACCGGGCGGCCAACCAGGCGGCGCTCAAGGACATCCTGGAGGCCACCTTCTGCACCAAGCCGGTCGACCACTGGATCGAGGCGTTCGAGGCTGCCGGCGTTCCACATGCGCGTATCAACGACTATGCTGCGGCGTTGAACGATGCACAGACCCAGCACATGGGCTGGGTCCAGGAAATGACCCTGCCGACCGGCGATACGACCCGGACTTTTGCGTCACCCATCCGTTTCAACGGCCAGGGATTTCCGATCCGCATGCCGCCGCCGGGACTGGGCCAGCACACCGACGCGGTTCGCCGACAATACGCCGCCGGCGAAACCGCATCCATCAAGGAGTAACGCCATGCCTGGCAGCCGCCTGCTGGAGTTCGTGCAACGCATGACCCGGCTCATCGAGAAAACACCCGTCGCCGAAGAGCAACTGCTGGAACAGGCCGCCCCGCTGATGCGCGAACTGGTGGCACACGACGATTGGCTTCCCGACGCCATGGCGGTTCCCGACGCCCGCATCTACCAGCAGCATCTGCTGTACGGCGACCCGCTCGACCGCTTCTCGCTGGTCAGCTTCGTCTGGGGACCGGGACAGAAGACGCCGATCCACGATCACACGGTCTGGGGCATCATCGCCATGTTGCGAGGCGCCGAATGCGCCCAGCGATTCTCCCGCAACAGCCGCGGACAACTCGTGGCAGACGCCAACGAAGAACGCCTCGAACCCGGTGACATCGACCTGGTGTCACCACGCATCGGCGATATCCACCAGGTGCGCAACGCATTCGACGATCGTGTCTCGATCAGCATCCACCTGTACGGGGGCAACATCGGCCGCATCGAGCGCCACGCCTTCTCGCCCGAGACCGGCGTTGCAAAACCCTTCGTATCGGGCTACTCCAACACGCTCGTTCCCAACCTGTGGGCCAGGAGCGAGGCATGAGTGCGCCCATGGACCATGCTGACCCAGCCATCGTGCAGGTCTCCCGCGAGGATGGCATCGTGCATATCCGGCTGAACCGTCCAGAGAAAGGCAACGCCTTGTCGGCCGCCCTGGTCGCCGCCATCGGCGCGGCCGTGCAACAGGCGCGCCAGGAGCCGACCCGACTGATGGTGCTCTCGGGTGAAGGCAGGCACTTTTGCACGGGCTTCGACCTCTCGATGCTGGAGCACGAGACCGACGACAGCCTGCTGGCGCGATTCACGCGCGTCGAACTGATGTTGCAGGCCATCCATACCGCTCCATTTCCCACGCTGGCGCTGGCCCATGGCCGCACCATGGGTGCGGGCGCCGACATTTTTTGCGCCTGTTCGGAACGCTGGATCGTCGACGACGCGCAGTTCGCCTTTCCTGGCGCGGGTTTCGGCCTGGTGCTGGGGACGGCCAGGCTGGCAGAGGCCGTGGGCGCATCCATCGCCCACCGCTGGATCGAAACCGGCGAGACGATACCGGCCGAGGCGGCACTCTCGCACGCCTTGGCGCAGCGCCGGGTGGCGGGCGCTGGCCTCGCCGACGACCTGAACGTGCGCTACGCGGCCGCCCGCCGACTCGATGCCACCACCCATGCGGCCATCCATGCGGCGACGGAATACAGCCGCCGCCCCCGCGCCGCGTCCGGCGCCGCAGCCGATCTGGCCGCACTGGTCGCGTCGGCGGCGCGCGCGGGACTCAAGGACCGCATCCAGGCTTATAGGCAACGCCAGTTGCGCAAGTGATCGGCGCTGCCGACGGCGGCGCAGATGCGAGACCCGATCGCCGGGAAGGCCGTCCGAACCGGCGGCAGCTTGCACGCAGAGACTCGATGGCCTGTCCGTGCCGCCACAATCCCTCCATGCCCGCGCAGCCCACGATCCGCCTGGCGCATTCCGCCGAAGCGCATTCCATCGCCCGCATGTCGCGCGACTGGATCGAGCACGGCCTGGGCTGGAGCTGGACGGCGGGGCGGGTGTCCCAGGCCATCGGCGACGCCGCGACGAACGTGGCGGTGCTGATGAAGAACGAGCGACTCGAGGGTTTCGGCATCATGCAGTATCCGGACGACGGCGCCGCCCACCTGGTCCTGCTGGCCGTCTCGCCACTGCTGCGCCACCAGGGTATGGGTGGGCAGTTGCTGCACTGGCTCGAACAATCGGCGCGGCTGGCCGGCAGCACCGAGATCCGGCTCGAATGCCGAGCCGACAATCTCAATGCCATCGCCTTCTACCAGCACCTGGGATATCGCCAGGGCGGCATGGTCGGCGGCTACTACGAAGGCCGGATCGATGCGGTGCGGATGCGCAAGCCGGTCGGGGCGCCGCCGTGAAGCGCTCGCAACGCGCGGCTCCGGAGCGGGAGTTCCGGGCGGATACACGCTCCAGACGCCGACGCGAAGCCCCAGGTCATCGATGCGAACCCGATCGCGACGGGCGCGCGGCCCCGCGCGTGTCGGCTTGCGGCACGAGGTTGGTCAGTCCGATGCGACGTGCACCACCAGCGGCGTACCGGCATCCGTGGGGGTCGGCGACACGGTGATGCAACGCGTCAATTGCGCGGCCGCATTCCGCGCCGCGCCCTCGTCCGCGGCATGCACGACGGCCAAGGGATCCCCGGCCCGCACATGGGCACCCAGCCCGATCACCTCGCTGAACCCGACCCGATGGTCGATGCGGTCCGCGGCCTGGCGACGACCACCGCCGAGTTCGATCACCAGCAGGCCGATGTCGCGCGTCGCCACCGCGCTGATCCATCCATCGCGCGCAGCCGACACCGGGCGCGACACCGGCGCCGCCGCCAGGTACTGACCGGGGCGTTCGACAAGATCCGCCGGCCCGCCCAGCGCGGCGACCATGCGCGCGAACCGTTCCAGCGCGGAGCCGTCGTCCAGCACACGATCGATGCGCTTGACCGCATCGTCATGGCTGCTCGCCAGTTTGCCCAGCACCAGCAGTTCGGCGCACAGGGCCGTGGTGATCTCCCGCAACCGCGACTCCCGCCGCTGGCCGCTCAGGAACTCCAAGGCCTCCCGCACTTCGAGCACGTTGCCGCAGCTGTGCCCGAGCACCTGGTTCATGTCGGTGATCAGCGCGCGCGTCGGAAGGCCGGCGCCATTGGCCACCGACACCAGCGACCGCGCCAGCGCCTGCGCCATGTCCATGGACGCGGCGAACGCACCGTTGCCGGTCTTGACGTCGAGCACCAGGCCCTGCAAGCCGGCCGCGAGTTTCTTCGACAGGATGCTGGCCGTGATCAGCGGGATCGACTCGACGGTGGCGGTCACGTCGCGGATGGCGTACAGCCGGCGGTCGGCCGGCGCCAGGTCGGCGGTCTGGCCGACGACCGCGCAGCCGGCGCCGCGCACCGCGGCGCGCAACACTTCGTTCGTCGGCGCGGTCTGGTAGCCGGGGATGCTGTCCATCTTGTCCAGCGTGCCGCCGGTGTGGCCCAGGCCGCGGCCGGAGATCATAGGCACAAAGGCGCCGCATGCGGCCAGCATGGGTGCCAGCATCAGGCTGACCTTGTCGCCGACGCCGCCGGTGGAATGTTTGTCGAGGATGGGGCCGCCAAGGTTCTCGGCCGCCCAGTCCATCGTGCCGCCCGAATGGGTCATCGCGCGGGTCAGCGCCACCGTCTCGGCGGTGTCCAGCCCGTTGAGGAACGCGGCCATCGCCATCGCCGCGGCTTGCCCCTCGCTCCAGCTGCCGTCGACCAGGCCGGCGACGAAGGCGTCGATCTGCGATGCGTCCAGCACGCCGCCGTCGCGCTTGATACGGATGATTTCCTGGGCCAGCATCGTCATCGCCTCAAGGCGCGTTCAGGCCAGGTGTTCGGGCCCGAAACTGTGCGGCAGCAGCTCGTCGAGCGTGAAGCTCGCGCGCACCTGCTGCGGATTCGCGATCAGGATCGGTGTATCGGGCCCGGCAAATTCGCGGATCTTCTGGCGGCAACCGCCACACGGCGTGACCAGGCCTTCGCCGTCGCCCATCACCAGCACCGCACGCAGCTGCGTGCCGCCTGCCAGCACCATCGCGCTGAGCGCGCCGGCCTCGGCACACACACCTTGCGGATAGGCCGCGTTCTCGACATTGCAGCCGGCGTGAATGTGGCCCTGCATGTCGAGCACCGCGGCACCCACATGGAAACGCGAATACGGGGCGTGCGCACGCGCCATCGCGGCGCGCGCCGCGGACAGCAACGCGGCGCGCTGCGCGGGTGTGAGATTGGAGGTGTCGGACCCGGCAGACATGGGATCAGCGCTCTTTCAGGTAAGGCCGGCCCAGCGCCTGCGGCGCCACGGTACGCCCGATGAAACCAGCCAGCAACACCACCGTCAGCAGGTACGGCAGCGCCTGAATCAGCTGCACCGGCACCAGGCCGATGATCGGCAGCGGCACGCCCTGCAGCCGGATCGCCACCGCGTCGAGAAAACCGAACAGCAGGCAGGCCCAGAATGCCTTGACCGGATGCCACTTGCCGAAGATCAGCGCGGCCAGCGCCATGAAGCCACGGCCCGCCGTCATGTTGGGCACGAAGGCCGCGTTCTGCGCCAGCACCAGGTAGCTGCCGGCCAGGCCGCACAACAAGCCGTTGAGCGTGAGTGCCGCATACCGCATGCGCGAGACGGAGACACCGGCGGCGTCGACCATGTGGGCGTTTTCGCCCACCGCCCGCAGCCGCAGGCCGAAACGCGTGCGGAACATCAGCCACCACACGGCGGGCACCAGCAGCAAGGCCACGTAGACCAGCGCGTTGTGGCCGAGCAGGCCCTGGCCGACGATCTGGCCCAGCACTGGAATCCCTTGCATGGCGTCGACCAGGCCGGGCATCAGCGCCTGCATGCGCACCTCGTTGCTCACCGGCGGCGTCTGGCCGCCTTGCGCGAACCAGGCAATACCCAGCACCGCCGTCATGCCGACCGCAATGATGTTGATCGCCACGCCCGACACCACCTGGTCGCCGCGATGGCTGACACAGGCAAAACCGTGCAGCCAGGACAGCAAGACCGTGACACCCATGGCGATCAGCAGCGCCATCGCCGTGGAGCCGAACGCCACTCCGGCGGCGCCGGCCGCGAACGCGGCGAACAACATCTTGCCTTCGAGGCCAATGTCGATGACACCGGAGCGCTCCGACAACAGGCCGGCCAGCGCGCAGAAGATGAGCGGGGTCGAGACGCGCAGTGTCGACGCGATCAGCGATCCGATCATGGCCTCATCCATGGGCAGCTCCTTTCCCGGCGGAGCCGCCGGCTCCCAGCAGGTGCACGACCCGCGCCACCGCCGGCGCCAGCACATAGGCCATGGCACCGGAGAACAACACGATGAATCCCTGCAGCATCACGACCATGTCGCGGCTGAAGCCGCGCACCTCGAAGCTGACCTCGGCACCGCCCTGGAACAGCGCGCCGAACAGGATGCTGGCCAGCACGATGCCGAACGGATGGCTGCGCCCCATCAGCGACACCGCGATGCCGGTGAAGCCGGCGCCGCTGACGTATTCGAGCATCAGCCGCCCGTTGACGCCGGCGATCTCGTTCATGCCGACCATGCCGGCCAGCGCGCCCGACACACCCATGGCCATCATGATCTGGTGGTTGGGCTTGATGCCGGCATAGGCCGCCGCGCGGGCGCTGGAGCCGGTGGCGCGCAGGTCGTAGCCCAACCGCGTGTGCCACAGCAGGTAATACACGCCAACCGCGGCCAGCACGGCCAGGAAGACGCTGGTGTTGAACGGCGAATTCGGCCACTCGACGCCGAGCCAGCCCATGAAGGTCGCCATGCTCGGCAACTTGGCCGATTCCGCGAACGACGCGCTCTCGACCGACATGTTGCCCGGCACCTTGAGGTGGTTGACCAGCAGGTAGACCAGCAGGCTGCTGGCCAGGAAGTTGAACATGATGGTCGTGATCACGACGTGGCTGCCGCGGTAGGCCTGCAGGTAGCCTGGTATCGCCGCCCAGACCATGCCGAACAGGGCGCCCGCCAGCAGCATCAGCGGCAGCATCAGCCAGGCCGGCAGCAGCGCCGACAACCACAACGCGACCAGGCCGGTGCCCAGGCCGCCGAGGATGGCCTGGCCTTCTCCGCCGATGTTGAAAAGGCCCCCGTGGAACGCCACCGCCACCGCCAGGCCGGTGAACACGAAGGTGGTCGCGTAATACAGCGTGTAGCTCAGGCCACGCGTGGTACCGAAGGCGCCATGCACCAGCACGGTGATCACCTCCAGCGGGTCCTGCCCCACCAGCCAGACCATGACGCCGGCGAAAAGCAGGGCCATGGCGAGGTTGACGACGGGCAACAGGACCAGGTCGGCCCAGCGTGGCAGCGGCTGCTGTGTCATGGGCACCCCTTGCGCGGACCGGTGGAACGGGGCGGTTTCATGCGGCACCACCTGCGGCAACCGCGTCCGCGGTGTGCCCGCCACCGATCATCAGCATGCCCAGCGTGTTCTCGTTGCATTCGGCGATCGGCAGTTCACCGGCGACCCGGCCCTGGTTCATGACAATGACGCGATCGGACAAGGCCAGGATCTCGTCCAGCTCGCTGGACACCACCAGCACCGCACAACCGGCGTCCCGCATGGCCCTGAGCTGACCGTAGATGAATTCGATCGCGCCGATGTCGACGCCGCGGGTCGGCTGGCCCACGAGCAGGATCCGGGGCGACTGGCCGAGCTCGCGCGCCAGCACCAGCTTTTGCTGGTTGCCGCCGGAAAAACTCGCGCACGACAGTTGCGCATCGCGCGGTCGCACGTCGAACCGCTCCATCATGTCGACGGTCGCTTTCTGCATCTGCGGATGCTGCATCCAGCCGCGACGGCAATACTGCGGCAAGCCCTGGTAACCCAGCACGGCCGATTCCCAGGCGTCGAAACTCATGACCATTGCGCGCTCGTGGCGATCTTCCGGCACATGGGCCACGCCCAGCGCACGCGCCGTCTGCGGGTCGATCCAGTGGTCGGCCTCGAAGGTATTGCCCGCCAGCGACAACCGGCCCTGCAAGGGCACGAGCAAACCCGACAGGACCTCGAGCAACTCGCTCTGCCCATTGCCGGAGACACCGGCGACGCCGACGATCTCGCCGGCACGCAGTTCGATGGCCAGGTCGTGCAGGCGCACCACGTTCATTGCGTCGCGCACATGGATGCCCTGGGCCTGCAGCATCACCTCGCCCGGCGGCTTGACGCTGTCGCCGACGCGGCCCATCTGCACCTTGCGCCCGACCATGGCCTCGGCCAGCCCCTCGATGGTGGCATCGCCGATCGCGACCTCCTCGACGACCTTGCCGGCGCGCATCACCGTGACCCGGTCGCACAGGCGCATCACTTCCTTGAGCTTGTGCGTGATCAGCAGGATGGTCGTGCCCTGCTCGCGCAGCAGTTCGAGCACGCCGAACAGCTGCTCGGTCTCCTGTGGCGTCAACACCGCCGTGGGCTCGTCCAGGATCAGCACCTTGGCGCCACGGTACAAGGCCTTGAGAATCTCCAGCCGCTGCCGGTCGCCCACCGACAGGTCGCCGACCAGCGCGTCGAGCGCCACCTTCAGGCCGGTCGAGGCCATCAATTCGGCCAGTCGGGACCGCACCACTGATTCGGCCTTGTGCAGCAACACATGGGGCTCGGCGCCGAGCATGACGTTCTCGAGCGCGGTCAAGGTGTCCACCAGCATGAAGTGCTGGTGCACCATGCCGATGCCCAGCGCAATGGCCTCGTGGGCGTTGCGGATCGTCGCGTCCTGGCCGAACACCTTGATGGAGCCGCTGTCGCTGGTGTAGAAACCGTAGAGCACCGACATCAGCGTGCTCTTGCCGGCGCCGTTCTCGCCGACGATGCCATGCACCGTGCCTTGCAGCACGGTCAGGTTCACATCCGCATTGGCCTGCACCGGGCCAAACCGTTTGCTGATACCCAGCATCTCGACCGCGGGTGCGTCGGACAAGGCGGTCGACCTCTGATTCAACGAATGGTGGAAAAACCGGCCCGTCGAGGTGATGAAGATGTCGCCGCGCGCAGGTACGGTATGCCGCGGGCAGCAGCAGCAACAGCACCGCCGCACGCGGGTACCGCGAGCACTGCAGACGCCTGGCCGGTCCGCGTGGACAAAAGCTTCATGGCCTCAACGGGCAAAGGCAGCGACGCCGCCTTTGCGGATCCCCGGGAACGGGAACGACACCGTCATTTCCGGACGGACATCAATACTTGCAGGCGTTGTCGGCCATGTAGTCGGCGACCTTGATCTTGCCGGCGATGATGTCGGCCTTGGCGGCCTCGACCTTCTTCTTCATGTCGGCCGTGACCAGCTTCTCGTTGTGCTTGTCGATTGCGTATCCGACGCCGTCTTCCTTCAAGCCGAGCACCGACATGCCCGGCTTGTGATTCTTGGACACGTTGTATACGGCCACGTCGACCCGCTTGAGCATGGAGGTCAGCATGGTGCCGGGCTGCAGGTGGTTCTGGTTGCTGTCGACGCCGATTGCCAGCTTGCCGCTGTCCTTGGCGGCCTGGTAGACACCGGTGCCGGTGCCGCCGGCCGCGGCAAAGATCACGTCGGCCCCCTTGGCGAACTGGGCCTTGGCCAGTTCGCCGCCACGCGCCGGATCGTTCCAGGCCGCGCCCGTGGTACCGGTCATGTTCTGGAACACCTCGGCCTTGGGGTTGGCGTATTTGGCACCCTGCTCGTAGCCGCATTCGAACTTGCGGATCAAGGGGATGTCCATGCCACCGACAAAACCGACCTTGCCGGTCTTGCTGGCCATGGCAGCCATCATGCCCACCAGGAAGCTGCCTTCCTGCTCCTTGAACACCACCGACTGCACGTTGGGCAGGTCGACCACCATGTCGATGATGGCGAACTTGAGCTTGGGAAACTCCTTGGCGACCTTCTCGATGGCCGAGGCCTGGCTGAAGCTCATCGCGATGATCGGGCTGGCGCCTTTTTCGGCCATGCGCCGGATCGCCTGCTCGCGCTGGGACTCGTTGGACACCTCGAATTCGAGGTAGTTCTTGCCGGTTTCCTTCTTCCAGCGCTCCATGCCGTTGTAGGCCGCCTCGTTGAAGGACTTGTCGAACTTGCCGCCCAGGTCGTAGACGATGGCAGGTTCCGCCATGGCCTGGAAGCTCGCGGCAAGAGCGACGGCAAGAATCCCGAGTTGGGTCTGGAGTTTCATGGTGAAGATCTTTCGAGGTTGAAGTTGGAATGCGGACACATCGGCCACGAGCCTATGGCGCCCGGGCAGGGGCGGCAATCGGGGCTTTCCCCATGCGGCATGACCGGCACACGCCGAAGGCCACATGCGTCAAACGATTGCGGGACTCGCGATGTCCGCATCATAACCACCGATCTGCCCAAATTGCACGGCAATGGCGCTGGCCAGTCGGGCATTGTTAAGCACCAGTTCGATGTTGGTCGCCAGGCTGTCGCCGCCGGTCAGCTCCGACACCCGCGCCAGCAGGAAAGGCGTGACCTCCTTGCCGGCAATACTTTGCTGCCCCGCCTCGTGCAGCGCCTGTTCGATCGCCACATCCATGCGCGCGCGCGGCATGGCGAATGGCAGCGGCACCGGATTGGCCACGACCAGTCCACCTTGCAGGCCCATGGCCCACTTGGCCTGCATGGCCTGCGCAATCTGCAGGGCGCTGTCGAGCCGGTAGTCGACCCTGCTGTCGCTGTCGACCGTGAAGAACGCCGGCAAGGTATGGGTCCCGTAGCCGATGACCGGCACGCCATGGGTTTCCAGGTATTCCAGCGTCAGCGGCAGGTCCAGGATGGACTTGGCGCCGGCGCAGACCACGGCGACCGATGTGCGCGCCAGTTCCTGCAGGTCGGCCGACACGTCGAAACTCTGCTGTGCGCCGCGGTGCACGCCACCGATGCCGCCGGTGGCAAACACCCGGATGCCGGCCATCGCGGCCACGATCATCGTCGACGCGACGGTAGTCGCCCCCATGGCACCGCTGGTCACGATGAACGGCAGGTCGCGCCGGCTGGCCTTGGCCACGGCCGGTCCTTCCCGGCCCAGCGCCTCGATCTGCGCCGGCGTCAGGCCGGCCTTGAGCCGCCCGTCGAGAATCGCAACGGTGGCCGGGACGGCGCCATGGGCACGGATCTCCTGCTCCACCCGCAAGGCGGTGGCCACGTTGTCCGGATACGGCATGCCGTGCGAGATGATGGTCGACTCCAGCGCAACGACCGGCCGGCGTTCGGCCAGGGCTTGCGCCACGTCGGGATGGATGTCCAGGTAGGGATGTGAGGGCATGGGGCGTGGTTCCCGTTGAGGGGGGGAGGTGGTTCAGGGCCCGTCCGCGGATTCCGGCGCCGCGACGCGGTTTGCCGTGTGCAGCAGCAACTGCTGCACGCTGGCCGCCGACAGGTTCGGATGGTTGGCCTGGGGCGCGGCCAGGGTCAAGGCCGCACACGCTGCGGCAAATGCGACGGCATCGCGCAGGTGCGCGCCGTCCAGATAGGCATGGATCAGCCCGGCCATGACAGCATCGCCGGCGCCCGTCGCATGGACCACGTCCACCGGCGGCGCGGCCTGCCAGCCGCTGGCACCGGTGTGATCACACCAGTACAGGCCCTGCGCGCCCAGGCTGATCACCACCTGGCGCAGGCCGCGCGCCAGCAGCCCGTCGGCCGCGGCCACCACGGAGGCGTCGCTGTCGACGGCCTGCCCGGTCAGCGCCCGGGCCTCGAGCCGGTTCGCCTTGAGCGTATGGATCTGCCCCAGCCAGGGCAGCAGCCGGCGGCATTTGAATGCCGATACCGGCTCGGCGAACAAGGGCGTGTCGCCCGCCTGGGCGACGACCCAGGCCAGGCTGGCCTCGGGCAGGTTGCAGTCGAACAAGGCCGCCCCGGCATGGCGCAGCAGGCCGGCGCAGGCACTGAGCCGCTCGGGCGTGAGTTGCTCCAGGATGGCCATGTCGTTGAGCGCCAGCGCCATGTCGCCGTCCGGGCCATGCAATGACAGATAGGTCGACGTGGCCTGCCCCGGCAACACCGGGCACAGTTGCACATCCACGCCGGCGCGCCGGGTGCTCTCGAGCAGGGATTGGCCGTACAGGTCATCGCCGACGGCACTGATCAGGCGGATGTCGCGGCCCAGCCGCGCCAGGTTCTCCGCCACGTTGCGCGCCACGCCACCGGGCGCGCAGCGCACCTGCCCCGGCGTGGAGTCCCGCGCCACCAGCGGATGGGTCGTGGTGCCGGTGATGTCCATGTTGGCCGCACCGATCGCCAGCACGAATCGCGGCTGGGCCAGCACGTAGCCGCGACCGACGATGTAACCCTTGCGCGTGAGTTGCATCACGTGGCCGGCCACCGCCGCGCGGCTGATGCCGAGCCGGTCGGCCAGCGTCTGCTGCGCGATCAGGGGATCGGCGCGCAGCATGGCCAGGATTTGTTGCTCACGCGCCGTCATGCAAACAAGTGTTGGTAGATCAAAATATGGTTTGATTCTAGTGATGGCTGACAAGGCCTGGCTGCGAATTGAAGACAATCACCCCATGACCCAACCCCGCGACTGGTACCCGGCCCTGCCTGCGCAGAAGGTATCAGCCAGCAGTGCGGTCACCGCCGTGCAGGTGCGCGGACAGGATCTGGCCTTGTGGCGCAGCGCGTCCGGAACGATCCAGGCCTGGGAAGACCGCTGCCCGCATCGTGGTGTTGCGCTGAGCCTGGGCCGGGTGCTGGGCGATCGGCTGGCCTGTGCCTACCATGGCTGGGAATATGCCGAGGGCAGCGGCCAGTGCGTCGCCATTCCGGCGATGCCGCACCAACCGGTGCCGGGCAAGGTCTGCGTCAAGACCTATGCCGCCGTGGAGCGCCAGGGCATGGTCTGGGTGGCGCTGGACGGCCAAGCGCCTGCTCCGGCGGATGATCCCGCGGGCGTGGCGCCACCCCGGTTCCTGCGCTCGATGGCCGTGGCGACATCGTCGGCCACGGTCGATGCCAGGCTGACGGCACAGGCGTTCGCTCCGGCCGGGCCCTGGCAGTGGCACGGCCGCTGGGCCGGTCATGTGTTGCATCTGTGGGTCCTCGATGCTGCCGCAGACGGGTCCGTGCTGCACGTGGCGAGCGAGGCTCCGCCATCGAATGCAGCCACGGGCGCGTTGTTCAACGCCCTGCGCCTGCTGCGCGAACGGATCGAACACCCCCGGAGCTGAGCACATGCCGTTCTGCACCACCGACCCCAACCTGCGCAACGACTGGCTGACCGTCGGCTCCGCGACGCAACTGCGGGTTACCGACTCCGCCCACCCCGTGACCACGCGGCTGCTGGGCAACGACCTGCTGCTGTGGCAGGACGCCGACGGGGCGCCACACTGCAGCGCCGACGGCCACGCCTTGCCGATCCAGCGCCGCTACGGCTACCTCTGGGTGCAAACCGGCGAGGCCACCGCGCCCGCCTTGTTCGACCTGCCCGAATACGCGCAACCGGGCCGGCGCATCGTCGACTGCGGCGGCATCGGCGTGGCGACCTCCGGGCTGCGGGTGGTGGAAAACTTCCTCGACATCGGCCATTTCCCGTACGTGCACACCGGTACGCTGGGCAAGGTGCCGCATACCGAAGTGGCACCGTACCGTGCGCACATCGACCCGGCCACCGGCGAGATCTGGGCCACGGACTGCCACTTCTTCCAGCCCCGCGCGTCGGCATCGGCCGCGGACGGCATCGACGCGCAGTACCAATATCGGGTGATGCAGCCTTTCACGGCCGCGCTGTACAAGTCGTGTCCGAACCGGGACAGCGAACGCGATGTCATCTGCCTGTTGGTGCAGCCGCTGGACGAGGAACAGGTGATCGCCCACGTGCTGCTCGTCTACTTCGAAGACGTGTTGTCCGATGCGGACATGATCGCGTTCCAGCACATGATCTTCGGCCAGGACAAACCCATTCTGGAGAGTCACCGCCCGCGCCGTTTGCCGCTGGGCGGGCCGCTGGAGGCCCATATGCGCTGCGACCTGACGGCAGCGACCTACCGGCGCTGGTTGCGCCAGCGCGACATGCGCTTCGGCGTTCACGCCCAGAGCCCCGCATGATCCGCCTGTACGACTATGAGCTTTCGGGCAACTGCTACAAGTTGCGCTTGCTCATGCATTGGCTGGGCCTGTCCTTCGAGCGTATTCCGGTGGACTTCCATCCCGGTCGCGCGCACAAGTCGGACGCATTCGTGCAGAACGTCAACCCGCTGGGCCAGCTGCCGGTGCTCGACGACGGCGGTTTCGTGTTGCGCGACGCGCAGGCCGGCCTGGTGTATCTGGCAAGTCGCTACGACAAGCCGGGCGGACACTGGTACCCCGACGATGCGCAGGCCCGTGGCCGCATCCAGCTGTGGCTGGCCACGGCCGACGATCTCACACGCAGCATTTCAGCCGCCCGGCTGCACTACAGCTTCGGCTTGCCGGCCGATCTCGCGCGCTGCGAACAACAGGGACACGTGGCGCTGCGCCTGCTCGACGACACGCTGGCCGAGAACCACTACCGCGGCCAGGCCTGGCTGGCCGGCCAGGAGCCCAGCATCGCCGACATCGCCTGTTTTCCGTATGCCGCGCTGGCCAGCGAGGCGCGGTTCGACCTGCGCCGTTATCCCGCGCTGCAAACATGGATCCACGCCATGCGCCATCGGCCCGGCTTCATCGCCATGCCGGGCATCATCGATCCGGCGCTGTAGCGAGCCGGCCGCCGTGGTGCGCACTACACTGTCCGCTCCCTGAACCACGAAGGACTCGCAGTCATGAAATTGCTGATCACCGGCGGCGGCGGATTTGTCGGCGCGCGCCTGGCCCGGACCCTGCTCGCACGCGGCACCCTCGCCGGCCAGGCCATCAAGACCCTGGTGTTGACGGACCAGGTCGCGTCCCCGGCCGACCTCGTCGCCGATGCGCGCGTGCAGGACCGCACCGGACCGCTGCTGTCGCAATGCGAGGCGCTCAAGACCGAGGCCTTCGACGGCGTGTTCCACCTGGCCTCGGCGGTGTCCGGCGAATGCGAACTCGACTTCGAACTCGGCATGCGCTCGAACCTGGACAGCACCCGCGCCTTGCTCGACGCCCTGCGCGCTGCCGGCCAGGCCAGCGGCAAGCCGGCGCGGTTCGTGTTCTCCAGTTCGGTCGCGGTGTTCGGCCCCGACGCGGCGATCCCGATGCCTTCGCCCGTGGCCGACGACACCTTGCCGGCACCGCAGTCCTCGTACGGCATCCAGAAGCTGATCTGCGAGCATCTGGTCTCCGACTACACCCGCAAGGGATTCATCGACGGCCGCGCCGCGCGGCTGATGACGGTCTCGGTGCGCCCGGGCCGGCCCAATGGCGCGGCCTCGTCGTTCTTCTC
>CAXBDR010000074.1:0-18519 GCA_963974265.1 uncultured Rhodoferax sp.
CCACACTGATCGTCTCGGGCCTGGTGTTGATGAAGTGGACCAGCGTGGAGTAGTCGCCGCGGCGCCGCCGGTATCTCGCCGGTGCGCGGACGGTCGCGATATCGGCAAGCACCGTGGGGCTATTGGCTTGCCCCGCATGGCCGGCCTGCCTACACTCGATTCATGCGAACCATCGCCCTCCCATCCGGCAGCTTGTGCCGCTCGAACGTGTTGTTCGGGTGGCTTGCCGTGCGCGCGCAGCGCGCCACGGGTGCGGCGGACCTGAAGCTCACCGCCGCACTTCCCTGAGCCCGGCGGTCCGCTCCCTCGTTTCTCCTTTTCGATTCAGCGCAAACCACCGACCGCCGGGCACCTGATCCGCGCATGCGCGATCACCCTCGGTTTGGGGTGTGTCGTCACCGACTGGAGCGTTTCATCATGCCAACCACCATCACCACGCGTGCCATCGAGCGCACGCTGACCGAGCTCGATTTCGCGCGCCTGCACCGTCTGGCCGGCGTCCACCCGCCGCAATGGCTGGCCGAACTGCTCGACGGGGCCGACGTCATCGACGGACACGACGTGCCGCCCGATACCGTGACCATGTATTCCCGCGTGCAGTGCGAGGATCTGCACACGGGCCGGCAGCAGACGCTGACGGTGTGTTACCCGGCCCATGCGCAGCCGCAGGCCGGCTTCGTGTCGGTGTTGTCTCCGGTGGGCTGCAGCCTGCTGGGGCGGCGCACCGGCGACATCGCGCGCTGGCGCACGCCGCAGGGCGAAGACGGCGCCGCCAGGCTGCTGGCCGTGTTGTTCCAGCCCGAGGCCGAGGGCGACTACACCTTGTAGGCGCGCCTGGCGCATTCGCGGCGCCGCACCTTTCGTTTCATTTCATTTTCTGCCCATGGACCGGGCAGGCATCGCCCGGCGCATGGGGCAGGGTGGTGCTCGTCCATCACAAGGAATCACACGATGTTGTTCTCATCCATTCTGGCGCTCACGGACTTCTCCGCAGCCGGCGACAAGGCGGTCGAGCGTGCCGCCCAGATCGCGCTGGTGCACGGCGCGACGCTGCGCCTGATGCTGCTGCCGGCCGACCAACGGTCGACCTGTCTGGACCCGGACACGCGGCTGCGCCAGACGGCGCAGGCCCTGGCGATGCGCCTGGGCACGCCGGTGACGACGGCCGGCAGCGTCGACGGCTCGCCCGATGCGCTGGCGTGCCATGCCCACGCCGGCGATCTGCTGGTGGTGCCGCAGCGCAGCCGACGGTCGATGACGCATTGGCTGGCAGGGCCCGATGCCATCCGCATCCTGCGGGCCTGCCCGTGTCCGGTGCTGGTCGCACGCGGGGCCGTGCGCCGGCGCCTGCGCCAGATCGTGGTCGGGGTGGACTTCACGCCGGCCGCGCAGCAGCGCGCCATGCTCGCCTGCCTGCTTGCGCCAGACGCCGACGTGGAACTGTTCCATGCGGTCGACACCAGCGGAGAAACCCCGTTGCGCCAGGCCGAGGTCGATGACGCCGTGCTGCGGAACTACCGCGACAACTGCATGGAACATGCGCAGATGCGTTTGCGCTGGATGACGCAGTCGCTGGCGGCGCTCGGTCACGAGGTGGTATCGGCGGCGCTGCGGGGCGAGCCGGCACGGCAATTGGTGCTGCGCCAGCAGTGGATCGGAGCCGACCTGCTGGTGGTGGGCAAGCAGCGGCGCCACGCATTGTTCGATGCGGTGTTGCGCAGCACCGCGCACCAGGTGCTCGCGCACGCGCGGTGCGACGTGTTGCTGGTGCCGCATGACTATGCGGTGTCGGCCGATCAGGCGCGGCCGCAGTCGACCGTCTCGCCGCACCCGGCCGGCGCGCCGGTGCCGGTGTGACATGACGGCCAGGCTTGCCGGCGCCGGCACGTCTGTTAAGGTATCGGCGATGGTCGTGGACCGGCGGGTGCGAAACTCGCGCGGCGCCTGGGTCCGGGCCACACGGTCGCGACGCTGGCCTGCGATACGGGCCAGAAATATCTGTAGGGCCTGTGAAGGCGGCCCCCGTCGTCACGGCGAACCCGATCCACCTCCTGCATGAAAGCCCGGACCATGCCCAGCGCCGACATCCTTGAACGTTTCATCGCCCGCGTCGAAGAGAATGCACACGCCGAGGCGATCGAGGAGTTCTACACCGCCTTTGCCTCCATGCAGGAAAACCAGAAGCCGCCCCGGGTCGGCCGCGAGCAGCTGGTCGAGCGCGAGCGCCGCCTGCTCGCGCGCGCGAAGTCGGTGCACTCACGCTGCATCCGTCCGGTCTTCGTCAACGGCAATCATGTGGTGCTGCGTTGGCGGTTCGCGTTCGAGTGGCTCGACGGCACCCGTACCACGCTGGAGGAACTGGCCTATCAGCGCTGGGATGGCGAACGGATCGACGAGGAGCAGTTCTTCTACGATCCGGCGCAGGCTGTCCCGTCCAGGACATAGTGCGCCGTCCGCATGGCGCACCGCCGTGGCCACACGCGGGTCTTGTCAGCCGACCCGGTAGCGCTGCAGCAGCGCCATGTCCGGCTCGAAGCCATGGCCCGGCCGCTGTGGGATCGCGACCCGGCCATCCGCGGGTAGCGGTGTTCCCCCCACGGCCAGGTCGGCGTCAAGCTGCACGTACAGGTGTTCGAACAGCGGCTCGCCGTGCAGGCCGGCCATGAGCTGCAGCGTGGTGAAATAACCGACGCCGAAATAGGGCGAATGCGGCATCACGGCCTTGCCATGGGCGTTGGCCAGCGCGGCGACGGCCACGAACTCGGTCACGCCGCCGACCTTGGTCACCGAAGGCTGCAGGTAGGTGACGGCGTCGGTGGCGATGATCCTGGCGAACTCGTGGCGGGTGCAGGCGTTCTCGCCGGCGCCCAGCGGAAAGTCGCGGTTCAGTGCCGCCTGGGTCAGGATGTCCTCGGGTGGAAACACCGGCTCCTCCAGCCAGGCGGCGTCGATCGCCCGCAGGGTTTCGAGCTGCACCCGTGCCTGCTCCGGCGTCCAGGCGCAATTCACGTCGACCGAGATGCCGATCTCCGGTCCGCAGGCGGCGCGCCCGGCGCGGATCACCTGCGGATCGACCTCGTGCAGCTTGATATTGCGGTAGCCCTGGGCCAGCGCCTGCCGGCAGTAGGTGTCGACCAAGGCCGCATCGCCGTAACGCACCAGGCTGGCATAGGCCGGTACCGTGTCGCGCCGGCTCGGCCCGAGCAGCGCATGCAGGGGCTTGTGCTGTGCCTTGGCGGCGATGTCCCACAACGCGATGTCGAAGCCCGAGATCGCGTACATCGCGATGCCGTAGCGACCGAAGATATGCAGCTTGCGCTGGATCTCGAGGTTGAGTTCTTCGGGTGTGGCAGCCAGTTCGCGCCCGAGCACCAGCGGCGCGATCATGTCGCGCGCCGAGGCTGCCACGGCGGTTCGGCACGAGTAGGCGAAACACTCACCCCAGCCGACGATGCCGGTGTCGGTCTGCAGCCGTACGAACACGGCGTCCAGCGTGTCCCAGCGGGTGGGCGTGATGCCCATGCCCGATCCGCCATCGGCGAAAGGCATGACGGCTTCGATGATGTCGATCTGCGTGATTTTCATGGTGCTTGCGGGTTGGTTCAAGGTTGCGCTGGCTTCGGTCGCAACGGACGTGGGACACTCCGATGGTATGCCTGCGAAACTGTACCGGTCTTGTATCGCCTCTCTGGCGCTGGCGGGCGCGCTGGGCACGGCCCCCGCCCACGCCGACGACTCCGCCTTCGCCCGGTCCTGCCAGGCCCTGGTTGCGCAATCCCGTATCCGCGTGGTGTTCGAGGACGCCGTGCTGGCGCGCGACAACACGCGCAGCCTGGACGAGCTCAAGGCCTTGTCGCGGCAGTCATCCGGCCGCTACCACCAGGTCTACGGCCTGACGCAGGCCCAGGCCGGGGCCCGTTATGCGGTGCGCGCGGCCATGCTGGCCCATGCCGACGGCCGGGTCTGCGCCGTACCATCGCTGGAGGTGACGATTTCCGTCACCGGGCTGACGGTCTACCTCGCGCGCGAGCTCGGCAACAACGACTGCAAACGCTCCATCGTCGACGAACACGAGCAGGAGCACGTGGCCGTCTGGCGCAACCATCTGCGCGCGGGCGCACGGCTGCTCGAGCCGATCTTGCGCCAGCGGCTGGACGAGCCGTTCATCTTCGCATCGGCCCAGGAGGTGAAGGACGGCTTCCGCGGCCGGGTCGATGCGGTGCTCAACCCCTTGTTGCGGCAGCTGCAAGACGGCATCGTCGCGGCCAACCGGCAGATCGATTCGCCACAGTCGTACCAGGCCACCGGCCAGCGTCTGATGGCCTGTCCGTGACCGACAGCCGCTCAGTCGTCGTGCACCAGCAGGTCGATCACCCGTAGCTGGTCGCCGCCGGCATGGCGGGTCAGCGGCCCGTCGCAGCCGGGGCAGGTGTCCCGGTATGCCGTGATCGGAACTTCGTGTGCGCAGTGGATGCACCAGGCCGTGCCAGTGGGCGTGTCGATGTGGATCCGGGCCTGCGCCAGGCAGGTTCCGGACACGATGGACGCGAGGGCAAAACGCAAGGCATCGACTTCGATCCCGGCCAGGGCCCCGACTTCGAGCCGCAACTGGCCGACCCGTCGAAAGCCGTCGCGTACGGCGGCGGTCTCCACCATGTCCACGACTTCGCAGGCCAGGCTCAGTTCATGCATGGCCGGGCATCCGGGTCGCCGGCGTATCGCGCAGGCCGGACCACCACTGGCCAAACCATGCCAGGGCCTGCTCCAGGTGGGCCTGCGCGTCGGGGTCCAGCCCCGAGCCCAGCGCGAACTCCCGGGCGCGGATGGCGAGCAAGGTGCACGGTGGCGGCGCATGGCCCTGGATGCGTTCGAACACCTGCATCACCGCCTGCGGGGCCATCGCATGGCTGGTCAGCGCGTGATTGGAGGCGCTGCGCAGGGGCTCGACCCGGAACGGTGCCTCGCATGCCACGCTGGCATCGACGAACAGGACGTGGCTGCGACCGACCAGGTCCAGCGCATGTTCGACCTGCAGCTGGAAATCCGTCAGCCATTCCACGGCTGGCGCGCCGGGCGGCCGGGGCAGGGCGCTGGCACGGGCGATGAATTCCGGCCCGAGTGCGTCGTCGCCGCGGCTCGGGTTGCCCCATCCCAGCACCAGGATGGGCGCCAGGCCTGGCGCGCCTGCCGTCATCGGTCGGCGGGAACCACGGGCGCGCCGGACGGCGGGCGGCTCCAGTCTCCGGTGTGCGAACGCAGCACATGGTCCCGTGGGGACCCGTCGGCGCCGATCAGCACCACGTCCAAAGGCATCCGACCCAGCGCATGGGTGGCGCAGGACAGGCAGGGGTCATAGGCGCGGATCGCCACCTCGATGTGGTTGAGCAGGCCCTCGGTGATCGCGCGACCGTCGAAATACTGGCGCGCGACCGAGCGCACGGCCTCGTTCATGGCCTGGTTGTTGTGCGTGGTCGACACGATCAGGTTGCACATGGTCACCAGGTCGTCGTCGCCGACCCGGTAGTGGTGGATCAAGGTGCCGCGGGGCGCCTCGATCACGCCGATGCCTTCGCGCTCGCCCTGGGCGTTGCGTTGTGCCCGCGCCGGATCGCCAGCCATGCGTTCGCCGTGCAGGATGTCCGGATCGTCGAGCAACTGCGCGATCACCTCGATCGTGTGCAGCACCTCGATCATGCGTGCCCAGTGGTAGGCCAGCGTGGCGTGGATCGGTTCGCCCCGGCCCCAGTCGACGAACTCGCGCCGCTCGCGTTCGGCCAGCGGCGTCGGGATGTGGTCGCAGTTCTGCACCCGCGCCAGCGGCCCGACCCGGTACCAGCCGGTGTCCGGCCCCATGGACTTGAGATAAGGGAACTTCATGTAGGTCCAGGGGCGGACTTCCTCCTCGATCAGGTCCAGGTAGCCCTGGTCGCTCACGTGGTCATGGATGATGGCGCCGTCGGCGTCGCGCACCCGCAGGTCGCCGTCGTAGAGTTCGAGCGCGCCGTCGGGTGCGACCAGCGACATCATGCTCGAGCGGAAGGCACCGAAGTGGTCGTATAGCGCGGGGTTCTGCGCGTGCAGCTGCTTGGCGATGGTCACCGCGTCCTGCGCGAAGTCGCGCATCTGCCCGATGTCGGCCTTGAGCAGCGCATGGTCGGCCGCGCTGACGTGCTTGTTCACGCCGCCGGGCACCGAGCCGGTGCCGTGCACCCGCTTGCCGGCCGTGGCGCGAATCACCTCCTGGCCGAACTTGCGCAGCAGCACCCCCTTGCGTGCGATGTCCGGGTGCTGCTGCGCCACGCCCACGATGTTGCGCCGGTTGACCTCGGAGTCGAAGCCGAACAGCAGGTCGGGCGAGGACAGGTGGAAGAAGTGCAGTGCGTTGGACTGCATCACCTGGCCGTAATGCATCAGCCGCCGGATCTTCTCGGCCGATGCGGTGATCGGCAGCGCGCCGACGACCCGGTCGAAGGCCTTGCTCGCGGCCAGGTGGTGCGATACCGGGCAGATGCCGCACAGGCGCTGCACCATCACCGGCACTTCCCAGTACGGCCGACCTTCGATGAATTTCTCGAAGCCGCGGAACTCGACGATGTGCAGCCGCGCCTGCTGCACCCGGTTGTGTTCGTCCAGCAGCAGTGTGACCTTGCCGTGGCCCTCGACGCGCGAAACAGGGTCGATCGCGACCCGGCGCAGCTTTCCCGGGTCGGGGGCGGTTTCGAGATCGAAGGCCATGGCGGGTAGTTCTTTCCGGCGTCAGTCGTAGTGCAGCAGGCCGTGCCCGAGGTGCGGCGTGCGCCCGGCCATCAGGTCGTTCAGGAAAGCCCAGAACGCGTCCGCCGATGGCGGACAGCCGGGCAGGAAATAGTCGACATGCACGACCTCGTGGATCGGATGCACCTGGTTCAGCGGCAGCGGCAGTTCCGGATCGTCCGGAATGCGGCTCGATGCGCTCAGTCCCGGCCGCGCGCGATACACCTCGGCCAGCACGTCCCCCACGTCCATGTGGTTGCGCTGGGCCGGCAGGCCGCCGGTGATGGCGCAGGCGCCCACGGCCACCAGGGTCTTGCAATGGGCGCGGAACTCGCGCAACACGATCACGTTCTCGGCATTGCACAGGCCGCCCTCGATCAGTCCGATGTCGCAGCGTCCGACCTGCTTGATGTCGGTCAGTGGCGAGCGGTCGAATTCGACATGCTCGATCAGTTCGAACAGCCGCTCGTCGATGTCCAGGAACGACATGTGGCAGCCGAAGCAGCCGGCCAGCGACACGGTGGCCACGCGCAGCTTGCGCGGACCATGGCGGATGTCCAGCGGGTCTATCGTCATGGCGTGTCCTCGTCGTCCCGCGGCGCCCGGCCGTGGGGCACCGATTCCGTCTGCGCCGAGACCGGCCTGTCGTCGAAGCGGCGCTGACCGATCGGCACGGTGAAGCCCCGGCGCTTGGGCAGGATGACACCGACCGGGCAGACGTCCATGGCCCGGTCAGCCAGCGCCATGGAGGTGTCCGCAAGCCGGCCGCTGTCGCTGTTGACCAGCAGGTGCGTGCCCACGCCGTGCCCGCCGATGGCAAACACGTTCTTGCCGTCGACGTCGCGACTGGCGCGCACGCACAACTCGCACAGGATGCAGCGGTTGAACTCCAGCAGGATGTCGGGATGGCTGGCGTCGACCGGCCGGTCCGGATAGAACTCCTCGAAGTGCGGACCTTCCATGTCCATCTCGTAGGCGGTGGCCTGCAGCAGGCAGTTGCCGCTTTTCTCGCAGCTCGGACAGAAGTGGTTGCCCTCGACGAACAACATCTGCAGCAGGGTCTTGCGCTGCGCGTGCAGCGTGTCGTTGCGGCTGTGCACCTCCAGAGCGGCTTCGGCCGCCAGCGTGCAGGAGGCCACGGTGCGGCCGTTCACCTGCACGCTGCACAGGCGGCAGGAACCGTGGGGCGCGAAGTCGGGCAACCAGCACAGGTGCGGCACGTAGTGGCCGGCGCGGGTGGCCGCGGCCAGCACCGTGTCGCCGGCCTCGAAAGGCACCTCGACACCGTCGAGCAGGAACGTCGACTCGGTGTTCGTCGGCTTGGGACTCGTCGGCTCGGTCGTCATCGCGGCGGCTCCAGGAAGGCGCCGGCGTCCTCGCGCCCGGTCATGCGCCGCGCGATCGACAACTCGGCATCCAGGTCGAACGCCGGCTCGAAATACAGCGACTGCAGGCGGCGCTCGTAAGCGGGCCTGAACTTGGCGACGGTGTCGCGCAGCGGGTTGCAGGCCGACGCGCCCAGTCCGCAGTGGGTGGTGGCATGCAGCAGCGTGTCGAGTTCGAACAACACGTCGATGTCGTGGCGCGAACCGCGGCCCAGGGCCAGCTTGTCCATGCGCCGCGCCACCAGTTCGGTGCCGACCCGGCACGGCGTGCAGAAGCCGCAACTCTCGTGTGCGAAGAAATGCGCGAAGTTGCGCGCCACCTCGAACATGTCGCGGGTGCGGTCGAACACCATGAAAGCCCCGGCCGTGGGTACGTCCTCGAACGCGATGCGCCGGCCGAATTCGAACGCCGACACGCACGTGCCCGACGGACCGCCGACCTGCACCGCCTGGGTGTCGCGCGCGCCGCAGTCTTCCAGGATGCGGCCGATCCGGGTGCCGAACGGGTATTCGTACAGGCCGGGGCGTTCGCAGTCGCCGGACACCGAATGGATCTTGGTGCCGCTGGACTGGGGCGTGCCGATGCGCGACCACCAGTCGCCGCCCCCCAGTGCCACGCGCGCGGCCGCGCAGAAGGTCTCGACGTTGTTGACCGTGGTCGGATGGCCGAGGTAGCCGTGTTCGACCGGAAACGGCGGCCGGATGCGGGGCGTGCCGCGCTTGCCTTCGAGCGATTCGATCAGGGCCGACTCCTCGCCGCAGACGTAGGCGCCCGCGCCCACGTGGATGTCGATGTCGAAGTCGAAACCGTCCTGTCCCTGGATCGCCGTGCCGAGCAGGTGGTCTCGCCGGCGCCGCTCCAGCACCTGTTGCAGCGACTCGAGCAGGTAGCGGTATTCGCCGCGCAGGTAGACCAGGCCGTGGCGGGCACCGATGGCCAGCGCGGCGATGGTCATGCCTTCGAACACGTCGTCGGCATGGCGCGCGAGCAGCACCCGGTCCTTGAAGGTGCCGGGTTCGCCCTCGTCGGCGTTGCACACGACGTACCGCTTCTCGCCCGGCGCGTCGCGGCACAAGGTCCACTTGCGGCCGGTCGCAAACCCGGCTCCGCCGCGTCCGCGCAGGCGCGATGCGACGATCTCGTCCAGCGTGGCCTGCGCGCCGCGTTGCCGCGCGGCCTGAACGGCCGCGCCACGCGCCAGCGGCAGGCCGAGCAAGACGTCGGCGCGGCGGATGTGGTCGTCCACCGCGAACCAGTGCACCGGCCACCGCTCCACCGGCACCTGTTGCTGCACCAGCTCGGCAAGCTCGGCCACGCGTGCGGCGTCCAGCCGGGTGATGACCTGGTGGTGATTGACCAGCAGGGCGGGGCCCTGGTCGCACAAGCCGGTACAGGAGCAGGTGTCGACGCTGACCAGACCGTCGTCGCGCACGCGTCCGGGCTCGACGCCGAGTCGTTGGCACAGCTCGGCCAGCAGGGCTTCGCTGCCCTGCATGCGGTCGGTGATGTTGTCGCTGAACAGGATGCGCGTGCGGCCGACCGGGCGGGTGTGGAAAAAGCGATAAAAACCCGCGACCCCTTCGACATGGGCGAGATCAAGCCCCAGGGCGTGCGCCAGGTGCGCCAGCGTGGCACGCGACAACCATCCGTGCACCGCCTGTGCCTCGCGCAGCAATTGCACCAGCGCATGCGGCGAACGGCCGCGGCGGGCGATCAGGTCATCGAGGCGGTCGTCGGGCTGGTTCATGAATGAAGCGGTACGCACGCGCGGCGTGCACGCCGGCTGATCAGTGGACATTGCACCAGTTTGATCTCCTGGCAGCAAGAGGACTTGACGCATGTCAATGGACGGTCAGCCGATCCGGGTAGATTGGCGGTTGAACAACCATGCCAAGGAGCAGACCATGACTCTCAACGTCGGCGGCATCGACCGCTTTGCCCGCATCGCCATCGGATTGATCCTGATCGCCCTGACGCTGACCGGCACCATCGGTGTCTGGGGATGGCTGGGGGTCGTGCCGCTGGTCACCGGGATCATCGGCTGGTGCCCGCCCTACGCCCTGTTCGGCTTCAGCACCTGCGCGATGAAGAACAAGAGCTGACGTTCACACGCCGTCGGGTCATCCGGGTTCAGGCCGAGGACGGCAGCGAGGGTGCCGGGCAGGCATCGTCGGCGCGGGCCCATTGCATCAGGATCAGGCACGCGGCCGATACCAGGGCCCCGGCGATCGCCGCCCCGTTCCAGCCCCAGCGTTCGACGCAGGCCGCGAACATCGGCGGGCCCAGCAACGAGCCGGTGGCACCGAACTGCAGGGTCAGGCCGTTGGCCACCGCCCTTTCGCTGTCCGCGCGCGCCCGCGCCGGCCACTGGGCGCCGGCCAGGCCGGAATAGATGCCGGAGATGGTATTGAGCACCAGCATCACCAGGGCCACGCGCCAGACGCCGGCGCCTTCGGAGAACACCGCGAACAACAGCGCCGATGGCACGACGATGGACACCACCATCCAGGCCGTGCGGTCGCCCCCATGGTGGCGAAGCCAGGCTGCGATCAGCACACCCAGCACCGAAATGAAGGCGGCCAGGCCGCCAATCAGACCGGCCACGCGCGGCGGCGCACCGGATTGCTCGACCAGAAAGGTCGGCAGCAGCGCGATCAGGCCGACCGCAAAACTGGCATAACAGCCGAAGGCCAGCGTCAATGCCCAGATCGGCCAGCGCGGAATCACCAACCGACGCGGCGATGTGTCCGTCGGCACGCGCGCAAATGCCATGCGCCAGGATGCCAGCAGCATGATGGCCGCAACGACTCCCCATGCCAGCGTGGCCGCCCGCCACGACACGCCGTCGGCGATCCAGCCTGACGTGGTGGCGCCCAGGGCGAATCCGACCGGCACGAAGCTGCTCCACAAGGCCAGGGCGACGCCCTGGCGACCAGACGGCGCGGTGCGAAAAATCAACAGCGGCGCGGCCACGACGACACACAGATAGGCCGCGCCCTCGAGCAGCCGCAGGCCCACCAGCGTGGCCACCGTGGGTGCCAGAGACTCGCCGAGCCCGGCCAGCGCGAACAAGCCGATGCCGGACAACAAGACCCGCCGCACCCCGATGCGGTCGACGAACAGGCCGGCCGTGAAGCCCAGGGTTGCGCCACCGATCTCCAGCAGCGAGATCAGCACGCCGGCGACGGTCAGGCTCATGGCCAGTTCGATCGAGATCAGCGGCACCAGCGCCGACATCTTGCCCAGTTGCGCGGCCGCAAGCACACCCAGTGCGTACAACCAGCCTATGCGTGCCCAGCTGCGATCCATGTTCTGTGTTCTGTGGTCGGTGCGAAAGAGCCGACAGTCTAAGGCTGCACCGGCCAGAACCGAGGCTTCGCAGGCAGTGCCCGTGATGCCGGCAGGGTGAGGCCCGGCGCCCCGGACCGGGCCTCACCGGAACGGACTGGCGGTCGCGAACCACAGGCCGATGCCGGTGGCGATGATGAAGGCGCCATCCGTGACGCCGACGGCCAGGAAATACTTGGTCTGCAGTTCGGGCGCCAGTTCCGGCTGGCGCGCGACCGACTCGAGCATCTTCATGCTGGCCAGGCCGATGCCGATGCACGAACCGAAGGCGGGTATGCCGATCAGCAGGGCGATGGCCACGGGAAGCAGGTCGATCGAAGGCATGGAGCGGTTCCTTTCAAGGGGTCGTGCCATGGCGGTTGCGATGGCAACGCCAGTGTCGGCCTGCCCGCGCCACGTGTCGATGACCTGCCAGGTCATGGTGCGGCCGCCGATGCCGGTGCCGCGCCGTCTTCCCGGGCTCAGCGCCGCTTGCGCGACTGGTCGTATTTGCGCCAGTAGTCGAACTCGTCCGCGTGCAGTTCGATGTCGACCTCCATCACCCGTGCCTGCAGCCGCTCCTGCACGTCGGTGACCGCCTGGTTGTAGACGACGGGGCCGATTTCCTCGAGAAAGTAGCCCAGCAAGGCGCCGGCGGCGACATTGCCGATGCGTTCCTCCATGTTTTCGGCGAAATACCGTTCGATCGAACTGATGGCGCGTTTGCGCGCGTCGTCGGGAATCTGGATCTGCATGGTGGTGAGGTCGTGATCGGGACGACGCATTGTCGCCGCGCGGCTGGCGCAGGGCGCGGCTGTCAGGGGAGTCGGCGCTTGCGGCGCTTGAACCAGGTCCAGGCGTGCCAGGTCAGCGCGATCAGCGCATAGGACAACACGCCCATCAGGGTTGCGATGATGGCCAGTCCCAGCAACAGGGGCTTGCCGACCGATGTCATGCGTTGCCACAGCCGCACCTCTTCCTTGGGCAGTCCGGCCGCGTGCAGTTCATCCGCCGATTTTTCATCGTGTGCGGCCTTGGGCGGGCTGCCCGTGACCCAGTGCCCCAGCTTGAAGGCCGCGTAATACAGGGGCCCGAAGGTCAGCGGATTGGTCACCAGCGTGCTGACCGCAGCCGCGGGCACGTTGGCGCGCAGCACGACCGCGGCCCCCACCGACAGCGGAATCTGCGCCACCGGAATCAGCAGGCCGAAGAAGATGCCCAGCGCCACGCCCAGGGCCACGCCCCGGCGTGACCAGCGCCACAGGCGGGGCCGCCGCAACAAGGGCCCGAGCCAGCGCAGCCAGCGGTTGTCGTGGATCTGCGCCCGGGCCGGAATCATGGCGCGCAGGCGTTCACGCAGGCCCATCTACAGGCTCCTTATGCCGTTGCGGCGCAAGATCCATTTCTCGGCCTCGACGACGAAGAACTTCGCCAGGCCCAGCGTGACGATCAAGGCCCATGAGGCGGCGTCCAGCGCGGTGGTCTGGAAAACATGTTGCATGGTCGGCGCATAGGTAAAAAGTAGTTGCAATGCGATCAAAATCAAGGCCATGGCGCTGGCAACCGTGTTGCCGGAGAACAGCGTGCGGTTGAACGCCGAGGCGGTGAAGAATCGTACGTTGAAAAGATAGACCAGTTCGCCGACCACCAGCATGTTGACGGCCGCGGTACGTGCGGTTTCGATGCTGTTGCCGCGTGCCAGTTCCCATTCGAACACCGCAAAGGTCACCAGTACCATCAGCAGGCTGACGATGGCGATGCGCAGGCCCAGCAGTGGCGTGATCAGCGGCTCGCGCGGCTTGCGCGGCGCGCGGCGCATCACGCCGGCTTCCGCCGGCTCGAATGCCAGCGCCAGCGCCAGCGTGATCGTCGTGACCATGTTGATCCACAGGATCTGGCCGGCGGTCACCGGCAGCGCCAGGCCGGCAAACACGGCCAGCAGGATGACGCCGGCCTCGCCGCCATTGGTGGGAAGGATGAACAGCAGCGACTTCTTGATGTTGTCGAACACCACCCGGCCTTCGCGCACCGCGGCGGCGATGGTGGCGAAGTTGTCGTCGGTCAGCACCAGGTCGGCCGCCTCGCGTGCCGCATCCGTGCCCTTGCGGCCCATGGCCACGCCGATGTTGGCCGCTTTCAGCGCCGGCGCATCGTTGACGCCGTCACCGGTCATGGCGACCAGTTCGCCCTCGGCCTGCAAGGCCGCGACCAGCCGCAGCTTGTGCTCCGGGCTGGCGCGGGCGATGATGTCCGTTTCGAGCACCGCGTTGCGCAGCTGCGCCTCGTCCATGTTTTGCACCGCGTCGCCGGTCAATACCCGGCCCGTGGCCAGTCCGAGCTGTGCGCCGATGGCGCTGGCGGTCACCGCGTGGTCGCCGGTGATCATCTTGACGCGCAGGCCGGCGCCGCGGCAGTCCGCCACCGCCGCGATGGCTTCGTCGCGCGGCGGATCGATCAGCCCGACCAGGCCGAGCAAGGTGAAGTGCGGGCCGATGTCGTCGATCGCCAGCTCGCGCGTGTCGACCGGCATGTCGCGCCGCGCCAGCGCCAGCACGCGCTGGCCGACCGCCGCCGCCGCATGGATCTGCTGCTGCCAGTGCGCCGGGTCGACAGCAGCGCCGTCGGCGTCGCGGACACACAAACCGAGCACCCGCTCCGGCGCCCCCTTGAGCAGGATGAAGCGATGACCGGCATGGTCATGGTGCAGCGTGGCCATGAATCGGTGTTCGGATTCGAACGGAATCACGTCGATGCGCGGCATCTGCTGGGCCGCGTCCTGCGGATCGAGGCCGGCCTTGCGCGCCAGGGTCAACAAGGCGCCTTCGGTCGGGTCGCCGACCAGTTGCCAGCCATTCCTGTCGTCGTGCTTGAGCTGCGCGTCGTTGCACAACAAGGCGCAGGTGGCCAGCGCCTGCAACGCCGGCTCCGCACCGGGGTCGACCGGTGCGTCGTCGCGCTGGAAGCCGCCTTCGGGCGCATAACCGCTGCCGCTGACCTGGTAGCGGGCCCCGGGCACGATGACCGCGACCGCCGTCATCTCGTTGCGGGTCAGGGTGCCGGTCTTGTCCGAGCAGACCACGGTCACCGAACCCAGGGTCTCCACCGCCGGCAGTCTCCGCACGATGGCGTTGTTGCGCGCCATGGCCCGGGTGCCGATGGCCAGCACGATGGTCACGATGGCCGGCAGGCCCTCCGGGATCGCGGCCACCGCCAGGCCGACGACGGCCAGGAAGATCTCGAGCATCGGCAGGCCGCGGCCGAAGTAGCCGAACAGGAAGGTCAGCACCCCGACCACCAGGATCAGCAGCGTGATCTGGCGTGCGAACTGGTCCAGCCGGCGCGTCAATGGCGTGGCCAGCGTCTGCACCTGCCCGACCAGGGTGCCGATGCGGCCGATCTCGGTCTCGCGGCCGGTGGCCACCACCAGCCCGTGCGCCTGGCCGACGCTGACCGTGGTGCCGCTGTAGGCCATGTTCCTGCGATCGGCCAGCGTGGCCGCGGCGTCGACGGCGTCGACGGATTTGTCCACCGGTACGGATTCGCCCGTCAGGGCCGCCTCGTTGATGCGCAGGTTGCGCGAGCGGATCAGGCGCAGGTCGGCCGGCACGCGGGCGCCGGACTCGACCAGCACGATGTCGCCCGGCACCAGCGTGCGTGCGTCGATCTCGTGCAACTCGCCGCCGCGCAGCACCGTGGCGTGGCTGGCCAGCATGGCCTGCACGGCCTCCAGCGCCTGCTCGGCCTTGCCCTCCTGCACGAAGCCGATCAGCGCATTGATGATCACGACGCCGAAGATCACGCCGGCATCGATGTAGTCCTGCAGTGCCACCGTCATGCCGCCGGCCAGCAGCAACACGTAGATCAGCGGGTTGTGGAACTGCATCGCCAGTCGCAGCCAGCGACTGCGCCGCCCCACCGAGGGCAGGGCATTCGGTCCGTGGGCCTGCAGGCGCTGCTGCGCCTGGGCCGCCGTCAGCCCGCTGGTACGGTCGCTGGCGAGTTCCGCCAGCGCGTCGTCGGTCTCGCGCGCGTGCCAGCCGGCGCCGGTGCCCGGTGTCGATGGCATCATCGGATCACGCTGCGGCACCCGCGCGCTGCAGGTCGAGCGCGATCGAGCGGGTACCGTCGGCATCTGCGTCGGGGATCTCGACAAAGCCGAGATCGCGCTGCAAGGCCAGCATGCGCTTGTTGTCGTTGAGCACCGTGGCCACCAGGCGTTGCGTGCCTTGGGCGCGCAGCGTGCGGATCAGCTTGTCCATCATCAGGCGGCCCAGCCCCTGGCCCTTGAGATCCGAGCGCACGACGATGCCGAATTCCGCGTCGATGTTGTCGGGGTCGGTCACCGCGCGCGCGGCCGCCAGGGTTTGCATCTTGCCGTCGGGGCCGGCGCTCTCGGCGACGAAGGCGATCTCGCGTTCATAGTCGATCTGGGTCAGCCGGGCCAGTTCGCTCGGCTCGATGCTGCGCCGGCTGTAGAACACCCGCATGCGCACGTCCTCGGGGTCGAGCTGCGACAGAAACGCAAGGTGCTGCTCCTCGTCGCCCGGCCGGATCGGGCGCACCAGCATCGAGCGGCCTTGCCACTCGAGCTGCTCGGCCAGTTCGGCGGGGTAGGGCTTGATCGCGAAATGCTCGGCGCCTCCGGCGCGGCTGGCGTCCACGCGGATCCGGGCGTCGAGCGCGATGGCTCCCTGCGGGCCGAGGATCAGCGGGTTGATGTCGAGTTCGGTGATCTGCGGATGATCGGCCATGAGCTGCGAGACGGCGACCAGCACGTCGTCGAGTGCGTCCAGGTCGGCTGCCGGTGTATCCCGGAAGCCGTCGAGCACTCGTGCAACGCGGGTGCTGCGCACCAAGGCGCGTGCCAGGCGGCTGTTCAGCGGGGGCAGCGCGATCGCGCGGTCGGCCACGACCTCGACCGAGGTGCCGCCCGAGCCGAACAGGACCACCGGGCCGAAGACCGCGTCGACGCTGGCGCCGACGATCAGCTCGCGTGCATGGGCCGGGCGCACCATGGCCTGCACGGTGAAGCCGTCCACGCGGGCCTGCGGACGTTCCCGCGCGACCCGTGCCAGCATGGCTTCGGCGGCGTCGCGGACTGCAGCCGCATGCGCCAGGTCGAGCACCACGCCGCCCACGTCCGACTTGTGCGAGATGTCGTCCGACAGGATCTTGAGCACGACGGGAAACCCGATCGCCTCGGCCGCGCTGGCCGCCGCGTCCGCGTGGGGCGGCACGATACGGGTGGCAACAACCGGAATGCGGTAGGCGTCGAGCACCGCCTTGGCCTGGGGTTCGGTCAGCAGGGGCCGGCCTTGCGCGAGCGCCGATTCCAGCAAGGCCTGCACTGCCGCGCGGTCGGGGCGGACGCCGGTGTCCACCTCGGCGGCAGGGGCCTCCAGCAACTGGGCCTGGTTGCGCCGGTAACGCACCAGCATCGCGAACGCGCTGACGGCTTCCTCCGGCGTGTCGTAGCTGGCGATGCCGGCGTCCTGGAAGGTCTTGCGGGCGTCGGCCACGGCGGCCTCGCCGAGCCAGCACGACAACAGGCGTGGATGCCGGCGATCGACCAGCGGCACCATCGCCTGCGCAATCTGCTGGCTCGGCACGATGGCCGTGGGCGCGTGGATGAACAGGATGGCGCCGGCCTGACGGTCTTGCTGCAGCACCTGCAAGGTCCGCACGTAGCGATCCACCGGGGCGTCGCCGATGATGTCCACCGGGTTCCCATGGGACCAGTTGGCCGGCAACACCTGGTCCAGCGCGGCCAGCGTGTCCGGTGTCGGCGTTGCCAGTTCGATGCCGGCATTCTCGGCGGCGTCGGCCGCCATCACGCCGGCACCTCCGCCGTTGGTCAGGATGGTCAGCTGGTCGGACGTATTGCCGCGGAACCGGGTCAGGGTTTCGGCGGCCAGGAAAAGCTGCTGAAGCGTGTCGACCCGCAACATGCCGGCGCGGGCGATGGCGGCTTCGTAGACCAGGTCCGAGCCGGCCAGGGCGCCGGTGTGCGAGGCGGCGGCCTTTTGCCCTTGTGCCGAGCGCCCGGCCTTGACGACGATCACCGGCTTGTTGCGCGCGGCCGCGCGCGCCGCGGACATGAACTTGCGCGGCGCCTCGATGGATTCGATGTACAGCAGGATGGCCCGGGTCTTGGCGTCGCTGGCCAGGTAGTCGAGCATGTCGCCGAAATCGACGTCGGCGTGTTCACCCAGCGAGACGAAGTGCGAGAAACCGATGGCCCGGGCGCGGGCCCAGTCCAGCATGGCGGTGACCAGTGCGCCCGACTGCGACACGAACGCGATTTCGCCCGGCGCTGCCGATGTATGCGCAAAGCTGGCATTCAGGCCCAGGTGCGGCGACAACATGCCGATGCAGTTCGGCCCCAGGATACGCAGCAGGCTCGGACGGGCAGCGTCCAGCATCGCCTTTCGCTGCGAGGCATCCAGGCCGGCCGTGAGCACGATGGCAGCGCGCGTTCCGCAGGCGGCCAGCTCGGCGATCAGTCCCGGGACCACGGACGCCGGCGTGCAGATCACGGCCAGGTCCGGGACGCGGGGCAGATCGGCGGCACGGGCGAAGACGGTCTCGCCGTCGAGCGTGGCGTGGTTCGGATTCACCGCGTAGACCGGCCCCTTGAAGCCGCCGCTGCGCAGGTTGTTCCAGACCGTGGCGCCGACGCTGCCCGCACGCGACGAGGCCCCGAAGACGGCCACGGATGCGGGGTCCAGCAGATGGTCCAGATTGCGAATGCTCATGGTGTCAGCCTGATAGGGGGTTCGGGGGCACGGGTGCCGCGGCAGCCGCCGCGACCGACGGTGTCGGCACGTCATGCGAGAGGCGGCGCGCGGGCGGATGACGACATGATACGAAAGCCGGTGTCGCCGTGGTGGCGCCAACACCGGCGCGTGCCCGCATCGGCAGGCGCCGCCGCATGCTGGTTTGATTCTTGTCAAGCGAACGCGGCATTTCTGCCAGGGTGCGATGGGTCATGGTAGCTTCGTTCCTTGCGCACGGGAAAAGCCGGGAGGATGGGGGATGAACGATGACACACAG
>CAXBDR010000075.1:0-18471 GCA_963974265.1 uncultured Rhodoferax sp.
CAGCTGGGAGAGCGCTGCGTTCGCAATGCAGAGGTCGGGAGTTCGATCCTCCTCCTCTCCACCAACTTCCTCATGAAAATCAATGGCTTGCCGGAAACGGCAGGCCATTTTTCTTGGTGCGTACGGAGAAAATACCGAGATTCTGCGCCGATCCGGCGCAGCTGCCGACGACCATCGGCGACCTGTCGGACCTTGGGCAGTTGTCCGGCGGCGAAGACCCGAAGCCATGCCTCGACCAGGTCCGTATCGCCTGTGCAGAGCGCGACTCGCCTGACGTGACGCTGATCCGATGACCCGCCACGCGCTTTCTCACTGCAGGCAGGAATCGCCAAGCCCCGGAAAGATCGGCCTGATGCTGGTGACCGAATCCTGTACGGAACTCGATCTCCGGACCTGGTTCAGAAAGCGACGTGTACGCAGGTCATGCCGCAACGTCGCGTAGTTTCCGCGCAGCGAAAACTACGCGAATATCGCTTGAACCGCCCCACCGCATGGGGCATTCTTCGGGCTCATCGCCCTTTCCATCGTCTCCGATCCATGCCCATCACCAGCACGCAGATCCGGTCTGTCACAGCGGCGCTGTACGAGCGCGCGCTGAAGAAGATTCCGGAAGACACCAAGGCCGTGCTGCGCCAAGCGCAGGGCGTGGAGCGCTCCGACACGGCCCGCCAGACGCTGACCATCATGCTCAAAAGCGCCGATGCCGCGGAGGCGAAAGACCATCTGGTGTGTTCCGACGTAGGCATTCCGGTGTATTCGATCAAGGTCGGCACCGGGGCGCGCATCGACGGCCCGATTCGCCAGGCCATCGTCGACGGCTTCGCCGACCTCGCGGCGCAGATACATCCCCCTATCCTGCGCATGGTGACCAACCCGCTGACGCACCAGCGAAGCCACGCCGGCAAGGACATGCCCATCGTCGCTTTCGACATGGTCGACGATGCCGACCATCTGGAGATCGTCTGTGCCCCCAAGGCCATGGGCAGCGGCCGCTGGGAGGCCCTGGAGACCTTCGTCTACCCGAGCCTGGAGACGATCGAGCGGTACGTGCTGGACGTGGTGATGAAGGCCGGCTCGCAACCCTGCCCGCCCATCGTGGTGGGTGTCGGCATCGGAGGCACCTTCGACCATGCGGCTCGCATGGCCAAGCAGCAGGTCCTGCGTCCGTTCGGCCGGACCAACCCCGAACCGATCCTCGCCGACATGGAAAAGCGGCTGCTGCAGGCCATCAACAGCATGGGGTTCGGCCCCATGGGCACGGGTGGCGACACGACCGCGATGGCCGTCCACATCGACTATGCGGCCAGCCACGGCTTCATGCCGGTGGCCGTCGCGCTGAACTGCTGGATCAACCGCCGCACCGGCGCACGCCTGTACAACGACGGCACCGTGGAGTGGTTCGAATGAGCACCGCCAACTCGCGCCCGGGCGTCCCGCACGACCATGCCGCGCCAGGCGGCGGCAGGCCCACGCCCGACGTCGACCGGGTCCGCCAACTGGACCTGCCACTGGACCTGGACGCGGTGCGGGCCTTGTCGGTCGGGGACCTGGTCACGTTGAGTGGAGACATCACCGTCAGCATCGGTCTGCCGACGCACCAACGCATGGTCGAGGCACTGCAGGCCGGCGAAGCATTACCGGTCGACCTGCGCGGCGGTGCCTTTTTCCATCTCAGTTCCTACGTGATCGACGCGCCCGACGGCTCGGCGGCCGAAGCGCTGTACATGAACCCCAGCACCAGCACCCGGTACGACCGCTTCATGCCGCCGCTGATCCGCGGACTCGGACTGCGCCTGGTGGGCGGCAAGGGCGGGCTGGACCGCCACAGCGTGGCCGCGATGCGGGAGACCGGTTGCGCCTATCTGTCGTTCCTGGGCGGCGGCTGCACCTTGCTGGCCGAATCGATCGAGAGCGTCGTATCGAGCCACTGGAACGAATACATCTCGCAGTTTCGCCTCGTAACCCTGCGCGTGAAGTCACTCGGCCCGGCCACAGTGGCCATCGACGCGCACGGCAACAGCATCTACGAGGATCTGCGGGTGCGCGCCCAGGAACGCCTGCCGCAGATTCTTGCCAACCTGAACCAGCAACGACAACCTCACCCCTAGGAGACATCATGCCCATCCGTCGTACCCTTCTCGCGGCCTCCCTGGCCGTCGCCACCGCCCTGGCCATGACCCCGGTTGCCAGCGTCGCGCAAGGCGCCTGGCCGAACAAGCCGGTGCGCATCATCGTGCCCTTCCCGGCCGGTGGCAGCACCGACGTCATCGCGCGCCAGCTCGCGCAGCACCTGGGCCAGACGCTGGGCCAGCAGTTCGTCGTCGAGAACAAGGCCGGCGCCGGTGGCAACATCGGCACGGACGCCATGGCCAAGGCGGCACCGGACGGCTATACCATCGGCCTGTCCACCTCGGGGCCACTGGCGAACAACAAGTCGCTGTACAAAGACATGCCGTACGACTCCGACAAGGACCTGTCGCCGATCGCACTGGTCGGCGAGATACCGCTGGTGATCGTATCCAATCCGCAGGTCAAGGCCGCCAACCTGAAGGAATTTCTCGCGCTGGCCAAGGCCGACCCCAAGGCCGTATCGGTGGGTCATCCCGGCAACGGCACCATCGGCCACCTGGCGCTCGAAGCCCTCAAGTCCAGCGCCGGCGTGGAGATGCAATCGGTGCCCTACAAGGGCGACACGCCGGCCATGACCGACCTGCTGGGCGGCAGCATCCAGGCCATCTCGGCGCCGGTCACCGCTTTCATTCCCAACATCCAGAGCAACAAGCTGGTGGCGCTGGCCGTGACGTCGAAGAAACGATTCCCCGGCCTGCCGAACGTCGCGACCGCGCAGGAAATGGGTGTCAACCTGGAAGCCACGGTCTGGTTCGCCATCGTCGGCCCTGCCGGCATGCCCAGGCCCATCGTCGAGCGCCTGAACCAGGAGATCAACAGTTTCACCAGCTCGCCTGAAGGCAGTGCCAAGCTGGCCCAGTTCGGCATGGTCAATGTCAAGGGCGGGCCCGACCTGCTCGGTACGCTGATGACCGCCGAAGCCGCCAAGTGGAAGAAGGTGGTCGAGGCGGCCAAGGTCACCATCAACTGAAAGTCCGGCTTCGCCCCGCCGCTCCATCCCTCCCCTCACCCGTCGCATCCATGAACCAGAACGCCTCTTCAGCCTCCACCAGCAAGCCGCTGCTGTTCGACTCCCACGCCCACCTGGTGGCGGACGACCAGCAGCGTTATCCGCGCAACCCGATGCAGCGAGCGGCCAACGCCCCGTACCGGGCGCCGGGCGTGATCGGCAAACCGGGTGGACACCATGGCCCCAACCCGATCAACGAGGTGCCGGACGCCGCACGCGTGTTGCGCTGGATGCAGGAGCAGAACGTGGACGGCATCGTCGCGGTGCAAAAGCGCATGATCTACCGCTACGACAACAGCTACATCCTGGACTCGTCGGACCGTTACCCCGACCTGTTCAGCGCGGTGGTCATACTGGATGCGCAGGACCCGGCCACGCCCGACCAGGTACGCGGCATGATCCGCGATCACGGCCTGGCCGGCGTGCGCCTGTTCGGTGGCCGCGAGAGCGACGGCAGCATGCCCTGGCTCAATTCGCCGCAAGCGCTCAAGACCTGGGACGTGGCCCAGGAGGCCGGCCTGGTCATGGACCTCGAGGTGCTGGCCACGGGCGGCGGCGGCCCCTCGATACCCACCATCATCGCGCTGGCCCGGCAATACCCCGATATCCGGCTCGTGCTCGACCACCTGCTCGAACCGGAAATGGAGGAAGGCGCCGACTTCGGCCTGGACGCCCGCTACGAGACCCTGGCGGATGAAAAGAACATCTTCTTCAAGTTCACATCGATCAACCTGGACATCTGCCGCGAAGCCGGCATCCCGGCCGACAAGGTACTGCGCCGGGCGGTCGACCTGTACGGAGCGGACCGCATCATGTGGGGTTCGGACATCGGCACTTCGTCGGGTACCTATGCCGACATGGTGCAGCGCCTGTTCGCGGCCGCCGAACTGCTGACGCCCCAGGAGCGCGCAGCCGTGTTCCACGACACCGGCAAACGCGTCTTCGTCAAGGGCGGCACGCGCAAGCCGGCCACGGGCGCCAAGCCGTGAGCGACCGCTTCACCACCATCACGGCCCACGGCATGGATACCGCCACGGCCTACCGGCTGCTGTGCGGCGTGGTGGTACCTCGCCCGGTCGCGTGGATCACCACCATCGGTGCCGACGGCGTGGTCAATGCGGCACCGTTCAGCTCGTACAACTATGTTGCGCACAGCCCGCCGATGCTGGCCGTCAACATCGGTTCACGCAACGGCACGCTGAAGGACACCGCGCGCAACATCGTGCACAGCGGGGAGTTCGTCGTCAACGTGGCGACCGAATCCAACATGGAGCTGATGCACCAGACCTCGGCCGAGTTCGCATCCGACACCAGCGAGGCACAAGCCCTGGATATCGCGCTGCTGCCCAGCACCGTGGTGCGCCCGCCGCGCATTGCCATCTCGCCGGTCCAGATGGAGTGCAAGCTGCACCAGGCCGTGCAACTGGGCCGACTCAACACCTTGTACATCGGCGAAGTCGTCGCATTCCATCTGTCCGACGCGGTCTACGACGGTCGCCATGTCGACAGCACCCGCCTGCGCCCCATCGCCCGCCTGGGCGGACCGCACTATGCCGCGCTGGGCCAGATATTCACCCGCCCCATCCTGCAGACGCCACCCGCGTCGGTCACCAACGCGGGCACCGAACCATGAACCATCGCCGCCAACTGCAACGACAGCCCGACCGTTACCAGGTCGGCACCTTCGTCAAGACGGCATCGCCACACGTGATCGAGATCCTGGGTGGCAGCGGCCTGGACTTCGCCGTGCTGGATGCCGAACACGCGCCGCTCGACCGCGCCATGCTCGACCTGATGATGCTGGCCGGCCGTGCCGCCGACCTGCCACTGCTGGTGCGTATTCCCGACTGCCTGCCGGCGAGCTTCCTGTCCGTGCTGGACATGGGCGCAGCCGGCGTGCTGGTGCCCCACGTGGACACCGTCGACCAAGCCGCAGCGGCAGTCCGCAACGCCCGCTTCCGCGGCGGCAACCGCGGCTATTCCAGTTCGCCGCGTTTCGCAGGTTACGGAAGCTTGGGCATGGAAAAGGCCTTGACGGCCGGCGATCAGGCTTTGGTGATCTGCCAGATCGAGAGTCCGCAAGCGGTGACCAACGCAGCAGCCATTGCGGCGCTGCCCGGTGTCGACGGCCTGTTCATCGGCCGCGCCGACCTGGCGCTGGCCATGGGCCTGGAAGACGCCAAGCATCCGGACGTCATGGCCGCCGCCGACAGCAGCATCGCCGCCGCGCTGGCGGCCGGCAAGCTGGCGGGCGTGTTCGCCGGTACGACGCAGGAACGCGACCGCTACGCCACCCAGGGCGTGAACTGGTTCGTCATGGGCTCCGACCAGTCGCTGCTGCGCCAGGGAGCCGCGGCGATGGCCCACCCCACACGCTGACCCCCAACCAACCCCATCCGCAAGAGGAGCGCCCCCATGACGACCCAGGCCACCGTTGCCAGTGCAGCACGGCACTATGGCACCCCGCCCCAGATCAGCGCCGAAGGCGAACAGACGTGGATCACCCGCGGCGCCAATTTCGTGGTCTGTGTGTCGCATCTCGAGGCCGGCGCCGTCCTGGCCCGGCCGGAACAGGACGACGAATACATGGTGCTGCTGGCTGACGCCGCCGCGCGTATCGACGCCGGCGACCACCACTGCGACGCCGCGGCGCAGACCTTGACCATCGTGCCCCCGGGTGGCAGCCGCATCACGGCCCGGGCTGACGGCATGGTGGTGCGGGTCTTCTCCCACAAGGCCGTCGACCTGGCGGCGATGGCCGGCAATGCGCAGGTATATGCCGCCGGCGCACCCGAGGTCGCGCCGCTCGTGCCATGGCCGGACCCGACAAAAGGCTTCGCGCTGCGCAACTACGTATTGGCCGAGCACACCAAGCCCGACACCAACATGCGCATCTTCCGCAGCACCAACCTGATGCTCAACATCATGATGCCGCGCATGGTCGCGCGCGACGTGCACAAGCTCAGCCCGCATGTGCATGCAGACTTCGAACAGGGATCCTTGGCCCTCAGCGGCGAATGGGTGCATCACCTGCGCCACCCGTGGACGGCCGACATGACGACCTGGCGCGACGACGAACACATCCACATCGGCAGCCCGTCGCTGACCGTGATTCCGCCCAAGGTGATACACACGAGCAACAACGTCAACGACGGTGGCGCATGGCTGGTCGATGTGTTTGCGCCGCCTAGGCTCGATTTCTCCAAGGTGCCGGGCAAGGTCGCCAACGCCGACGACTATCCGATGCCCTCGGCGGACTGACATCACGGCGGGCGCGAGGTTCGGGTCGGTTCGTGCATGTCGCGCCGCGACAGCCACCGGCCGTCACGTGTTCGCAGTGTCGTCCGGTGACCCGGCCGCCCGCTTGCGCAGTCCGGCCCGGCTCTTGCGACGAAGCCCCTTGTCGGCGACTCGCGATGCCGCGGGTGACGAGCCGACGCCCATCGCGTTCAGCCGCGACTCGATGTCGCGGGCGGCCTCCTGCATGCGCGGCAGGTAGCTGGACACCGCGGCGTCCGTGTCCATCGCCGACGAAAACCATGTCAATCCGATCGAGGCCATGACATGTCCGTTCTCGAACACGGGGACGGCCAATGTATTGGACACCGGCCGCACGTCCTTGCTGCGCAAGGCATATCCCTGCGTCCGCGTTTGCTCCAGCATGGCATGCAGCGCCGCCGCGTCGTGGACCGGTTGGTCTTCAGCGTGCGTGGATTGGCGCAGCGACTGGACGATGATCTGGCGTTCGTCTGACGGACAGAATGCCAGGTACGCTCGTCCCAGCGCACGGCTGACCAGAGACAGGCGCATGTTCAGGCTCGAATGCAGCAACGACAGCGGCGATTGCGAAATGGTGCTGTAGCGCACGATGACGGCATCCCCGTCGAACACGGCAAGGGCCACTGGCCACTTCACCGCAGCGGTGATGGCATCCACCACGCTTGCCGCCGCTTCGATGATGCGCGGCTCGCTGTGGTAACCGCAGGACAAGGCAAGGACCCCGGATGTCACATAGTAGGCACCGTATTGCGGCGCGTGCCTGACCAGCCCCTTGCCGATCAGCGTCTGCAGCAACCGCACCAGCGAAGGGCGCGGCAAACCCGTGGCGCGGTGCAGTTCATCGAGCGTCGAGACCGGTTGGCGGTTGAGGCATTGCAGCAATTCGATGACGCGTTCAACGGAGCGAACGGGTGGATAAGATGCCATGAGATGCGTGGGCAATAAACGTTGCGCCGGACACGAGCCAGGATTCGCGCAAGAACGACCGGGTTGGCCATCGAATTATGGCCCAGCACCAGGGGCTCCATGCTGGCCGGTGGATGCCCCGGCCGACGCGGCCATTCCCCGTCCGCCCGTCCGTGCTACATTTGTAGCAATGTGATTGAGCTTCTTCCGACGAGAAGCTTGTCCCTTCCACTGTCACTGCGACACCTCGGAGGGGTCACCAGGTTTCCGTACTGACCGCACAAGCCTTCGGGCTTGCTGTTGTCATGGACTTTTTGTTTGCAAGGTCCACCCAACTGCCTGTCTGCATGGCTCGAGCGAGTGCCTCGCATGTCATCGCGCACGCGTGGTGGGCCCGTTTTTCCGAGGACATCCGCATTGGACACTGTGTATCAAGCCCCCCGCATCGTCACGAAACCCAACACGCGCACCATGGGCGACCACGCGCCGCAACTGGTCCTGGCCACCGACCTCGACGGCACCTTGCTCGCCGGCACGCGGGAGGCAAGACGCCGTATCCGTGATCTGTTCAGTGGCGGCTTGACGAATACACGACTGATCTACGTCACCGGGCGCGGCGCGGAATCGGTCATTCCCTTGCTCAGCGACTCCACCTTGCCGCGACCCGACTACATCATTGCCGACGTCGGTGCCACGGTGTTGCACGGCGACCTGCGGCCCGTGAGCCCCTTGCACCACGACATCGCGGCGGGCTGGCCGGGCACGCAGGTGATCCTGCAGCGGCTCGCCAAGTTCCCGCTGCTGCGACGCCAGACCGGGCCGCAGGAGCGACGCTGCTCGTTTATCGTCAACGAAGACGGCATCAGCGACGCGTTGCGGGCCGAGGTCGAGGCACTCGACTGCGACCTGCTGTATTCGGCCGGGCGGTATCTCGATGTATTGCCACGCGGCATCAACAAGGGGAACAGCCTGCGCCAGCTCGCGCTGGCCGAGGGTTTCGATCTGGATTCGATCGTCGTCGCGGGCGACACGCTGAACGACTTGTCGATGTTCGCCACCGGCTTCAAGGGCATCGTGGTGGGCAGCGCCGAACCCGAACTGGTGGATCGGGTTCGCAAGTTCCCCCGCGTGTTCGTCGCCCAGGACGAAGGCTGCGGCGGCATTCTGGCCGGGTTGGAGCACCACGGCACGCAGATCAACCACACGCCCACGGCCCAGCGGCGGATGGACGAGCGCGGCGACGCCGACCTGGTCATGGTCTACCACCGTCCGCCGTTCGACGAGGTGGTGGAAGACGGCGTGCGCAAGCAGAACCGACCCAAGAGCCCCAACGGCATCATTCCGACCTTGCTGGGCTTCTTTTCCGGGGAACGCAAGGGCTCGTGGGTGGCCTGGTCGATGCAGGACAGCCGTGAACCCGAGGATTTCGTGCGGCATGTGCCGGTGGACGCCAGGCGGTATCCCAGGCTCAAGGTCGCGCGCATCGCGTTGACCGCCGACGACGTGGACATCTTCTACAAGAAGTTCTCGAAGGAGGCGTTCTGGCCCATCATCTTCTCGTTCCCGGACAAGGCCGAATTCGACCAGGCGCACTGGGAGCGTTTCCTGGAGGTCAACCGCATCTTCGCCGAACAGACGGCACGGGAAGCGGCGCAAGGCGCCGTGGTGTGGATCCACGACTACAACCTGTGGATGGTGCCCGCCTATCTGCGTCCGCTGCGGCCCGACCTGCGCATCGCCTTCTTCCACCACACGGCGTTCCCGTCGAGCGACATCTTCAACATCCTGCCCTGGTACCGCGAGATCATCGGCAGCCTGCTGCAGTGCGACTACATCGGCTTCCACATTCCGCGCTACGTGCAGAATTTCGTCGATGCCGTGCGTTCGTACACGCCGGTGGAGGTGCTCGAATCGGTCCCCTGCGCGCCGCGGTTCATCACCTACGGTTGCGCGCTGGGCGTCGACTCCAGCACCGCGGCCATCCAGGTGGGATCGAGCCGCATCGCGCTGGGCGCACACCCGGTGGGCATCGACGTCGGCCTGATCGAGCAGATCGTGCGCAAGCCGGCCGTGCAGAAGAAGGTCGACCGCATCAAGGCGCGCCTGCAAGGCGCCAAGGCCATCGTGTCGATCGAACGGCTGGACTACGTCAAGGGTTCACTGGAGAAACTGCAGGCCTTCGAGCGCCTGCTCGACGAACATCCGGAACTGGTGGGCCAGGTGACACTGCTCAACATCATCACGCCGGCTGCGCCCGGCATGGAGATCTACGAGAGCCTGCGCACCGACGTGGATCGCATCGTGGGGCGCATCAATGGTCGCTTCTCGACGCTGGAGTGGACGCCGGTGAGTTATTTCTACCGCTCCTTGCCGTATGAATCGGTGATCGCCTATTACGCCGCCAGCGACGTGGCCTGGATCACGCCGTTGCGCGACGGCCTCAACCTGGTGGCCAAGGAGTTCGTCGCCACCAAGAAGGCCACCGGGTCGACCGGCGTGCTGATTCTGTCGGAGTTCGCGGGCGCCGCCGTCGAATTGCACGGAGCCTTGCTGACGAACCCCTACGACGCCACGTCCATGTCCCGCGTACTGCACCAGGCCCTCACCATGGGGGACGACGAAGCCGACTACCGCTGCCAACGCATGGCCGCCATCGTGGCCGACAACGACGTGGCGCGTTGGGGCGACGAGTTCATGACGGCGGTGCAGGCCACGGCCAAGCACGGCACGGGGGCATGACCGACCTGGTCGTCGCAGGCATGGCGTATTTCGAGGTGTTCGTGCCGCCGCACGAACGCCCGCAGCCTGGCGAGGAGTTGTTCGTCGAGGGCATCACGCTCGGCCTCGGAGGCGCGCTCAACACCGCAACCGTCGCTGCGGCCCTCGGCCTGCGGGTGACGCTGTGCGTACCGATGGGTGGCGGCATCGTCGACCAGGCGGTGGCGGCACTGGCCACGCGGCTGGGTATCACGCTGGCGCCGATGGCGGCGCCGGACAATCCCGCCGTCTCGCTGGTGTTCTCGGACGCCCACGATCGCGCCTTCGTCAGTGCGGCCAGGCTGGACGCACTGACCGATGCCGCGCCCCTGCCGGATGCGTCCTGGGTCCATGTGCCCGGCCTGGAAGAAGCCGACCGCCTGGCTCCCCAACTCGCCCGGGCACGCCAGGACGGTGCACGCATCTCGGTCAGTGCCAGCTGGAGTCCGCGCCATCTCGACGGCCTGACCCACCGCAAGGGACAGGACTGGGACCTGCTGGTGCTCAACGAAAAAGAGGCCCGTGCCGCCTGCGGCGACGCCGCGTCCGCCGCGCAACGACTGGCAGATGCGGCGCGATCCGTGCTGGTCACGCTGGGCCCGCAGGGGGTGTCCGGCATGATGGACGGAGTCCCGGTGCGGGCGCCGGCCGTGCCGGTGCAGGTGCTCGATGCCACCGGCGCCGGCGATGCCTTTTGCGCCGGCCTGATCGCCGGCCTGGTGCGCGGATACGCGCCCGCCGACGCCACGCAACTCGGCACCCGGGCGGCGGCGCGCATCGTGCAGCAGAACGGCGGAATCATCACGCACGCCTCGGCCATGGCCGGTGTGTCGGAAGGAGGCTCATGAACATGAACGTGCTGACCATCCTGGGCGGAGGCAGCGCCTACACCCCGGGCTTGCTGCAGGCCCTGATCGCACATGCCGACGAACTGCCGTTGACCACCGTGCGCCTGTACGACACCGACGCCGCGCGACTGGACACGGTCGCCCGTCTGACGGCCGCCATGGCACGTGACGCAGGAGCGTTCGCGGTGCAGCGGGCGCCGTCGCTGGAGGCGGCCGTGCGCGGAGCCGACCTGATCCTGAACTCGACGCGCCCCGGCGGCCTGGCCGCACGCCGCATCGACGAGACCTTGCCGCTGGAGTTCGGCATTCCGGGCCAGGAAACCGTCGGACCGGGTGGCTTCTTCTTTGCGCTGCGTTCCGTGCCCGAAGCGCTGCGCGTGGCCGACCTGGTGCAGGCGCTGGCGCCGCAGGCCATCGTTCTGAACTACACCAATCCCAGCAACATCGTCACGCAGGCCCTGGTCGACCGCGGCGGCGTGAACGTCATCGGCATGTGCGACCAGTCCGACGAGGACCTGCAGGCCATCTGCCACGCGCTGGGCCGGCCGGCGCGTTACGCGTTTCGCAGCAATGGGCTCAACCATGCCAGCTGGTACAGCGACATCGAACTGGACGGCGCGCCGTTGACCGAACTGCCCGCATCGCTGGCCGCGCCCGCCGAATACGACGAGGAGCACCAGCTGCGTTTCGACCATTCGCTGGAGCTGGCACGCCGGAATCCCGGCTACTGGCCGAATTCCTACCTGCCCTACTATCTGTTCCCGGATGACTTTGTCGCGCAGGCGCGGCGGGTCGGCCCGCGCAGCGACGTGGTGGCGGCCTCGCTCGAGCGGTATTACACGCACTTCGACGAAGAGGCGCGCAAGCAGCATCCGCAACTGCGATTTTTCCGCGGCTCCGCCGGTTTCGGCGACATGGCGGTGACGGTGATCCGGGCACTCGCATCGCCAACGCCGCACGCGCTGGTGCTCAACCTGCCGAACCGGGGAAGTACGCCGGCATTCGACGCCGATACCGTCGTCGAGACCCGGGTCCGGGTGTCGCGCGCCGGCATCGAACGCAGGGACGCGCCGCCCCTGCCCGCATCCTTCGGCGCGCTGGCGGCGCAGCTCGAGCAGTACCAGCGACTGACGGCGCGTGTCGCGGCCGACAGCGTCAACGACACGATGCAGGCCGCTGCGCTCGCCGCCAATCCGCTGGTCGCACACGCGCCGCTGGCCGAGCGCATGCTGGCCCGGGCCCGCACGCTGTACGGCACCACGCTGCTGCCCGCCCGCACATGAAGACCCTGCCCCTGCTGACGCATCGCCAATGGCAGGATTTCGAACGCGTCGTGATCCTGTCACCCCACCTCGACGATGCCGCCCTGAGTTGCGGCGGCCTGCTGCATGCGCTGCGCCAGCGCGTGTCGACCCTGGTGGTCAGCGTCAGCAGTGCGACCGCACGCGTCATCAAGGCCGACGGCAGCCGACCGATCTCCAGCCGCAAGGGCCATGTGAGCTCGCACATGCGGCGGCGCGAAGACATCGCTGCCATGCACTCGGTCGACACCCACTTCGTTCACCTCAGCTTTGCCGATGCGATCTATCGCAGAAGCCCGCTGACGGGCCGGCTCATCTATCGCAACGAACGCGAGCGCTGGGTCACGCCCCGCGTCGACGACATGGCCCATGTCGAAGAGCTCTACCTGGTGTTGCGGCGGCTGTGCCTGGACCTCGGTCGTATCCTGCTGATCAGCCCGATGGGCATCGGCCATCACGTGGACCATCACATCACCGCCCAGGTGGCGCTGCGCATGGTCAACTCGCATGCCGGCGCCGAATTGCTCTTCTACGAGGATTTCCCGTACGTCGCGGATCCCGCCGTGGGCAGCGGCAGCCAGGACGACCCGCCCAAGGCGCTCGGCCGGCTGCAGCTCAAACCGGCGCAGCGCTTCGTCGTACCGGTCGATGTCGACGCCAAGATGAACCTGCTGCGGCACTATGCCAGCCAGGTCCAGCCACTGTTCGGCGACGACGATGGCATGCGCGCGCGCATCACCCAGCAATTGCACGACAACCAGCCCAGCGAGTTCTACTGGCGCGCGTTGCCGCTGCATCCAAACACACCAGGGGAACCATCACATGTCCGGTAGCATCATGGCAAGCGAAGCGCGCAGCACCCCCGCAGTCCTGCGCTCGGAGGCCACGCGATGGCAACACGAGGCCAGGGCCTTGCAGCACCATCTCGCCGGCCGCAGCACCACCGTGCTGCTGGGCCGTGGCAGTTCGGGCAACGTGTGCACGTTTGCCACATACCTGTTCGCCCTGCACAGCGGGCGGCAACCGATCGAATTCCGGCCCTGGCTGGCGACCCAGGAACTGCCGCGGGCCGACTGGAGCGACGCCGTCGTCCATGCGTTCTCCTATTCCGGCCAAAGCACCGATATCGCCGCCAGTGCGCAATGGCTGCGTGCGCGCGGCGCGCTGGTGGTGGCGGTCACCGCGGCCGAGCGCGACGATGCCCACCTGGTGTCGGCCGCACACCATGTCCTGCGGCTGGGGTGCGGGCCGGAGCGGGCGGTGCCAGCCACCAAGAGCGTGGTCGCCCAGTTGTTCGTCGCGGCGGCGCTGGCCGGACTGGACATCACCGTCGCCGCCGGGCAGACGGCCGAATGCATGATGCGCATCGATGCCGATGCGATACCCAAGCGGCTGGCCGCGTTCCTGGCCGGCGCGCGCACCGTCACCTGGCTGGCACGCGGGCCGTCCATCGGCGGCGCGCTGGACGCTGCGCTCAAGATGCAGGAGAGCGTCGGCATTCCGGCCTCGGGTTATTCCACCGCCGAATACCTGCACGGCCCGATCGCGGCCGCCAGCCCGCAGGACCGGGTCGTGCTGTTCACCGGCACCGACGAACCCATGGAGAGCAACCAGGCCGTCACGACCGCCTTGCTGGCGCGCGGCGTTCCGTTCATCAGCCTGGGCGGCGAGCACACGCCCGAGGCACAGCTCGCGCTGCCGCTGCCCGACGCGCCCTGGGCGCGCGCCGCGGTACTGGCGTATCTGGCCCAGCTGACATGTGCCGACCTGGCCGAACAATACGGCGTCAATCCGGACGAACATCCGTCGCTGCGCAAGGTCACGCAAACCCTTTGACGCGCGGCGGCCGCGATGCGCCGCACCGCAGTCCCGCGCATGCGGCGAATGCGCGCGCCGCGCCCAGCTGCCTGCGGCGCGCGCCATCGTGGACACAATGACGCAAGACTCGCGCTGCCGAAATAGCAGCGCCGAGCACCAAAAAAGTCACGTCTGCGGCCGATTCCGAAAAACGGCAGAAGAATCATTTACTTAGGCCGCGCCACGGCGGAAACAGCCCCTTTCGGCTGACAAATTGTCACATTCCTGCACCGTCGAAGTTCCTACCCTAGACGCCTGAAGTCGCATGCCGGCTTCATCCGGCGCCATGAGGCGCACTGCGGATTTGACACTGTCACTGCATTCAAGGAGCGTCCACCATGCCATCAGCCCTGAGTTATCCAGGGGTCTACATCGAGGAGGTGCCCAGTGGCGTGCGCACCATCACCGGTGTGGCCACATCGATCACCGCCTTCATCGGCCGCGCAGCCCGAGGCCCGGTCAACCGGGCCGTCCGGGTCCAGAGCTTCACCGAATACGGACGCATCTTCGGCGGCTTGTGGCACGCCAGCACGATGGGCTATGCGGTCAGCCAGTTCTTCCAGCATGGCGGCGCCGACGCCGTCATCGTGCGGGTCTTCAACGGCGACCAGGCCGCAAGCCGGGCCACGCTGACCTTGCCCACCGCCGGCGGCTCGCTGGTGCTCGAGGCGGCGTCGCCAGGCACATGGGGCAGCGCCTTGCGCGCCACGGTCGACCACAACACGCGCGACACCACCGACACGCTGCTGTTCAACCTGCTGATCGAGGAGCTCGACCGGCCGGGCGGCAGTACCGCGATCGCGTCGGAGTTGTTCCGCAACGTTTCGGTCGACCCGGCCAGCGCCCGTTTCGTCAACACGGTGCTGGCCGAGCAATCCAACCTGGTCGCCGTGCGCACCTCGGCGCCGGCCGCCGAGAGCCCGGCCAATGCGACGATTGCCGTGGCGGCCGCCAACGGAACCGCGAACGCGCCCAACACCCTGGGCAGCAACGGCAACGACATCACCAACACCCACCTGGTGCCCACCAATGCCGCGGCCATCGCCAACCGCGAAGGCATGTATGCGCTGGAGGCGACCGACCTGTTCAACCTGATGGTGCTGCCGCCGTTGACCCGCACGCTTGACGTCAACAACAGCACCTGGGCACTGGCAGCGAGTTATTGCCAGGATCGACGCGCATTGCTGCTCGTCGATCCTCCGGCCAGCTGGACGGCCAATGCCGCGACCGCCATCAGCACTGCGGCCAGCGGCGTCAACACGCTGCGCGCCGCCATCGGCAACGACGACGCCCGCAATGCGGCGGTGTATTTCCCGCGCCTGCGCATGGCCGATCCGCTGAGCGAGAACCGATTGGCCGAATTCGCCCCCGCGGGTGCGGTGGCCGGCATCATCTCCCGCACCGACGTGCAGCGCGGCGTCTGGAAGGCGCCCGCCGGGCTGGACGCATCGTTCTCCGGCGTGCAGGCCTTCAGCTACACCATGACCGATGCGCAGAACGGCCAGCTCAATCCGGTCGGGCTCAACTGCCTGCGCACCTTCCCGGTCACCGGCAACCTCGTCTGGGGTGCGCGCACCCTGGCCGGTGCCGACCAGCTCGCATCCGAATGGAAATACCTGCCGGTGCGCCGGCTCGCGCTGTTCCTCGAGGAGAGCCTGTACCGGGGCAGCCAGTGGGTGGTATTCGAGCCCAACGACGAGCCGCTGTGGGCGCAGATCCGCCTGAGCATCGGCGCCTTCATGCAGAACCTGTTCCGCCAGGGCGCGTTCCAGGGCAGCAGCCCGCGCGAGGCGTATTTCGTCAAGTGCGACCGCGAGACGACGACGCAAAACGACATCGACCTGGGCATCGTCAACATCCTGGTCGGATTCGCACCCCTCAAGCCGGCCGAGTTCGTCGTGCTCAAGATCCAGCAGATGGCCGGTCAGGTCGAGGTTTAAGGAGACACCGTCATGGCACAGTTCAGCGTCAACGCACAACGTTTCGATCCCTACAAGAACTTCAAGTTTCGCGTCAAGTGGGACGGGCGCTACGTCGCCGGCATCAGCAAGGTTGGTCCGCTCAAGCGCAGCACCGAGCTGGTCGAACACCGCGAGGGCGGTGACCCGTCCACCTCGCGCAAGTCGCCGGGGCGCACCAAGTTCGAGGCCATCACGCTCGAGCGCGGCGTCACGCACGACACGGAGTTCGAACGCTGGGCCAACAAGGTCTGGAATTTCGGCTCCGGACTGGGCGCCGAAGTCTCGTTGCAGGACTTCCGCAAGGACCTGATCATCGAGGTCTACAACGAGGCGGGCCAGCTGGCCCTGGCCTACAAGGTGTTCCGTTGCTGGGTCTCCGAATACCAGGCATTGCCCGACCTGGACGCCAATGCCAACGCCGTCGCGATCCAGACCATCAAGCTCGAGAACGAGGGCTGGGAAAGGGACTACGACGTGTCCGAACCTGCCGAGCCGCGTTTCACCGAACCGGCATGACCGCCACCATGGACGGCAATCGCAATTCCGCGCTGCTTGCGTTGTGGGAGGATGGACAAGCCCTGTCCCCCATCGACCGGTCCCTGGTGTTGTGCGCCTGGGCGCGGCCGGAGCTGGACCCGGAGCAGCTGGCCCGGTTGCCGCTGGGCGCCGTCAACGCCGCGCTGCTGCAACTGCGTGCTGCCTGGTTCGGCTCCGTCATCGAATTGGAACTCGCATGCGAACAATGCGGCGAATCGCTGGAAACGCGCATGGCCACCGGCGACCTGCTCGCGAACGCGCGCTCCGACGACGACCCGGCAACGGTGGACGTACAGGGCTTCCTGTTCCGACTGCCCGACAGCCGCGACCTGGCCGCCATCACGCACGAGCCGGACATCGACGTTGCAGCGTTGCAGTTGCTGCAGCGCTGCTGCACGGGCAAGACCGATGACGCCGGCATCGCGTTGCACGCGCTGCTGACCGAGGCCGGCACGCAACTCGAATCGGCCGATCCACTGGCCGACCTGCGGCTGGACGTGGCCTGCCATGCCTGCGGCCATCACACGCCCGCAGCGCTCGACCCGGGCAGCGTGTTGTGGAGCGACGTCCAGCGCCAGGCGCGCCAGCTGCTCGAACAGGTCCACATGCTGGCATCTGCCTATGGCTGGACCGAGAGCGAGATACTGGCGCTCGGCGAGGCGCGTCGCGCCGCCTACCTGGACATGGCGAGCGCCTGACGCCATGGGAGGCGGCTGGACATGACCGGATACCTCCACCGTCTTGCCCAGCGTGCGAACGGCACCGCGCGCCTCGTGCGCACGGCCGCGGTCACCCACGCCCATGCCGGTCTGCCGCACGCCCTGGCATGGCCGCGGGCCGAGGCATCGGAACGCCCCGGAGCCGACGACCCGCTGGCGCATGCTTCCCGGCGTGCGGAGCGTCTCGACGCAAGGCCCGGGCGGCCCGCCGCTGAACAACACGGCTCCGATGCCCGGGCGCCGCGACCGTCGGCACCGACACTATCGTCACCCCCCCTGCCCATGTCAGCCCCGAGCGAAGCTCCTGCGCTCCACGTCGCTGGCGGCGGCGACACCGGCCCGCAAGCCGCGCCGCCTGGGCCGGGTCCCGTACAAGCCGTCTTGGCCACGCCGCCGGTGACTGTGACGGCGACGGTGCCATCGCGCCGCGCCGAGGCCCAGGACTCCCGACAACCCGTCGGCTACCGCGACTCGCAGCGCCCCTCGGGTCAACCCGTGTCGCAGCACCGCGTCGCACGCGATGCGCGGCTTGCGCATGACCCGACCGAGACCCGTCACCAACGCTCCTCGCCGCCGCGCACCGCGTTGCCGCAACCGGTCCGCGCGCCAGCCACACCCGCGCAGCCACGCGGCCGCGACCGGTCGGCTGCCGCTGACGAGGCGACCGAAGTCCATGTCCACATCGGCCGCATCGAGGTGACCGCGCTGCAGCCGGCGCCGGCGCCGCGCAAGCCGACTCGCACCGGCCGTACACCACTGTCGCTGGACGACTACCTGTCGCGCCGAAGGGGGACGTCATGACGCGGCGGGATAGGCCGGTTCGGACGCATCGTGCTGCGCGGTTCGCTACACGGAGGACTGGCCCATGAGCACGGCCCTGGCCATTGCCGGCGTCACCGCGGTGCTGCGCGACCGGCTCAACGACGGCATGGTGAACCACAACATCACCGGCGTGCTCGGCAGCACGGTCACGGTCAGTGTGTTGCCACCGGACCGGGTCGTGCTCGACGGCGGCACCGAAAGCAGCCAGCTCAACCTGTTCCTGTACCAGGTCACGCCCAACACCGGCTGGCGCAATGCCAGTCTTCCCTCGCGCGACGACACCGGAACGCAGCGCCTGAGCAACCCGCCGCTGGCGCTGGACCTCCATTACCTGATTTCGGCCTA
>CAXBDR010000076.1:0-18201 GCA_963974265.1 uncultured Rhodoferax sp.
TCGCTGACCCGCTCTCAACGAGATCTGAGCAGCCCGAGTACGCACGGAACATCGACCGGTCGGTCAAGCCTGAGCTCTCTGTCATGGTTGGGCTGTGCACCCATCTTGGTTGCATTCCCACGTTTCGCCCAATCCCGGGTGCGGCCGATCTCGCTGCCAATTGGCTGGCGACCTGAAACCATGATGAAAAGGGAGCCCACAATGAAAACCAACCTCAACGAGGTCGGCGAACTCGCCATCAGCTTGCGCGCCTCGACGATCGACGGGGTCGACTTGAACGTTACCGCCGACGCCCCATGGGCGCAGCGTCTTGCGACCATGTCGGCCACACACGCTTGCAGGGTACATGCGCCGGGATCGATTTCCGATCGTGGAGCCGAAGTTGCGTCGGACTTGTTGAAAAGGCTGTTTCGTGGCTTCGATGGAAGTCTGGCGATGCGTTTGTGGAATGGCACCACCTTGAGACTCGGTGCGCCCGGCGCGGGAGACGTGGAACCTCGATTCACGCTGGTGTGTCACAGCCCCGATGCCGTCCGTTCGATGGTGTTGGGCCGCGACACGCTGCGTCTGGCTGAAGCCTACTTTCAGGGCGACATCGATATCGAGGGAGACTTCTTTGCTGCGCTCAACTTGAAGGACCATCTGCACTGCATTCGCCTGACGCTTCGGGATCGAATGGGCGCGCTGTTCAGCGCGCTTACGTTGGGTTCGAGCGCGGTCGCATCTGCCAAGCCACAGAGCCTTCGGACCTCGCATCACGGTCAATCCGTCAAGGTCCATTCGAAGACCGAGAACCGGGCATCGATCCAGTTTCACTACGACGTGTCGAACGAGTTCTACGCCCTATGGCTTGACGACGCGATGGTGTACTCCTGCGCCTATTTCGAGCAGTCCGACCAGAATCTGGAGCAGGCTCAGCAAGCCAAACTCGACCACATCTGTCGAAAGCTTCAACTCCAGGGCGGTGATCGCCTGCTCGACATCGGCTGCGGGTGGGGCGCCTTGGTGATCCATGCGGCTCGGCACTACGGCGTGCATTCGCATGGCGTGACGCTCAGCGCGGAGCAACTGGGCCTGGCACGTCAGCGCATCGTGCAGGCCGGACTCGAAGATCGCGTGACGGTCGAGTTGCGAGATTACCGGGACCTTCAGGGCGATTCGGTGTACGACAAGGTTGCCAGTGTCGGTATGTTCGAGCACGTCGGGCTGAAGAATCTGCCCGTGTACTTCTCGACCGTCCACCGCTTGCTCAAACCAGGTGGTCTGTTCCTCAACCACGGCATCACACACGACGTCGAGGGCTGGAACAAGACACCTTCCACGGAGTTCATCAATCGCTACGTCTTCCCCGACGGCCAACTCGACACCGTGAGCAACATCCAGCGTGGCATGGAGCGCGCGAGGTTCGAAATCGCGGATGTGGAAGCCTTGCGCCCGCACTACGCGCTGACGCTCAGGCACTGGGTGGCGCGCCTCGAGCGTCACCATGAACAGGCGCTTCAGTATGTCAGCGAATCGACTTTTCGCGTCTGGCGCCTGTACATGGCGGCATGCGCCCTCGAATTCGAGTCGGGAGAGATTGGTGTCTATCAGGTTCTTGCCCGCAAGCGTGCCGGGGTGAATGCCTCACCCCCACTGACGCGGCGTCACGTGTATTGCGAAGCCGAGGCGCGACCCGGACCCAGGCTCCTGGTGACCCGAAGCGCATTGAAGGAATTTCCATGATGACAAGCATCATCGAACGTGGCCGAACCGATCAACGCGTTCCAGACAAATCGACGCTCATGTTGATGGGCGCGAGCAATTGGTCGCACGACCCGAGCGCCTGTTGCGAGCGCAGAGCCGTGGTGGATGCTCGCGTCGTGCCGACGCTCCGCAATGAAGAGAATCACCTGCTCGCCGCGATTCCCCCTAGTGCGCTGGCACGTTGGAAGTCGCAACTCGAAGGCGTGGACATGTCACTCGGCAAGGTACTGCAGGAGGCCGGCAGCACGATCACGCATGTCTACTTTCCGACGACTGCAATCGTCTCGCTGATGTACGTGACGAAAGATGGCGCCTCGGCCGAAGTTGGTTTGATCGGCAATGAAGGGTTGGTCGGCATCTCGCATTTTCTGGGCGGCAAATCCTTGCCCAATCGAGCTGTCGTTCAATGCGCCGGACGGGGATACCGAGTCTGCGCGCAGGCAATCAAGGACGAGTTTGATCGGTCAGGGTCGGTGCAGTGTCTGTTGTTGCGCTACGTTCAGACATTGATCACGCAGATCGCGCAGACAGCCGTTTGCAACCGGCACCATTCACCGGACCAGCAACTGAGCCGATGGCTGTTGTGCAGCCTCGATCGGGTGCACGGAAGCGAACTCGTGATGACGCAAGAACGGATCGCTGATGGGCTTGGTTTGCGTCGTGAAAGCGTGACCGCCGCAGCGCTCAGGCTGCAGAAAGCCGGGCTCATAAAATACGCCCGAGGTCACATCTCGGTACTGAATCGCGCGGGCCTGGAGAGGTTGACTTGCGAGTGCTACTCGGTCGTCAAGACCGAACACGCGCGGCTTTTACCCCAGCGGCCGGCGGCATGAATCATCCAGACATCTTCGCATTCATGTTGCACAGAGTCGCTGCCGCAGGCGGCCTCGCAGCCGGTCGCAGTTGGCGAGAGCCTGGTCGAAAGGCCTCGCAACAAATTTGAAATTTGTCCTTCTGCATTTTCGATGCGCAATGGAACCGCCCGACCCATACGGATATTCACATCATGACCTGCGGTCATGAATCCCTATGGCGATATTGTCCTGATCACCGGCTCCAATGGACGCATCGTAACGGCTGACTCAGTCGCGCTTGCGCGGAAAGTGCAGCAGCACGAGCACGCTCAGCAGCGCGGCGAAGAAGCACCACACCGAAATGAACCAGAACGCATAGAACGTGTAGGCGCCGACAAACGAAATGAAGGCCGCAGCGCCGAACCATCGGATCGATCGGTGGCTGGAGAAGAGGCTGCTGACGCAAGTGCCCAACAGATACAGAGCCATCGCAGCCAGCGCATAGAAATGCGGAGAGATGTAGGCGATATGCCCGCCCGAAGGCTCGGCCACGATCGACAGGCGTACCAGGAAGTACAGCAGGTAAAGGCTCACCGCCGCGCCTGCAAGCGCGATCGAGACCAGCACCTTGCGCCGCCACGGGGTCGGTTCGAGCAACAGCACCGCCATTGGTATGTACAGCGGCCACAGCACATGAGAGAAGAACGAGAACGCATGCGTCAGCGCCGTGTTCAGCAGCGGCGCCTTGGCAGGGAATGTCAGCCACAATGCGCCCTCGATCAATTGCTGAATGCCGAACAGCACGGGAATCAATGCGTACGGCAATTCTGCCCGGCGACTCGCGCGCCGCGTCGTCACCGCGCCGACAATCAGCAGCGCGACACCTGCAGTGAAACTCGCTGTGGCAGAAAAGCACATGGTGGCCAGGAGATGAATGTTCTTGCCGGATCAGGCAGCCTGCGACTGCGCGGTTTGCCCGTCGTACCCGCGCCACGCGACGTGCTCGTAAACGCTGCTCCAGTACATGCCGAAACCGAAACCGAAAAGCAACTCTTCGATCAACAGCCCCGCGGGGCGCCATGGCAATAGTACCGAAAGGTTCCAGACGGCCTCGATATATCCCGGCCACAGCCACTTCAGCCCTAGCAGAAAAGCTGTGTAGAGTGCCAGGAACAGCAGTCCGCCAACCAGCGTGTTGCGAAATAGATCGGGGCGACACATCAACGTGGCGAGGCTGCCGGACAACAGTGCTCCGATGCCCGCGTAGATGGGGTTCAATGGCAGGAGCAGCAGGACGGCGAACACGACGAACGGAAGTGCGAGCGCGGCCACGTGCCAGCGATGCCTTGATGCGTGGCCTGTTCCGCGCGCAAACCGGTGTTCAGTGGCCGGCGACAACGCGCGATAGCCTGCCGCACCCAGGCCGCCGATCGCAAAAGTGAACACCAGGCTTTCGATGTCGAATCCGCTGCGTTGGGCCAGGTCGAACAGGCTCGGAGGGTTCCAGTAGGCTGGCACGAAAAGCGGCTCGGTCAAGCCAAACGGTGTGGTCAGTACGCTTGCCCACAACATGCGGCGTCGCAATTTTGGCCGGGCGAAAAACAGCGCTGCCCAAGCCAGCAGGAAGGCCGCGGACCAGATCAACCATGTGTAGTGGTAACTGGGGTCAATGTTCATGCGTAGAGTGGGCAAGCGGTTGCCAAGTCACGTCAACATCTCCAGCAACGCTTTGGCGGTTGGCTCGGAAGAGGCTGGGTTTTGGTATTGGCCGGTGATCAGAAGGCCATCGACAACGACCTGGGGCTGCCAGTCGCCCGCCTTCACGTGCCGCAGCACGCCGGGCACATGGCAGATGGCGGCGGCCGGCTTTTCTGCAGCAAGCATGGCTTCAATCAGCGCGGTCGAGTACGCGTTTTCAGCTAGGTCCCACAGCGGGCCATGGCCGCCGGGGTAGAACACGGCGTCGAAGTTGCTGGCGCTCAGGTCGCGCAGCGTAAGGGTGCTGGCCAGCGCAGCTTGAATCGCCAGATCGGACTTGAATCGGCGCGTGAACTCGGTCTGCGTCGCTGCGTCGTCGCTCTTCGGGTCAACCGGTGGCTGCCCACCGAGCGGTGAAGTCAGTGTGATCTCGGCGGCCGCGTCTTTGAAGGCATAGTAGGGCGCGGCAAACTCCTCAAGCCAGAAGCCGGTCGTCTTGCCAGTATGGCTGTGCCTATCGTGCGAGGTCAGAACCATCAAAATCATTATGCCCATTCATCAATCTGTCTAGGCGCCGTCCGTCGACAGGCTCCTTTGTCCCGACACCGATGCCACTTTATCAGTGTCCACATCTTGGGTCTGTGCGTTGGATAACAGATTGCCGATTGTGACAGGGCGGGATGCGGGCGGAAGCTCCGAACCCATTTGCATGCAGGGACCAACCAGCCAATGTATCCGGATGCGTTGGCTGGCGGTGTTCGAAGACGAAGGCGCATGGTCGCTCTTGCCGTTGACGAAACCGATCAGCACGAATCCTCCAGCCTCCAGGCGGCTCGCTATCCACCCCATGGCGAAGACGACCACAGTCAGCGCAGAGACAGCCGCGACGTAGAGCACGAAATCCGCGTGGTACGCGCGTTTGCTGTGATTAAGCATGAACGATTCCATCAAGTTCATTGGTTCAACCTGTTGATTGCCCTGGGCGAGGTCCCAGGCTGATGCATTTCGTCAAGATATCCGGGCCGACCGGCAGTGTCTGTGCACAAGCGAACCGTCTCCGGATGCGTCACAGTTGACGCAGGTCAAATTCGCGCGGGCCTATGCCTCATAAGCTTCAAACTCTGAAGATCTACTGAAGACTGAGTTCACCTTCCCTTTCGGAGCTATTCCTCATGACGACGATTCCCATTACTTTCGCTGCAGTCTTCATTGCTTCTTGGGCGCTGTTTGCTGTGATCCAGGCACGGCCAGTCGCTGCCACAAAACCAACCGCTGCCGCGTCACAGGCAAAGACGAAGCTCAACCGCGGCCACACCAATGCCAAAAAGTCCACGTGACGAATTTCGAGCCTGCCGTTGTCGATGCCTGAGGATTCTACCGATGATGCCCGTTCAAGACCGAGTTCACAGTCCTCCACAATTTCCGCAGCGACGCACAACCCGGCTGCCTTTGGCGGCCACGCGGGCGGGAATCCCGACGGGCGCGCTCGAAGTCACAGCGGCGACCGGCGCTGCGCCGGGCATCTTGGCGAACGCCTTCATGCGCCGTGCGCGGGCTCTGCTGTGGGCCGGTCTTCTCTGCGCAACCGCAGTCAGCCCGGTACTGGCCCAGGACGTTGCGTTGGGAAGCAGCGTGCAGAGTCTGCTGGTCTATGCACGTACGCAAAGCCCTGAGCTGAACGCCATGCGCCAGGAAGCTGAAGCGGCGGCACAGCGCATTGGACCGGCCGGCGCCCTGCCTGATCCCGTCCTTCGGGTCGAGCTCATGAACATCAACAACTATGGGAGAGATGCACCGCCCAGCATCCTGCCCTGGAGAGTCGGCGAAACGAAGTACACACTGATGCAGGCCTTTCCCCTGTGGGGCAAGCGCGATTTGCGCCGCGATGCTGCGGCCGCCGACGCGAAACAGGCCGACGCCAGGACAGATAGCACCTGGGCCGAATTGGCCGCTCGCATCAAGAGAGCCTACGCCGAGTATTACCGCGCGGCCGGCAACGAGCGTCTGGTGGGTGAACTGCTGGCGCTGATGACCCAGTTGGAGCAGGTGGCGCAGGCCCGCTACGCCGGTGGGCTGGTCGGTCAGCCGGACGCGATCCGCGCACAACTGGAGCAGACCGTGATGCGCGCCGAGTTGATCTCGCTCGACGGCGAGAAGCGCCAGATCCGGGCGAAGCTGAACGGCCTTTTGGCGCGCGATGGCGCCGCCGCCCTGGCAGAACCCGTTGCCCTGCGCCCGTTGCCGTCGCTGGGCGCTGCGGACGCTGTATCGCTCGCGGAGCGGGCACGCATGCGCAACCCCCAGATCATGGTCGAGTTGGCACGCCTGGCCGCCGCCCAGAAGAACCGTGACCTCACACACGCCAATCGCTACCCCGATTTGCTGGTGGGCTTGTCGCCATCGCAGATGGGTTCCCGCATCACGACCTGGAGTCTGATGTTCGAGATGAACATTCCGTTGCAGCAAGAATCACGCCGCGGCCAGGAACGCGAGGCCGCGGCCATGGTCAATGCAGCGCGGTCCCGGGCCGACAACCTGTCAAACCGGGTGCTCGGCGAACTGGGGGCCAACCTGGCGGGCTTGGACGCTGCGCGGCGCACTGAAATCCTGATCAAGAGCCAACTGCTGCCGCAGGCGGAGCTGAGTCTGCAGTCCTCGCTGGCCGCGTACGCGAACGGCAAGGCCGAATTTGCTGTGCTGATCGAGGCGCAGCGCCAGATCCTCAAGGCCCGGCAGGAGCTGCTCAAGTCCCGGGTCGAGGCGCAGTTGCGCCTGGCCGACATCGAAAGCCTTCTGGGAGAAGACCTTTGAAAACCATCGCCGTCGCACTTGCGATCACTCTGCTCGGAGCCGTCGGTGCTGGTGGCTACTGGCTAGGCACGCGGTCACCGGCGTCGGCCGCCGCCATGATTGCCGCCGCGAGTGCAACCACTGAGTCGCCGAAGCCGCGCAAGTTGTTGTTCTACCGTAATCCGATGGGCTTGGCCGACACCTCGCCTACGCCAAAGAAAGACCCGATGGGAATGGACTACGTGGCGGTCTACGAGGGAGAAGACACATCCGGTGCGTCCGGCGCCACGGTAGAAGACATCTCGCCCAATCAGGTGCGCATCAGCACCGAGAAGATTCAGAAGCTGGGTGTGCGCGTCGAGGCCGCCAGCATGCGCCTGCTTGGCAAGGTGGTGCGTGCGGCGGGTCGGGTCGAGCCTGATGAGCGGCGCGTCTTCGCGATTGCGCCCAAGTTCGAAGGATATGTGGAGACGCTGCATGTCAATTTCACGGGGCAATCGGTGGTCAAGGGACAGGCGCTGTTCGAAGTGTACAGCCCCGAACTTGTCGCTGCCCAGCGCGAATACGTGATTGCGGCGCAGGCAATTTCAACGATGAAGGACGCCAGCACCGAGGCCCAGCGCAGCATCAAGCAATTGGCAGAAACCAGCCTGGCCCACCTGCGCCATTGGGATTTATCGTCTGGGCAGATCGCCGCGTTGATGAAGTCGGGACAGCCGCAGCGCGGCATCACCTACTCTTCGCCGGTGTCGGGCGTGGTGACTGAAAGGAAGGCCGTGCAGGGTATGCGCTTCATGCCCGGTGAGATGCTCTACCAGGTGACTGACCTTTCGTCGGTCTGGGTCATTGCCGACTTGTCCGAACTGGACATCGGCATGGTGAAGACCGGGGCCACGGCCAAGGTCACCACCACGGCCTATCCGAACGAGGTCTTCAGCGGGCGCGTAACCTATATCTACCCCACACTGAAGGCCGAGACCCGAAGCATCCCGGTCCGTATCGAATTGGCCAATCCGCGCCAGCGGCTCAAGCTGGCAATGTTCGCGCAGGTCGAGATGACCGTGGGCGGCAAGATCCCGGTGCTGACCGTGCCAGACTCGGCCGTGATCGATACCGGTATCCGTCGCATCGTGCTGGTGCAGGTCAAAGAAGGCCGCTTTGAGCCGAGGGAGGTCGAGTTGGGTGGCCGCGGCGAGAACTTCGTTGAGGTCATCAAAGGCGTGGCGGTCGGCGAGCAGGTTGTAGTGGCGGCCAACTTCCTGATCGATGCCGAGAGCAATCTGAAGGCGGCCGTGGGTGGCCTGGGCGGGCACGCCGGCCATGGCAGTGCAGCCAAAGGTGCCGAGACCCGGGCGTCTGGCGCTGCGTTGCCAGCGCCCAGGCCGGACCAACCGGCGTCGACGAGACCCATGGCACCGGCATCTGCGGCCATCGTCAGCCCAAGTTCCCACAGCGGCCATTGAGCAGAGCACCCCATGCTGTCCAAGATCATCCAGTGGTCGGGCGGGAATCCCTTCCTTGTCCTGCTCGCCACCCTGTTCATTGTTGTCGGTGGTGTCATCGCCGTGATGAAGACGCCGCTGGACGCGCTGCCCGACCTGTCCGACGTGCAGGTCATCGTCTACACCGAATACCCCGGTCAGGCGCCGCAGGTGGTGGAAGACCAGGTGACCTATCCGCTCACGACGGCAATGCTGGCAGTACCGAAGTCGAAGGTCGTGCGCGGCTTTTCGTTCTTCGGCGCCTCCTTCGTCTATGTTATTTTCGAGGACGGCACCGATATCTACTGGGCACGCAGCCGGGTGCTGGAATACCTGAACTTCGCGTCCAGTCGCCTGCCCAAAGGAGTGTCGCCCTCGCTCGGGCCCGACGCGACCGGAGTGGGCTGGGTCTACCAGTACGTGCTGTTGGCCAAGAACAAGACGCTGGCCGAGCTGCGCACCATCCAGGACTGGTACGTGCGCTACCAGCTCACCAAGGCACCGGGTGTTGCAGAAGTGGCCTCGTTGGGTGGCTTCGTTCAGACCTACCAGGTGACGGTCGACCCGCTGAAGCTGCGCAGCTTCGGTATCCCATTGATGAAGGTGTCGCAGGTGATCCGCGACAGCAACCGCGACGTCGGTGGGCGTGTGGTGGAGATGGCAGAGACCGAGTACATGGTGCGCGGCAAGGGTTATCTGCGGGGCAAGACCGATATAGAGCTGCTGGTCGTGAAGAGCGAGGGGGGCACACCGGTGCTGATCCGCGACATCGGCCGCGTCGAGATGGTGCCCGACGAGCGGCGCGGACTGTCAGAGCTGAACGGCGAGGGCGAAGTCGTGTCGGGCATTGCCATGTCGCGCTTCGGACAGAACGCGCTGGAAGTCATCCACAACCTCAAACTCAAGGTCGAGGAGATCTCCGCCGGGTTGCCGGAAGGGGTGACGATTGAGGCGGTCTACGACCGCTCGGACTTGATTCACCGCGCTATCAAGAACCTCTCCTGGACGCTGCTTGAAGAGAGCCTGATCGTGGCCGTGGTGTGTGTCGTTTTCCTGATGCATGTGCGCTCGGCGCTGGTGGCCATCCTGATGCTGCCCGTGGGTGTGCTGATCTCGATCATTGCGATGCGCATGCTGGGCATGAACTCGAACTTGATGAGCCTGGGCGGTATCGCCATCGCCATCGGCGCCATGGTCGACGCGGCCATCGTGATGATCGAGAACGCGCACAAGCATCTGGAGCGGCTGGACCGGCTGAAGCCTCTTCATACCACCAAGGACAGGGCCGAGGCGATGATCGACGCCTGCCGTGAGGTCGGCCCGTCGCTGTTCTTCTCGCTGCTCATCATCACGGTGTCCTTCCTGCCGGTGTTCACGCTCGAGGCGCAGGAGGGTCGTCTGTTCTCGCCGCTGGCCTACACCAAGACCTTCGCGATGGCGGGCTCGGCGCTGCTGTCGGTGACGCTGGTGCCGGTGCTGATGTTGATCTTCATCCGCGGCAAGGTGATGCCGGAAGCGAAGAACCCGGTGAACCGTTTCTTGATCTGGGTCTACCGGCCAATCATCGAAGTCGTGATGCGCTGGAAGAAACTGACCATCGCGCTCGCGCTGATCACGATGGGGCTGTCCTACTACCCGGCATCCCAGCTGGGCAGCGAGTTCATGCCCACCCTCAACGAGGGAACGCTGCTGTATATGCCGGCATCCTTGCCAGGCATGTCCATCACCAAGGCCGCCGAGGTCCTGCAGACCCAGAACAAGATCATCAAGCGCTTTCCCGAGGTCGAGTCGGTCTACGGCAAGGCCGGCCGCGCCAACACCGCGACCGATCCGGCGCCGATCGAAATGTTCGAGACAGTGATCAATCTCAAACCGCAGGACCAATGGCGTGCCGGCCTGACCACCGACAAGCTGATTGCCGAGATGGACAAGGCGCTGCAGTTCCCAGGCGTCGCCAACTCCTGGACGATGCCAATCAAGGCGCGCATCGACATGCTGTCCACGGGCATCCGCACACCCATCGGGATCAAGGTCTTCGGCAAAGACCTGGGAGAGATGGAAAGGCTTGCCAAGGAGATCGAAGCGGTCGTCAAGGATGTGCCCGGCACGACATCGGCCTTTGCAGAACGCTTGACCGGCGGTAGTTACCTCAATATCGAACCTGACCGGGCAGCGCTGGCGCGCTACGGACTGTCGGTGGGCGAACTGCTGGACGTCATCGGCACGGCATTGGGCGGCGAACTGGTCACCACCACGGTGGAGGGCCGCGAGCGCTTTGGCGTCACCGTGCGCTACCCGCGCGAACTGCGAAGCCACCCCGAGCAGATAGAGCGCGAGGTGCTGGTGCCGATCATGGGCGGCGCCATGGTGCCGCTGGGTCAGGTGGCCAAGGTGGTGGTGGCTCGCGGCCCGCCGGGCATACGCACCGAGAATGCGCTGCTGTCGGCCTACATCTTCATCGATATCCGTGGCCGTGACATCGGCTCCTACGTGGCCGACGCGCGCAAGGCGGTGGCCGATCAGGTGAAATTCCCCGCCGGTTACTGCATCACCTGGAGCGGTCAATTCGAGTACATGGAGCGTGCTGTCGAGAAAATGAAGGTCGTGATACCCGTGACGCTGTTGACCATTTTCCTGTTGTTGTACTTGAACTTCGGGCGCATGACAGAGACGCTGATCGTCATGCTGTCGGTACCGTTCGCGCTGGTGGGCGGCGTGTGGCTGATGTGGTGGCTCGACTACAACCTCTCGGTGGCAGTGGCCGTTGGCTTCATCGCGCTGGCCGGTGTTGCGGCGGAGACTGGCGTGGTGATGCTGCTCTACCTGGACCAAGCGTGGGAAGCGGCCAAGAGACGATGCGATAGCGAAGGACGTTTGCCGGAGCCGGCTGATCTCTACGGTGCCGTGATGGAAGGCTCCGTGGAACGTGTGCGGCCGAAGATGATGACCGTGGTCGCCATTATGGCCGGCCTGCTGCCCATCATGTGGGGAACGGGCACTGGCTCTGAAGTGATGAGTCGGATAGCGGCGCCGATGGTCGGCGGGATGATCTCATCGACGTTGCTGACGCTCGGCGTGATCCCCGCGCTCTATGCCCTGGTCAAGCAATGGCAACTGGGGCGCCTTGCGCGCAGCGCACCCGCGCCTGCGATGGATTCGGCGCGGCTCGGGGCAGCGGCCAAATGAGTCGCGCTGCATGCGTTCATGATGCTGCCGACGCCTGGGCTGGCGGCGGGCTTGCCGACGAAACGGGCCGACCAGGCTGGCGAATGCCCGCCAGTTTGGTGCGCTTCAACATCAGCGCGTTGATCGCCACGATCAGGGTGCTGCCCGACATGGAAATCGCCGCTATCTCCGGGCTCAGAACAAACGGGTACAGCACGCCAGCGGCCAGCGGGAAGGCGATGGCGTTGTAGCCCACCGCCCACGCCAGGTTCTGGTGCATCTTGCGCACGGTGGCGCGTGACAACTCGATCGCGCCGACGATGTCGTAGGGGTCGCTTTTCATCAGCACCACATCGGCGCTTTCCATCGCCACGTCGGTGCCGGCGCCGATGGCAAAACCCACGTTCGCCTGGGTCAGCGCCGGTGCGTCGTTGACGCCGTCTACGACCATGCCGACCTTCTTGCCGGTGGCCTGCAAGGCCTTGACCTTCTCTGCCTTCTGCGCGGGCAGCACATCGGCCAGCACCTTGTCAATGCCCAGGTCGGCTGCAATGCGCTTGGCGGTGGCCAGGTTGTCGCCGGTCAGCATTACCACTTCGATCTTGCCTTCGCGCAGCTTGGCCACTGCCGCCTTGGACGTGGGCCGGATCGCATCGGCAATGGCGATGAGGCCGATCACGCTGCCCGCCTGTGCCACGTGGACCACCGTGCGGCCGTCGGCCTGAAGGCGCTTGGCCTGCGCCTCCAACGGGCCGAGCGCCAACTTTTGCGTGTCCATCAGCAACCGGTTGCCCAGGTACACCGTGCCGGCGGCGGTCTCGGCGCGCGCGCCCATTCCGTCGAGGCTTTCGAACCCGGTCGGCGCGACGATGGTGAGCTTGGATGCACGGCGCACAATAGCCTGCGCCAGCGGATGGTCCGAGCCCTGTTCCACGGCGGCGGCGGCGGTCAGCAGCACAGCTTCGGAGACACCTTCTGCAGGGATGATCTCGACGACCTCGGGGTGGCCGACGGTCAGTGTGCCGGTCTTGTCGAAGACGATGACGTCGAGTTTGGTGGCGTCTTCCAGCGCTGAAGCGTTCTTGAACAAGATGCCATTGGCAGCGCCGAGCCCCGTGCTCACCATCACGGCCATCGGCGTGGCCAGCCCCAATGCATCCGGGCAAGCGATCACGAAGACGGTGATGGTCAACGTCACCGCCAACAGCAGCGGCTCGCCCAGGACCCAGAACCAGACCGAGAAGGTGATCAGACCAGTCGCGATGGCGGCAATCACCAGCCATTGCGCAGCCCTGTCGGCCAGCAACTGCGCTGGCGCCTTGGAATTCTGCGCCTCTTGCACCAGCTTGACGATCTGCGCCAATGCGGAGTCGGCACCGACCTTGGTGGCCTTGTAGCGAAAGCTGCCGCTCTTGTTGATGCTGGCGCCTACTACCTTGGCGCCGGGCCCCTTCTTCACGGGCATCGACTCGCCGGTCAGCATCGATTCGTCCACCTGCGATTCGCCGGTCTCGATGGTGCCGTCCACCGGAATCTTGTTGCCGGGTCGGATGACGATGATCTCACCGGCCAGCACCTCGGCTGTCGGCACTTCGACCTCGGCACCGTTGCGGATAACGTTGGCCATAGTCGGCGTCAGGTTCATCAGTGCCTTGATCGCCGACGACGCGCCGGCACGCGCGCGCATCTCCAGCCAGTGCCCCAGCAGGATGAATACCAGCAGCACGGCGACGGCTTCGAAGAATTGCTCCTCGCCCTTGAAGAAGAAGGTGGCGCCGACGCTGAATGAATAGCCGGTGCCCACGCTCAGCACGATCAACGCAGCCATGCCCAGGGTGCCTTCTTTGAGCGCGCGCCAGGCGGAAACAAAAAACGGATAGCTCGGGTAGAGCACGGCCGCACTGGCGAAGAAGAACAGCCAGAGGTTCAAGTCCAATCCGAACGGCGGCGTTGGCGCCGGCCACATGCCGCCCATCGGCGCATAGACGAGGATCGGGAGCGTGAAGGCCAGGCAGATCCAGAAGCGGTTGCGCATGTCGCGCACCATCGCGCCCATGTCACTGCCGCTGTGGCCCATTTCATGGGCCATGCTGGCCGCCTTGTCGGGCTTTGCGCCAGGTGCTGCATGGCCTCCGTGACCGGCGCGGTCGGCGTGACCGGCTGCAGCATCGCCCGCCGCGGGCGAGGGCGCGGAAGCTTTGGGTGGCGCGACGTCGGATGTTGGAGATGGCGCCTCGGGCTTGCCTTTGTCGTCACCCGTCAATGCCTCGCGAACCCAGGCGGTCGCGGACTCGATGGGCCCGGGTGCCTCGCTATCGGAGCCAGTGGCGGTCGTGGCCTCGGGCGTGGCGACTTCGCTCACGGGGGACGCAGCGGCAGTGGTGCTCGGATCGGGGGGCGCGCCAGGCCCGGCATCTTTCGGCGGGTCGGCAGCCGGTGTTGCCGGCGCAGCGTCCTTGGCGGGCTTGGGAGGCGTTGCGTCCTTGGCGTCCGTCTGAGATGGTGAGGGCACTGGAGATTGTGTTGGCGGCGCCTGCCCCGCAGGCTCGGACGCGACATCGGGCGTCGGCGTCGGCTCGCTCGGCGTCAATGCGAAACCGCGTTGGCGAACGTCCGACTTGATATCGCCCACACGCAGCCGTGTTTCGTCGTAGCGCACGGTGGCCGTCTCCGCAGCATGATTGACGGTGACGCTCTCGACACCCGGCACCTCACCGATGCGCGCTTCGACGCACTGCACGCTGAGCACCGACAGCATGTCGCCAACGTCGATCACGCTCGTTTTCATGGCGCTTTGACCGGTTCGACCAGCTTGTCCGCCGGGGCCTCGGCGGGGTTTGCATCGCCTTCGGCGCCGGCAGCCGGATCAGGCGAGGGGGCCTTCGGCGCAACGGGATCGGCGGCTTCACCCTTTGCCGATGCGGGCGCTGGGTGGCCTTTGTGACCGTTCGGCTTCGGAGCCTTTGATGGCGCATCGGCCTCCGAACCACGTTGGCGAACATCCGCCTTGATGTCTGCCAGCTCAAGCCGCGTTTCGTCAAAACGCACCGTGGCATTGCCGGCAGCAAAGTTTACGGTCACGCTCTCGACGCCCGGCACTTCACCGATCCGCTGCTCGACACCCTCCACGCTCAATACCGACAGCATGTCGTGCACATTGATCACACTCGTTTTCATGGTCTCTCCTTGGTTGTCTGCCGGTTGATGCCTGCGTCACCGTCCCGTTAGCGGGTTGGCGAACGCTTGATCAGTCGTCCTGAATCATCTTGTGTTTGACGGCCCGTTCCGACTCGCCGTCAGGCCCCCCGGTGTCCGCCATCTCGCATGCCGCAGCCACGCTCGACGCGCCGGCGCGCCAAAACCAACCAACCGGGAGAAATGACCTAGCCCCGTTCGCGATCTCATCCAGGCGCTGGAAGCTCACGGCCAGGCCAGACTCGACTTGCATTACATCGCTGTGCAATGGCAGAAATTCGCCTGTGGCCTCGTCATGCTGATGCGGCATGAAGATGCCGAGATCGAAGGCGGACAACCTGCGCAGCATGTCCTGCACCTCAGGCAACTGCATGGCCGCCTGCGCGGCTCCGAGCGTGGGCGGTAGCCCGGATGTGCGGGTACTTGAAACATTGGCGACGGTCATGTGATTCTCCTGCGGGACGGTTGCGACCCATTGGATGTGGCTGGGTCGGTTGCCACTTTGTCTTCAAGCCAGCCGCCAGTGAAGCCGGCTCGCAACAGGCCCGTGGTGATCGGCGCGCAATCGCGCATCAATCGCCATAGCAGGCCGGATCGGTGGTTTTCGATCATCAATACGATCGGCCCCTGGTTGAGACCAAAGTGCCACGGAGATACCCACCAGCCGTAGGGGTTGCCCGGCTCGCCGGGATGCGAGGGGTTGAACGAGGCCTTGAATCCGTAGGAATTGAACTGCGTCAGCTTGGCCTGATAGACGCAGTAGTCGATGGCAGGCAACACGACTTCGGGCGCGAACGGCAGCGATGCCACCACGGCCCAGGGTGCCAGCGTTCCGTCGTCAGGCCCGTAGGGCACGCCGCGCGCCACATAGTCGAACAATTCGCGGTCGGCGCCGTTGACGGTGATGCGGCCGGGGCCCGGGCCTTCACTGGCGGTGATACCCCAGCAATGGCTGCTGTAGCTCTTGAACCCCAGGGGGTTCTCGATGGCGTACTGTTGCTGCGCCAGCGTCGCGCGACGGCTGTTTTCGAAGTAGTCGATGCCTTTGCCCTGCATGAACGCATCCTGGACGCCGCGAAAGTCGACCCACACATGAGACAACTGATGGGTGAAGAGCGACCCGGCATAGAGATAGTCCTGTCCGTAGCAATGCTCCCAGCGGTAGGTGGATGCCCAGGCTGCATAACTCTTCTCCGGCAGCGGCCAGGTCGGCGAACCCAGGCCCAGTACGTACAGCAGCAGCGCTTCGTCGTAGCCTTCCCAGCGGTAGTGCAGGAAGCCGCTTTCGGGCTTCCAGCCGTGGGTGACGGTGTTGCCCCCGTTCTGCGCCCACTGCCAATTGGCACGGCCGTACAGCGCGTGGGCCAGAGTGCGCAGTTCGTCCTCGTCGGCATTGTCGGCGTCAAAGTACATGGCTGCAGTCAGGGCTCCTGCGAGCAGGAAGGTGGTGTCCACGGTCGACAGTTCGCATTGCCAGGCGCGCCGCCCGGTCTGCATGTCCAGAAAGTGGTAATAAAAACCCTGATACCCGGTGGCGTCGGGTTCAGGGCCGTGCGGGCTGCGCCAGAAGAAGCGCAACGTGCTCAGCGTGCGTTCGACCGCGGCGCTGCGCGACATGAAGCCGCGTTCGACGGCTACCGGATAGCAGGCCAGTGCGAGGCCGGTGGCGGCAATGCTGGCGGGCCAGCCAGCCGCGGTCTTGTCCACCACCAGGCCGTTGGCTGGATTTGTTTCGTGCAGGAAATAGCCGAAAGTCTCGCGCTGCAGTTTCTCCAACTCGGCATCGACGTCGAGCTCGATCATGGTGCTTGTGCCTGCTTTGTGGGCGGAGCGCCGCGAAGCTTCACGTTTTGTAGACATGGTGCGTCCTGCTCGATACGAGGTTGTGGGTGCTTCGCGTGTATGCATGCGATAGACGTTCAGACGAGGCCGGGCGCGGCTATCTCCATCAGGCCCGAGGCGTCGGACGAGACGTCCAAGCTTCCGACCGATTTCAGAATGGATGCATAGCACGATGCCGTCTGTGCGTCAGCGAACAGAGTGCTGCGAACACTTCTGAACTTTGCCGCTCGCTTGGTGCGTTGGCGCACGGACGAACGAAGGCGCCTGCTCGTACCGTGTGCTGTCGTTCCCAGTAGTTCGCGCCGTTCGCGCATCACTCATCAGGGGCGGCGCCAGATGCAGATTCGAATGACCGGATCAATTCGGTTCGGTGGCCAAGCCGAAAGGAGTCTTCTATGAACGTCATCCTCACGCCGTTTCGTGCTTCGTGGAGAAGTGCGTGACTGCGCCGCACGACACCGTGTTCCTGCTTGACGTGGATAACACGCTGCTCGACAACGACCGCGTCATCTCAGATCTGCGAGCGCATCTGGAGCAGGAATTCGGCGCTGTCAACGCAGGCCGCTATTGGGATCACTTCGAAGCGTTGCGCAGCGAACTCGGCTATGCAGACTACCTGGGCGCGTTACAGCGCTGGCGGTTCGATGCCGAGCACTTATCTTGCACCGAACTGGGCCTGTTGGAAATGTCGGGCTTCCTGGTCGACTACCCTTTCGCCGATCGCCTGTATCCGCAGGCGCTGGATGTCATCCGGCATTTGAGCGCAAGCGGGACCACGGTGATCCTGACCGACGGCGATGTGGTGTTCCAGCCGCGCAAGGTCCAGCGTTCGGGCCTGTGGAATGCGGTGGCCGGCCGGGTTCTGATCTACATCCACAAGGAACAGATGCTCGATGCCGTGCAGTTGCAATATCCGGCTCGGCACTACGTGATGGTCGATGACAAGCTGCGCATCCTGACAGCAATGAAATCCGTCATGCAAAGCCGCCTGACCACGGTCTTCCCGCGTCAGGGTCATTACGCGCTGGACCCGGCCGCTGTTGCCAAATACGCACCCGCAGACATCGCCATCGAGCGCATCGGCGATTTGCTCCATGTCGGCATTCCCGAACTTCTCGCAAAACAGGAAACACCATGAACGCCAACACCCGACAACTGCACGATCTGGGCCAGCGCCTGTGGCTGGACAACATTACGCGTGACTTGTTGGACAGCGGCACCCTGGCGCGCTACATCGCCGATCTGTCGGTGACCGGCTTGACGTCCAACCCGACGATCTTCGAGCACGCCATTGGTAGCGGCGCCAGTTACGACGAAGCGGTCCAGGCTCTGGCCATGCGCGGGTTGTCGGAGGAGGGCGTCTTCTTCGAGATCGCACTGCAGGACCTGACGCGCGCCGCGGATCTATTCAGGCCAGTCTTCGACGGCAGCGACGGCGTCGATGGCTGGGTCTCGCTCGAAGTGTCACCGCTGCTGGCGGGTGACACGGC
>CAXBDR010000077.1:0-18183 GCA_963974265.1 uncultured Rhodoferax sp.
CGAAGGCGGCAAGACCGTCGGCGCCGGTGTGGTTGCCAAGATCATCGCGTAATTCAGTTTCCGTGTTCGGCGCTGTCCCGCGTGGGAGGCGTCGATAATGGAGAGCTTAGTTGTAGGGGCGTAGCTCAATTGGCAGAGCGTCGGTCTCCAAAACCGAAGGTTGATGGTTCGATTCCTTCCGCCCCTGCCACCGATTCCTGCGGAATCCGGTGGTAGTCCGCCCGGCTGCCTGAGCAGCCGTTCGGGGTCAAAAAGCGCTTGACCCTGGTTCTTGGCGGTATTGCGCCAGATAGAGAAAAAATGGCCACGTCACAAGTTCAAACCGTCGTCAGCCCGCTCGACAAGGTCAAGCTGGCCGGTGCTGTATTGCTGGTCGTGGGGGCACTGGTCGCGTTCTACCTGCTGGCCAAGCAGGGTCCGTTGGCGCAGTGGGGTGCCTTGATCGTCGGTCTTGCGGCCGCCGTGGCGGTCTTCTTCGTTTCCGAGCCCGGGCGCGAGTTGTTTGCATTCGGGCGCGACGCGACGCGGGAGGTCCGGAAGGTTGTCTGGCCCTCGCGCAAGGAGGCCATCCAGATGACGGCCTATGTGTTTGGCTTCGTGGCTGTGATGGCAATTTTCCTGTGGCTGACCGACAAGACGCTCGAGTGGCTGCTGTATAGCGTGGTTCTGGGCTGGAGGTAATGATGACTGATGAGATAGAGACTCCGTCCGACGAACCCGTGGCATTGGCTCCGTCGGCCAATCCGGATTTGCGCTGGTATGTCGTGCACGCCTACTCCGGCATGGAGAAGGCCGTCGAGCGCAACATCCAGGAGCGTATCAATCGCGCCGGCATGCAGGACAAGTTTGGCCGCATTCTGGTGCCGATGGAAGAGGTCGTCGAGGTCAAGAACGGCCAGAAGAAAACCACCGAACGCAAGTTCTTCCCCGGTTATGTCCTGGTCGAGATGATCATGGACGACGATACCTGGCACCTGATCAAGCACACCAACAAGGTGACCGGCTTCGTCGGTGGAGCCAAGAACCGTCCGTCGCCGATCTCCGAGGCGGAAGTCGCCAAGATCGTCAACCAGATGCAAGAGGGCACCGAGAAGCCGCGGCACAAGGTCGAGTTCGAGGTGGGCGAATACGTGCGCGTCAAGGACGGCCCCTTCACCGACTTCAATGGCTCGGTCGAGGACGTCAACTACGACAAGAGCAAGGTGCGCGTATCGGTCACCATCTTCGGTCGCGCCACTCCGGTCGAGCTGGAGTTCTCGCAGATCGAGAAAACCTGAGGCAACCCGCCGATCCCTGTTTCCGATTCCGCATTCATCGACTCGATGCGGATGTTTTTCCAGAGTCGCTAACCCCGGGGAGCCCCAGCCAGTTGTCTGGCGCAGGCGTTTGAACCCGCAAGGAGTAAACCATGGCGAAAAAAATCGTCGGTTTCATCAAGCTGCAAGTGCCAGCTGGTAAAGCCAATCCGTCGCCGCCGATCGGCCCTGCACTGGGTCAGCGCGGCTTGAACATCATGGAGTTCTGCAAGGCGTTCAACGCGCAGACCCAGGGTGTCGAGCCCGGTCTGCCATTGCCGGTGGTCATCACCGCTTTTGCCGACAAGAGCTTCACCTTCATCATCAAGACGCCGCCGGCGATCACCTTGATCAAGAAGGCGATCAAGCTGGACAAGGGTTCGGCCAAGCCGCACGTCGACAAGGTCGGCAAGATCACCCGGGCGCAACTCGAGGAGATTGCCCAGGCCAAGATGAAAGACCTGACCGCAGCCGACCTCGATGCTGCCGTCCGGACCATCGCCGGTTCCGCCCGCTCGATGGGTGTCACTGTGGAAGGCGTGTAAAAAATGGCCAAGCTCACGAAGAAACAAAAGGCGATTCCGGTGCAGATCGACAGCACCAAGCTGTATCCGCTGGCCGACGCGCTGGGTATCGTCAAGCAATGTGCCACCGCCAAGTTCGACGAGTCGATCGACGTGGCTGTGCAACTTGGCGTCGATGCCAAGAAGTCCGACCAGGTGGTGCGCGGCGCCGTCGTCTTGCCCAACGGCACCGGCAAGACCAAGCGTGTCGCCGTGTTCGCACAGGGCGCCAAGGCCGATGAAGCCAAGGCCGCCGGTGCCGACATCGTCGGCATGGACGACCTCGCCGCGATGGTCAAGGCCGGCGACATGCCGTTCGATATCGTGATTGCCGCCCCGGACGCGATGCGCGTGGTCGGCACGCTCGGTCAGATCCTGGGCCCGCGCGGACTGATGCCCAACCCCAAGGTTGGTACCGTCACGCCCGACGTGGCCACTGCGGTCAAGAACGCCAAGGCAGGCCAGGTGCAGTTCCGTGTCGACAAGGCTGGCATCGTGCACTCGACGATCGGACGTCGTTCGTTCGACACCGACAAGCTGCAAGGCAACCTGTCGGCCCTGGTCGAGGCACTGACCAAGGCCAAGCCGGCGTCGAGCAAAGGTATTTATCTGAGGAAGATTGCCGTCTCCAGCACCATGGGTGTGGGCGTCCGTGTGGACACCCAGTCCCTGGGCGCGTAAGGGCGGCTGCGAGAGTTTTCCGGTTGTCCCCGTGGCGACCGGAATTGGTGGGCTGGTGGTGTCGCAAGGCGTCGCCGGGTCATCCAAGACCGTTGGTGTGCCCTGTCATGGGGTGCTTAATCAGTGAAAACCAACGCAGATGGCGATCCCGCTGAAGAAGGATTGGTTTCCGGAAACAGTTGGTCGCTGCAGTGTGGCGTACAGGTGAAGGGCTCGATGGCGACATCGGACCAACGCCGGTACAAACCAAAAGGAGTAGACCTTGAGTCTTAATCGCAGTGAGAAAGAAGCCGTGGTCACCGACGTGTCCGGCCTCGCCGCAAAAGCTCAAACGCTCGTAATGGCGGAATACCGTGGCATCACGGTCGCCGACATGACCCGCTTGCGCTCGACCGCGCGCAGCAGTGGCGTCAGCCTGAGTGTGTTGAAAAACACCCTGGCGCGCCGTGCTGTGGCCGACAGCAGCTTTGCAGTCGTGTCCGACCAGATGACCGGCCCGCTGATCTACAGCTTTTCCGAAGACGCAGTGGCCGCCGCCAAGGTGGTGGCCGAGTTCGCAAAGACCAATGACAAGTTGGTGATTCGCGGCGGTGCGTACGGCGGCAAGGCTCTGGATGCGGACGGCGTGAAACAACTGGCCAGCATTCCCTCCAAGGAAGTGCTGTTGGCGCAGTTGCTGGGCTTGATGCAGTCCCCGGTGTCGCGTACAGCCCGTGTGCTGGCCGCGCTGGCGGAGAAAAAGGGCGAAGCAGCGGAAGCGGTCGCGGCCTGAGGGCTCGTCGACGTTGTGAACCAATAGTGGATGGATGGGCTCCAAGGGAACAACACCCGTCAGCCCCCAACTGATTGAAGGAAATAGAAATGGCATTCGATAAAGACGCATTTTTGACCGCTCTGGACAGCATGACGGTCATGGAACTCAACGACCTGGTGAAAGCCATCGAAGAGAAGTTTGGCGTGAGCGCAGCCGCCATGGCTGCTCCGGCCGCAGGTGGTGGTGGCGGTGCAGCTGCCGCTGCCGAAGAGAAGACCGAGTTCGACCTGGTTCTGTCCGAAGTGGGCGCGAACAAGGTGTCGGTCATCAAGGCGGTGCGCGAGATCACCGGCCTGGGCCTGAAGGAAGCCAAGGACCTGGTCGACGGTGCTCCGAAGACCGTCAAGGAAGCCATGCCCAAGGCAGACGGCGAAGCCGCCAAGAAGAAACTGGAAGAAGCCGGCGCCAAGGCCGACCTCAAGTAATTCTTGCCCAGACCGGGGCTGGGGCGCGCGCCAAAGCGTGCCCCAGCCTTTGGTCTTTGTAGGAACACACCAGAAAGCCGCGCGCTGCGCGTTTTTCTAGTGTCTTCTGACCCCGACTGCAGAAGATGCCTTGGTTCGGGTTGCGCGCAATGCGCAACCGTCCGCCATAGATTGGTAGCGGCCAATCGCCAAGCCTGCCGAGCCCGCCGCTCGGCGCACAGTGCAGGACCATCAAGACCCCCAAGTCTTTGCCCGGAGAACTCATGGCTTACTCATATACCGAACGCAAGCGAATTCGCAAGAGTTTTGGCAATCGCGACAGCGTACTCGAAATCCCTTACCTGCTGCAGATGCAGAAGGATGCCTACACCGCATTCCTGCAGGCAGATGTGCCGCCGAAGAAGCGCACGGTGGAGGGCCTCCAGGCAGCTTTTGACGCGGCCTTCCCGATCGTGTCGCACAACGGCTTCGTCGAGATGAAGTTTCTCGAGTACAACCTGGCCAAACCCGCGTTCGATGTCCGTGAATGCCAGACCCGTGGCCTGACGTTCGCCTCGGCCGTTCGCGCCAAGGTCCAGCTGATCATCTATGACCGCGAGTCCTCGACGTCGCAGAACAAGGTGGTCAAGGAAGTCAAGGAACAAGAGGTCTACATGGGCGAAGTGCCCCTGATGACCACCAAGGGCTCGTTCATCATCAACGGCACCGAGCGTGTCATCGTCTCGCAGTTGCACCGTTCCCCGGGCGTGTTCTTCGACCACGACAAGGGCAAGACGCACAGCTCGGGCAAGCTGCTGTTCTCCGCGCGCATCATCCCCTACCGTGGATCCTGGCTCGACTTCGAGTTCGACCCCAAGGACATCCTGTATTTCCGGGTCGACCGCCGTCGCAAGATGCCGGTCACGATCCTGCTCAAGGCCATCGGCCTGAACCCGGAATCGATACTGGCGAACTTCTTCGTCAACGACAACTTCAAGCTGATGGACAGCGGCGCACAGATGGAATTCGTCGCCGAGCGCCTGCGCGGAGAGGTTGCCCGTTTCGACATCACCGACAAGTCCGGCAAGGTCGTCGTGGCCAAGGACAAGCGCGTCACGGCCCGCCACACCCGCGACCTCGAGCAGAGCGAGACCACCCACATCAGCGTGCCTGAAGACTTCCTGATCGGCCGCGTGGTGGCACGCGACATCGTCGACGAAGACACGGGCGAGATCATCGCCAAGGCCAACGACGAATTGACCGAAGTGCTGCTCAAGAAGCTGCGCACGGCCAACGTCCAGGACCTGCAGTGCATCTACACCAATGAACTCGACCAGGGCGCGTACATCTCGCAGACGCTGCGCACCGACGAGACCGCCGACGAGTTCTCCGCCCGCGTCGCCATCTACCGCATGATGCGCCCCGGCGAGCCGCCGACGGAAGATGCGGTGCAGGCCCTGTTCCAGCGCCTGTTCTACAACCCGGACACCTACGACCTGTCGCGTGTCGGCCGCATGAAGTTCAATGCGAAGATGGGCCGCGACGAATCCACCGGCCCGATGGTGCTGACCAACGAGGACATCCTGGCCGTGGTCAAGATCCTGGTCGACCTGCGCAACGGCAACGGCGAAGTCGACGACATCGACCACCTGGGCAACCGCCGCGTGCGTTGTGTCGGCGAACTCGCCGAGAACCAGTACCGTACCGGTCTGGCCCGTATCGAAAAGGCCGTCAAGGAGCGTCTGGGCCAGGCCGAGCAAGAGCCGCTGATGCCCCACGACCTGATCAACAGCAAGCCGATCTCGGCTGCACTGAAGGAGTTCTTCGGTGCCTCGCAGCTGTCCCAGTTCATGGACCAGACCAACCCGCTGTCCGAGATCACCCACAAGCGCCGTGTATCGGCCCTGGGCCCGGGTGGCCTGACGCGCGAACGCGCCGGCTTCGAGGTGCGCGACGTGCACGTGACCCACTACGGTCGCGTCTGCCCGATCGAGACACCGGAAGGTCCGAACATCGGCCTGATCAACTCGCTGGCCCTGTATGCGCGCCTGAACGAATATGGCTTCATCGAGACGCCGTACCGCCGTGTCGTCGATGGTCACGTGACGACGCAGATCGACTACCTGTCGGCGATCGAAGAGGGCAAATACATCATCGCCCAGGCCAACGCGGTGCTCGACCAGAATGGCAAGCTCACCGGCGACCTCGTGTCGGCGCGTGAAAAAGGCGAGTCGATCCTGGTGGCAGCCGACCAGATCCAGTACATGGACGTGTCGCCGGCACAGATCGTCTCGGTGGCTGCCTCGCTGGTGCCGTTCCTCGAGCACGACGATGCGAACCGCGCGCTGATGGGCGCCAACATGCAGCGCCAGGCCGTGCCGGTTCTGCGTCCCGAGAAGGCATTTGTCGGCACCGGCATCGAGCGCGTCTCCGCGGTCGACTCCGGTACCGTGGTCACCGCTACCCGTGGCGGCATCGTCGACTACGTCGACGCGACCCGTGTCGTGATCCGGGTCAACGACGACGAAGCCCAGGCGGGCGAGGTCGGCGTGGACATCTACAACCTGATCAAGTACCAGCGTTCCAACCAGAACACCAACATTCACCAGCGCCCCATCGTCAAGAAGGGCGACCACCTGGCCAAGGGCGACGTGATCGCCGACGGCGCGTCGACCGACCTGGGCGAACTGGCGCTGGGCCAGAACATGCTGGTCGCGTTCATGCCGTGGAACGGCTACAACTTCGAGGACTCGATCCTGATCAGCGAACGTGTGGTTGCCGACGACCGCTACACCTCGATCCACATCGAGGAACTGGTGGTGATGGCCCGCGACACCAAGCTCGGTGCCGAAGAGATCACGCGCGACATCCCCAACCTGTCGGAGCAGCAGCTCAACCGTCTCGACGAGTCGGGCATCATCTACGTGGGTGCCGAGGTCATGCCGGGCGACACGCTGGTGGGCAAGGTCACGCCCAAGGGCGAGACCACGCTGACACCCGAAGAAAAACTGCTGCGCGCCATCTTCGGCGAGAAGGCCAGCGACGTGAAGGACACCTCGCTGCGCGTCGACCAGGGCTCGCAGGGCACCGTCATCGACGTTCAGGTCTTCACCCGTGAAGGCATCCAGCGCGACCGCCGCGCCCAGCAGATCATCGACGACGAACTCAAGCGCTTCCGGCTCGACCTGAACGACCAGCTACGTATCGTCGAGGCCGACGCGTTCGACCGTATCGAGAAACTGCTGACCGGCAAGATCGCCAACGGCGGCCCGCAGAAGCTGGCCAAGGGCAGCAAGATCGACAAGGCCTACCTGGCCGCGGTCGAGAAGTTCCACTGGTTCGACATCCGTCCGGCCGACGACGACGTCGCCAGCCAGCTGGAAAGCATCAAGAACTCGCTGGAGCAGACGCGCCACAGTTTCGACCTGCTGTTCGAAGAGAAGCGCAAGAAGCTGACGCAGGGCGACGAACTGCCCGCCGGCGTGCTCAAGATGGTCAAGGTCTACCTGGCCGTCAAGCGCCGCCTGCAACCCGGTGACAAGATGGCCGGCCGTCATGGCAACAAGGGTGTGGTGTCCAAGATCGTTCCGGTCGAAGACATGCCCTACATGGCCGACGGCACGCCATGCGACATCGTGCTCAACCCGCTGGGCGTGCCTTCGCGGATGAACGTGGGCCAGGTGCTGGAAGTGCACCTGGGCTGGGCCGCCAAGGGCATCGGCCTGCGCATCGGCGAGATGCTGCAAGCCGAGGCCAAGGTGGCCGAGCTGCGCCAGATCCTGGATCAGCTCTACAACGGATCGGGCCACAAGGAAGACATCTCCCAGCTCGGCGACGCCGAGGTGCTGGAGATGGCCGAGAACCTGTCCAAGGGCGCGACCTTCGCCACGCCGGTGTTCGACGGTGCCTCGGAAGAGGAAATCCGCAGCATGCTCAAGCTGGCCTACCCGGACGACATCGTCAAGGCCAAGGGCCTGACGGCGACGCGCACCCAGGCCAACCTGTTCGACGGGCGCAGCGGTGAAGCCTTCGAGCGTCCGACCACGGTGGGCTACATGCACGTGCTCAAGCTGCACCACCTGGTCGACGACAAGATGCACGCCCGCTCGACCGGCCCCTACAGCCTGGTCACGCAGCAGCCGCTGGGCGGCAAGGCGCAATTCGGTGGTCAGCGTTTCGGCGAGATGGAGGTCTGGGCGCTGGAAGCCTATGGTGCTTCCTACACGCTGCAGGAGATGCTGACGGTCAAGTCCGACGACGTGCAGGGTCGGACCAAGGTGTACGAGAACATCGTCAAGGGCGAACACGCGATCGAGGCCGGCATGCCGGAATCCTTCAACGTGCTGGTCAAGGAGATCCGCTCACTCGGGATCGACATCGAACTCGAGCGGAGCTAAACCATGCCTTGCGGGACGACGCGCCACCGTGTGGGGTCGTCGTCCTGAACCGATCAGATACTGGAGAGAAACATGAAATCACTACTCGACCTGTTCAAGCAGTTCACGCCGGATGAGCATTTCGATGCCATCCGCATCGGCATGGCGTCGCCGGAGAAAATTCGCTCCTGGTCCTTTGGCGAGGTGAAGAAGCCCGAGACCATCAACTACCGCACCTTCAAACCCGAGCGCGACGGCCTTTTCTGCGCCAAGATCTTCGGCCCGATCAAGGACTACGAGTGCCTGTGCGGCAAGTACAAGCGACTCAAGCACCGCGGCGTGATCTGCGAGAAGTGCGGCGTCGAGGTCACGCAGACCAAGGTGCGCCGCGAGCGCATGGGTCACATCGACCTGGCCGCACCCTGCGCGCACATCTGGTTCCTGAAGTCCCTGCCCAGCCGCCTGGGCCTGGTGCTGGACATGACGCTGCGCGACATCGAGCGCGTGCTGTATTTCGAAGCCTATGTCGTGACCGACCCCGGCATGACCCCGCTGAAGAAGTACAGCATCATGACCGAGGACGACTTCGACGCCAAGTTCAAGGAATACGGCGACGAGTTCACGGCCAAGATGGGTGCCGAGGGCATCAAGGACCTGCTCGAAGGCATCGACATCGACGGCTCGATCGAGAAGCTGCGCAATGACCTGACCGGCTCCGAGCTCAAGATCAAGAAAAACGCCAAGCGCCTGAAGGTGCTCGAGGCCTTCCGCAAGTCGGGCATCAAACCCGAGTGGATGGTGCTCGAAGTGCTGCCGGTGCTGCCGCCGGACCTGCGTCCGCTGGTGCCGCTGGACGGCGGTCGTTTCGCGACCTCCGACCTGAACGACCTGTACCGCCGCGTCATCAACCGCAACAGCCGCCTGCGTCGCCTGCTCGAACTCAAGGCGCCCGAGATCATCGCGCGCAACGAGAAGCGCATGTTGCAAGAGGCTGTCGACTCGCTGCTGGACAACGGTCGTCGCGGCAAGGCCATGACGGGCGCCAACAAGCGCGCGCTCAAGTCGCTGGCCGACATGATCAAGGGCAAGAGCGGCCGTTTCCGCCAGAACCTGCTGGGCAAGCGCGTCGACTACTCCGGCCGTTCGGTCATCGTGGTCGGCCCGACGCTCAAGCTGCACCAGTGCGGCCTGCCCAAGCTGATGGCGCTCGAACTGTTCAAGCCCTTCATCTTCTCGCGCCTCGAAGCCATGGGCATCGCGACGACGATCAAGGCTGCGAAGAAGGAAGTCGAATCCGGCACGCCGGTGGTCTGGGATATCCTGGAAGAGGTCATCAAGGAGCATCCGGTCATGCTGAACCGGGCGCCTACGCTGCACCGCCTGGGCATCCAGGCTTTCGAGCCGATCCTGATCGAGGGCAAGGCGATCCAGCTGCATCCGCTGGTGTGCGCCGCGTTCAACGCCGACTTCGACGGCGACCAGATGGCCGTGCACGTGCCGCTGTCGGTGGAAGCACAGATGGAATGCCGCACCTTGATGCTGGCCTCTAACAACGTGTTGTTCCCCGCCAACGGCGAGCCGTCCATCGTGCCGTCGCAGGACGTGGTGCTGGGCCTGTACTACACGACCCGCGAGCGCATCAACGCCAAGGGCGAGGGCCTGCTGTTCTCCGACACCGGCGAGGTGCAGCGCGCCTTCGATGCGGGCGAGGTGGACCTGACCGCGCGCATCAACGTGCGCTTGACCGAATACACCAAGGACAAGGACTCCGGTGAACTGGTGCCGTCGACCAAGCTGTGGGAAACCACGGCCGGCCGCGCGTTGTTGTCGGAAATCCTGCCCAAGGGCCTGCCGTTCGCGAACATCAACAAGGCGCTGAAGAAGAAGGAAATCTCCAAGCTGATCAACGTGTCGTTCCGCAAGTGCGGTCTGAAAGAGACCGTCATCTTCGCCGACAAGTTGCTGCAGTACGGTTTCCGCCTGGCGACCAAGGCCGGCATCTCGATCTGCATCGACGACATGCTGGTGCCGAAGGAAAAACACGGCATCATCGAGCGCGCCGAGAAAGAGGTCAAGGAGATCGGCCAGCAATACGCGTCCGGCCTGGTGACTTCCGGCGAGCGCTACAACAAGGTGGTCGACATCTGGGGCAAGGCCGGCGACGAAGTGTCCAAGGTCATGATGGCCCAGCTGGCCAAGGAAAAGACCATCGACCGCCATGGCGTGGAAGTCGACCAGGAGTCGTTCAACTCGATCTACATGATGGCCGACTCCGGTGCCCGCGGTTCCGCGGCCCAGATCCGCCAGCTGGCCGGTATGCGTGGCCTGATGGCCAAGCCCGACGGCTCCATCATCGAGACCCCGATCACGGCCAACTTCCGTGAAGGCCTGAACGTGTTGCAGTACTTCATCTCGACGCACGGCGCACGAAAAGGCCTGGCCGACACCGCGCTCAAGACGGCCAACTCGGGTTACCTGACCCGCCGCCTGGTCGACGTGACGCAGGATCTGGTCGTGACCGAGCAGGATTGCGGCACCCAGGACGGCACCTTCATGCGCGCCATCGTCGAAGGCGGCGAGGTCATCGAATCGCTGCGCGACCGGGTGCTCGGCCGTGTGGCGGCCGAGGACGTCGTGCATCCGGAGAACCGCTCGGTCGTCGTCAAGGCCGGCGAGATGCTGGACGAAGACGTGATCGACGAGCTCGAGAGCGTCGGCGTCGACGAGGTCAAGGTCCGCACCGCGCTGACCTGCGAGACCCGCTTCGGCATCTGCGCCAAGTGTTACGGACGCGACCTGGGCCGTGGCGGCCTGATCAACGGCGGCGAAGCCGTCGGCGTGATCGCCGCCCAGTCCATCGGCGAGCCCGGCACGCAGCTGACGATGCGGACCTTCCACATCGGTGGTGCGGCCTCGCGTGCCGCCATCGCGTCGAGCGTCGAAGCCAAGTCCAACGGCACGATCGGCTTCAATGCCACGATGCGTTATGTGACCAACACCAAGAAGGAGCTGGTCGTCATCGCGCGTTCGGGCGAGATCGTCATCCACGACGAACATGGCCGCGAGCGCGAGCGTCACAAGGTGCCGTATGGCGCCGTGCTGGCGGTCACGGCCGACCAGAGCGTCAAGGCCGGCACCATCCTGGCCAATTGGGATCCGCTGACGCGACCCATCATCACCGAGTTCGCCGGCAAGGCGGCCTTCGACAACGTCGAAGAGGGCCTGACGGTGGCCAAGCAGCTCGACGAGGTCACCGGTCTGTCGACGCTGGTCGTCATCGACCCGAAGCGCCGTGGTGCGGCCAAGGTCGTGCGCCCGCAGGTCAAGCTGATCGACGCCAGCGGCAGCGAGGTCAAGATCCCCGGTACCGACCACTCGGTGACCATCGGCTTCCCGGTCGGTGCGCTGATCCAGGTGCGTGACGGCCAGGACGTGGGCCCCGGCGAGGTGCTGGCCCGTATCCCGATCGAAGGCCAGAAGACGCGCGACATCACCGGCGGCCTGCCGCGGGTTGCCGAGTTGTTCGAGGCCCGTTCGCCGAAGGACAAGGGCTTGCTGGCCGAGATGACCGGTACCGTGTCGTTCGGCAAGGAGACCAAGGGCAAGATCCGCCTGCAGATCACCGATCCGGAAGGCAAGGTCTGGGAAGAACTCGTGCCCAAGGAGAAGAACATCCTGGTGCACGAAGGCCAGGTGGTCAACAAGGGCGAGAGCGTCGTCGACGGTCCGGCCGATCCGCAGGACATCCTGCGCCTGCTGGGTTCCGAGGAACTGGCGCGTTACATCGTCGACGAGGTGCAGGACGTCTACCGCCTGCAGGGCGTGAAGATCAACGACAAGCACATCGAGGTCATCGTGCGCCAGATGCTGCGTCGTGTCGTGGTCGACAACCCGGGCGATTCGAGCTACATCGGTGGTGAACAGGTCGAGCGTTCGGAGATGCTCAATACCAACGACGCCCTGCGCGCCGAAGGCAAGATCCCCGCGACCTTCACCAACCTGCTGCTGGGTATCACCAAGGCATCCTTGTCCACCGACAGCTTCATCAGCGCCGCATCGTTCCAGGAAACGACGCGCGTGTTGACCGAAGCCGCGATCATGGGCAAGCGCGACGACCTGCGTGGCCTGAAGGAAAACGTCATCGTCGGCCGGCTGATTCCGGCCGGTACCGGCATGGCGTACCACGAGGCCCGCAAGATCCGCGAGAACATGGACGACGCAGAGCGCCGCGCCATCGCGGAGGCCGAGGCAGCCGAACTGGCTGGCGAGAGCGAAGAGGTCGCCACGGCCGAAGGCGAGTCCGAGGGTGATGCACCCTCCGGCGCGGGAACCGTCACCGAGTAAGACTCGGCCGTGTTGCACGCGCACGCCCCAGGTTCCGCTCGCCGGCGCCTGGGGCGTTTTCATTTCCACCCCACCATTCCCCCGCCATGACCAGCAACATCGTGTTCTGGCTGGCGGTGGCCGTATTGCTGTTCTGGTCGCTGGGCGCCTACAACCGGCTGGTGCGCCTGCGCGCGCAGGTCATCAGCCAATTTGCCGCGGCCGACCAGCGCATGGTGCAGGCGCTGGGTTTGCTGGGTGAAGCCGTGGACGCGTCCGATGGCCGCGCGGGGCTGCAGGCGGCGATGGTGCAGTTTGAAGTGGCATTGCGCGTGGCGCGCAAGCAGCCGCTCGACGCGAATGCGGTTGCCGCGTTGCAGGCGGCCTATGCCACTGTGCACGCGGTCTGGGCGCGCACGCCAGGCGAATCCGCCGGGCAGAGCCCCACCGAGGCCGCGGTGATGCAGCGTGCCTGGGAGGACAACACCCAGGTGGTGCGCGAGGCCGAGGCGGACTACAACGCCGCGGTACACGCATACAACGGGGCGATCAGCCAGTTCCCGGCATCCATCCTCGCCTACTTTTTCGGCTTCGGACCTGCGTCGCCGCTGTGACGGTGGCAGGGCTTCCATGAACCACCGACATCCTCCGCAGGCTCCGGTTGCATCCGCGTCGCCACCCGGTGCCGTCCCGTTGTGGCGGCTGCTGCACGCCACAGCCACCTGCCTGATGGCCGTGCGGGGAGGGCGTTCGGGCACGGCCGCGCTGGAGCAGGTCGAACCGGCTTTGCGACCCGCGGTGCAGGCCTTGTCCTTCCAGGTCTGGCGTTCGCTGGCGCGGGCGGACAACCTGCGCCGTCTGTTGGCCCATCGTGCACCGCCACCGCAGACGGACGCCTTGTTGTGCGTCGTGCTGGCCCTGGCCTGGGACGAGTCGCAGTCGCCGTATCCGTCCTTCACGCTGGTCGACCAGGCGGTCGAGGCGGCCAAGCGGCACGCGGCAACCCGGGCGCAGGCGGGTTTCATCAACGGCTGTCTGCGCCGCTTCCTGCGCGAGCGCGAGGCGCTCGTGGCCCTCAGCGACCAGGATCCGGTCGCACGCTGGAATCATCCGGCCTGGTGGATCGCGCGTGTGCGCCAGGACCATCCACAGCAATGGCAGCAGATCCTGCAGGCCGATCGCCGCCACGCGTCGATGACTCTGCGGGTCAACGTCCGGCGCAGCAGCCAGGCCGCCTACCTGGCGCAACTCGAGGCCGACGGCATTGCAGCCGTCGCGGTGGGGTCCTCGGGCATTCGATTGGCGCGTCCGATGCCGGTGCAGCGTATTCCGGGTTTCGACGCCGGCCTGGTGTCGGTACAGGACGCCGCCGCACAACAGGCGGCACCATTGCTGCTGCACGGGCTCGTGCCGCGAGGCGAGCGCCCGCTGCGGATCCTCGACGCCTGCGCCGCGCCAGGCGGCAAGACGGCGCACCTGCTCGAGTCGGCGGATTGCGCCGTGACCGCACTGGACGTGGACCCGGCGCGATGCACGCGTATCCACCAGACACTGGCGCGGCTCGGCCTGCAGGCCGACGTCCGCGCGGCGGACGCGGCCCAACCCGCGTCGTGGTGGCAGGGGGAGCCCTTCGACGCGATCTTGCTCGATGCGCCGTGCACCGCATCGGGCATCGTGCGACGCCATCCGGACGTGCCCTGGTTGCGTCGGGCGTCCGACGTCGACCAGCTCGGGCAGTTGCAGGCACGCCTGCTGGCCGCGTTATGGCCCCTGCTCGCGCCCGGTGGCCGCATGCTGTATTGCACCTGTTCCGTGTTTCGCGCCGAAGGTGACATCCAGATACAAACGTTTGTTGAGCACAACACCGATGCCGCTTTGCTGCCGTCTCCCGGCCATTTGCTGCCCCGATCCGCCGGAATCGACGCCACTGTCCCGGACAATGGGGACGGTGACCATGACGGATTCTTCTACGCCTTGCTGGAAAAGCGTGCGCCGTGAGCGGCTGGCCGCCTGGCTGCTGTCGTGCCTGCTGCTCCTGTTCGCGGCCGTGCCGGCTGCGCGGGCCCAGGACCGCTCCGAGGTCACCCAGCTGCGCCTGGAGCGCACGCCGAATGGTCTGGTGTTGTATGCCAACGTGCGGCTCGAATTGCCGCCGGCCGTTCAGGACGCGCTGACCAAGGGCATCGCCATGGTGTTCCTGGCCGAGGCCGACGTGGTGCGCCATCGCTGGTACTGGACCGACAAGAAGATGGCCAGCGTGCAGCGCCACATGCGCCTGGCCTACCACCCGCTGACACAGCGCTGGCGCCTGAACGTGGCCTCCGGCCCGATGACGCCCAACAGCCTGGGGCTGGCGCTGAACCTGAATTTCGACACGATGGAGGAGGCCCTGGCCACCATGCAGCGCATCTCGGGCTGGAAGATCGCCGATGCCGGCATGATCGAGTCCGATTCCACGCTCAAGGTGGACTTCCGCTTCGGCCTGGACGTGACCCAGTTGCCGCGGCCGTTCCAGATCGGCGCGTTCGGCCAGTCCGACTGGAAGGTCGGCGTCAGCGCCAGCCAGCAGATCGGGCCTGAAGGCGCGCGGTGAGCAGCTCCAGCCGCAAACAGGACCCATCCGCCGCGCCGCGCTCGCAGGCGCACGAGATTCGCGGCCTGGGCTGGGGCGTGGGGGTCGGCATCGCCACGATGGCGGCCATCGGCCTGGTTCTGCTGTTCCTGCTCACCCAGGCGACCAACAACCGTGAGCTGTACGAGCGCAACTACGCCTTGTTGTTCGGCCTCAACGTGTTCGTGGCCACGATCCTGTTGCTGGTCATCACCTGGATCGGGTTGCGCCTGGCCGCGCGCGTGCGCAGGCGGCGATTCGGCAGCCGGCTGCTGGTCAAGCTGGCGGCGGTGTTCGCGCTGGCGGGATTCGCCCCCGGCGTGCTGATCTACGTGGTGTCCTACCAGTTCGTGTCGCGCTCGATCGAGACCTGGTTCGACGTCAAGGTCGAAGGCGCACTCGATGCGGGCCTGGACCTGGGCCGCGTGTCGCTGCAGGCCTTGTCCGACGACCTGAGCAACAAGGCCAGGCTGGCCGCGCCGCAACTCTCGAGCCTGACCGATGCCGCCGCGACGCTGCCGCTCGAGCGTTTGCGCGACCAGCTCGGCGCGAGCGACATCGGCTTGTTCTCCAGTTCCGGGCAGCTGATTGCCGCGGCAAGCCAGTCCCGATTCAAGCTCACCACCGAGCGGCCCTCGGCGCAGCAGTTTCGCACCGCACGGGGCTCCCGGTCAGTGACCTGGATCGAAGGCCTGGAGGAGGCCGCATCTCCGGACGCGGCCGACGCCCGCGTGAAGGTGCTGGTGCTGGTGCCCAACCCGAGTTTCGCGCTGCTCGATGAACCCCGTTTCCTGCTCGTCACCCAGGCCTTGCCCGGCGCCCTGGTGGCCAACGCGCTGGCGGTATCGCAGGCTTATCGCGAATATCAGGAGCGTTCGCTCGCACGCGAGGGCCTGCGCCGCATGTACATCGGCACCTTGACGCTCAGTCTGTTTCTGGCGGTGTTCGGCGCCGTGCTGCTGGCCGTGGTGCTGGGCAACCAGATCGTGCGCCCCTTGCTGCTGCTGGCCGACGGCGTGAACAAGGTCGCCGCCGGCGACCTGACGCCCAAGGTCGCGCTCAGCGGCAAGGACGAACTGGGTGGCTTGACGCGCGACTTTGCGGACATGACGCAGCAACTCGCCGACGCGCGCCAGGCGGTCAGCACCAGCATGGAGCAGGTCAACGCGGCACGCGCCAACCTGCAGACCATCCTGGACAACATGACCGCCGGCGTGATCGTGCTCGGCGCCGATGGTGTGATCCGCTCGTCCAACCCCGGCGCCACGCGCATCCTGCGCCTGCCGATGGCCGCCTACGAGGGCCGGCGCTTTGACGAGGTGCCCGGGCTGGAGGAATTCGCACAGCAGGTCCAGGGCCGCTTCGATGCCTTCCTGGGCGAACGCAGCGCCGATGGACTGGACCATTGGCAGCAGTCGTTCGAGCTGGGAGCCAACAGCTCCGGGCCGGCGCTGCAACAACACGACAACTCCATCGTGCTGGTGGCGCGCGGCGCCAAGTTGCCCGGCACGGACCGGCTGCTGGTGTTCGACGACATCTCGGAGATCGTGTCGGCCCAGCGTGCACAGGCCTGGGGCGAGGTGGCACGCCGACTGGCACACGAAATCAAGAATCCGCTGACGCCGATCCAGCTCTCGGCCGAGCGGCTCGAGATGAAACTCTCGGGCAAGGTTGCGGCGCCGGAGCAGGCGGTGCTGGTCAAGTCCGTCAAGACCATCGTCGACCAGGTCGACGCGATGAAGCGCCTGGTCAACGAATTCCGCGATTACGCGCGCCTGCCCGCGGCCGAACTCAAGCCGCTGGATCTCAATGCACTGCTCGGCGACATCGCCCAGCTGTACGAAGACGGCGCCGCGTCGGTGCCGGTGCGCATGGAACTCGACCCCGCGTGCCCGCGCATCCTGGGCGATGCCCAGCAACTGCGACAGGTGGTGCACAACCTGGTGCAGAACGCGCAGGACGCCACGGCGGCCTTGCCCGCACAAGAGGGCGTCGAGCGCGCAGTGACGGTACGCACCCTCTGGGTGCCGGGCAGCCGCCGCGTGCGCCTGGTGGTGCAGGACGAAGGCGCCGGCTTTCCGGAAAACATCCTCAAGCGTGCCTTCGAGCCCTATGTGACGACCAAGACCAAGGGCACAGGCCTGGGACTGGCCGTGGTCAAGAAGATCGCCGACGAGCATGGCTCGCGCATCGACATCGCGAACCGCGTCGACGAGGGCCGGATCCTCGGTGCACAAGTGTCGTTATCATTCGCAGTAGACATGACAGAACCGGTGGCCAGCCCAGCTTGAGGCGGCGTGCCGGCACAGGCAAGGGACAGCGCATTCATATGGCAAATATTCTGGTGGTCGACGACGAGCTCGGTATCCGGGACTTGTTGCAGGAGATCCTGAACGACGAAGGCCATACGGTGGAGGTTGCGGAAAATGCGCAACAGGCGCGCGCGGCGCGTCTGCGCGACCGGCCGGACCTGGTCCTGCTGGACATCTGGATGCCCGACACCGACGGCGTGACCCTGCTCAAGGAATGGTCCTCCGCCGGTGCGCTGACCATGCCGGTCATCATGATGAGTGGCCACGCCACCATCGACACCGCCGTCGAGGCCACCAAGATCGGCGCACTGGCGTTCCTCGAAAAACCGATCACGATGCAGAAACTGCTCAAGGCCGTCGAGCAAGGCCTGACGCGTGGTTCCGTGCGCAAGCCGCAGTCGCCGGCATTCGCGCCTGCTGCCGCCGTGCCGGCGACCGAGATGGTCATCGAGTCCGGCGTGGAGGCTGTGGTCGCCGTCGACGCCAGCCTGCTGCCGCGCCAGAGTTTCGGCCTGGACAAGCCGCTGCGCGAGGCGCGCGACGAATTCGAAAAGGCCTATTTCGAGTACCACCTGTCGCGCGAAAACGGTTCGATGACCCGCGTCGCCGAGAAGACCGGTCTCGAGCGCACCCACCTGTACCGCAAGCTCAAGCAACTCGGCGTGGACCTGACACGCGGAAAACGCAGCATGGCCTGAGGTTCGGCCAAATCGGGGCGTTTGCGCTGGTATACTCTGCCGCTCTGGCCCGGTAGCTCAGTCGGTAGAGCAGAGGATTGAAAATCCTTGTGTCGGTGGTTCGATT
>CAXBDR010000078.1:0-18173 GCA_963974265.1 uncultured Rhodoferax sp.
CTGCTTCGTCGGTCTGAGCCTGTTGCTGCACCGCCGGTTGTTCGACCCACGCATCCGGCTGACCAGCCACCGTACCGACATCGCCATCCTGCTGATCCTGTGGGTGCAACTGGTGCTGGGCCTGGTCACGCTGCCGTTCTCCTTTGCACACAACGACGGCAACGTCATGTTGCTGCTGTCGGAATGGGCGCAACGTATCGTGACCTTCCGTCCCGACGCGTCGTTGCTGATCGCCGTGGACTGGCCATTCAAGCTGCACCTGGTGCTGGGCATGACCATCTTCCTGCTGTTCCCGTTCAGCCGGCTGGTCCATGTCTGGAGCGGATTCGCCACCGTGGCCTACCTGTTCCGTCCGCACCAGATGGTGCGCAGCCGCCGCCTGAACGTGCCGGCAGGTCACAACCAGCCGCGTCAGCCTGGCGCCGGCGTCTGAACCGAGAGGGCGTACCGATGACCGATTCCACTTTCACGACGGCACCGCAAGCGGCATCCACCGATGCGCCGGTTGCCGCCATCAACGGCGTCGCCCTGCATGCCGCGGGTGCAACACTGACCGCCGAAGAATTGCGCCAGCGCGCCTGCACCGAGTTGCTGCGCCAGGCCGCGCAGGCCGCCGGCCTGCTGTCCCGGGACGACACGCTCGGTGAAGACGGCATCGCCAGCGAAGCCGCCAGCGATGCCATCGAAAGGCTGATCGAACAACAGGTCGTGGTGCCCGAGCCCACGGAGCAGGCATGCGAGCGCCACTACCAGGCCAACGCGGCCAGTTACCGCACCGGCGAGAAGGTGCATGCCCGCCATATCCTGTTCGCGCTGACCCAGGGCATGGACGTCGTGAAGCTGCGCGATCGCGCCGAAGCCTGCCTGCTCGACGTGCGTTGCCACGACGGCAGCAGCAGCGAGGGTTTCGCCCGCTCGGCGCGCGAATTCTCCAACTGCCCCAGTGGCGCCGACGGCGGCGACCTGGGCTGGCTCACGCGTGACGACGTTGCGCCCGAGCTGGCGCGCGAACTGTTCGCACAGACCCAGATCGGCGTGTTGCCGCGCCTGGTGCACAGCCGCTTCGGCCTGCATGTGGTCGAGATCCTGGCACGCGAGCCGGGCCAGGACCAGCCGTTCACCGCGGTGCGGGGTGCGGTCGCGATGGCCTTGCGACAACACAGCTTCGTCACGGCGCTGCGCCAGTACCTGCAGCTGCTGGCCGGCGATGCCCGTGTCGTGGGTGTCGACCTGGAGGCGGCGGACACCCCCCTGGTCCAGTGAATGGGCAGCGTCCGCGACGGCCACACCGGCCCGGCCGCTTGACCGGCATCAAACCCTGCGACCGCAACGCCGCACACAATCGCAGTCAAAGACCATGACCGTGCGAGGAAACCGACCATGACCGATGACACCATGCCCGCCAGCCAGGACGCACCGATCGCGAACTTCTCGCAGTGCCATGTCGGCATCATCGGCCATCTCGACGCGCTGGGCGAACTGCCGGCCCTGATGGAGCCGGCGCAACGCGCGCGCAAGGTGGCGGCCGACATGCTGGCGTTCTTCGATGCGGTGATCCTGGAGCACCATGGCGAAGAAGAGCGCGAGTTGTTCCCCGCCGTGATACAAAGCGCCGCCAAAGGCCGGGAGCAGGACCACGTCAGGACCATGGTCGAACGGCTGACGACGGAGCACCGGCAGATCGAAGCCTGGTGGTCTCGCATCAAGCCCCAGCTCAAGCAGATCGCCAAGGGGCACGACGCCACGCTCGATGCGGTAGCGGTGCAGCAACTGGTCCAGGAATACCACGCGCACGCCCGATACGAAGAAGACGAGTTCCTGCCGCTGTCGCAGGCCATCCTGGGTCGCAACGCCAACCACATGGCGGCGCTGGGCATGTCGCTGCACATGCGCCACGCCAAGCCGGTACCCGGCTACATCTGATCCGCGCCGGCGCCCGTGCGGGCCGGCGTACCGTTGCCGAAGAACGGTTCATGCACAATCGGCGGCTGTCGCATATCTTGCGACTGGCCATCATCCGTGTCATCGAGCCCATGCGAAAGCCCAAACTGCCCGTCTGGTTGCGCGGCATCTTCCTGATCCTGTCGCTGATCGGCCTGGGCCTGCTGGTCAAGAACGCCGGCCTGGAGCACTTGTTCGAACGCGAATGGATCAACGCCAACGTGCGTGGCCACGGCTACCAGGGTTTCGGCGTGTTTCTCGCGACCGGCGCGGTGATCACGGCACTCGGGTTGCCGCGGCAAATCGTCGCGTTCTTCGGTGGCTACGTGTTCGGCGTCCTCAGCGGCACCCTGCTCAGCGCGCTCGCCACGCTCGGCGGTTGCATGCTGGCCTTCTACTACTCCCGCTGGTTCGGACGTGCCGTGGTGCGGCGCATCTTCCCCGACAAGCTCAGGCGATTCGACGACTTCATCCGCGGCGACCCATTCACGATGACGCTGCTGATCCGGCTGTTGCCGGTGGGCAGCAACCTGATCACCAATCTGGTGGGCGGGGTATCGAGCATCAAGACCACACCGTTCTTCGCCGGCAGTTTCGTCGGTTATCTGCCGCAGGCACTGATCTTCGCACTGGCCGGCAGCGGACTGACCGTGGACTCGCGCTGGCGCATTGCCAGCTCGATCGTGCTGTTCGTGCTGGCTGGCCTGCTGGCACTGCCACTGTACCGACGCATGCGCCACGGACGGTCGCTGGACGACACACTGGACGACGCCGACGCCGCATTGCGTCCCTGAGGCCCGCGATCGATCGCGGCACGAATCCTGCTATCAACCGCCATCGCGGTGAAAACCGCACCAGGATGTGCATATGCGCATCTTGCATGGTGCGTCCGAGTAAACCCCGATGTAACAAGAACGTGAAGGCGATACAGTCATCCGCAGGACGTATGTGCCGCAATCGGTCGTGGCCCATTGCGATGTGTGTCCATCTATATTGAATTGGAGGAACCTCAATGAAATCAAGCAAACTGCAACTCGCCGCCGTCGCGCTGGCTGCCTTCGGGGCGATGTTGGCTGCTCCGGCCGCCCATGCGGGCAAGACGCTGGACGCGATCAAGTCGCGCGGACAGGTCGTATGCGGCGTCAATACCGGCCTGGCCGGTTTCGCCGCGGCCGACTCGACCGGCAAATGGTCCGGCCTCGACGTCGACGTCTGCAAGGCATTGGCTGCCGCAACGCTGGGCGACGCCGAAAAGGTCAAGTACGTTCCGCTGACCGCCCAGCAACGCTTCACCGCGCTGCAGTCCGGCGAGATCGACGTGCTGGCGCGCAACACCACGTTCACGCTGTCGCGTGACGCATCGCTCGGACTGTCGATGACCGTCGTGAACTACTACGACGGCCAGGGCTTCATGGTGCCCACGCGCACCAAGATGAAGAGCGCCAAGCAGCTCAAGGGGCAGACCGTGTGCGTGCAGTCCGGCACCACGACCGAAAAGAACCTGACCGACTATTCCAAGGCCAACAACCTGAACATCAAGCCGGTCGTGTTCGAGAAGGTCGAGGCTGCCACCAGCGCTTACTTCTCGGGCCGCTGCATCGCCTACACGACGGACGCCTCCGGCCTGTCCTCGGTCCGCACCAAGGAAGCGAAGGACCCCAAGGAACACATGATCCTGCCCGAGCTGATCTCCAAGGAACCGCTCGGCCCGATGGTGCGCCGTGGTGACGACGAATGGTTCGCCGTCGTCAAGTGGGTCATGTACGGCATGATGGAAGCCGAGGAATACGGCGTCACGCAGGCCAACGTCGACAAGATGAAGACATCCAGCGACGACCCGGTCGTGCAGCGCCTGCTCGGCGGTGGCAACGAAGACACCGGCAAGCTGCTGGGCCTGGACAAGGACTGGCTGGCGCGCGTGATCAAGGCGGTCGGCAACTACGGCGAGAGCTACGACCGCAACCTGGGCCCGAACACGGCCCTGAACCTGCCGCGCGGTCTCAACAACCTGTGGAACAAGGGCGGGTTGATGTATCCCTACCCGGCGCGCTGATCGACCTCTCGATCCGTGCAAAACGCTGCTGCCGGAACGCATTCTGCGCCTCGGCAGCAGCTTTTTTTTGTTCGCGCACCTGCGTGCGATGCATGAGAAGCAGTGCCCATGACGGATAACGCCCCCAAGAAGAAGAGCCGATGGTCCTGGCGCAGCCAGGCGTTCCGCGGCGTCATCTACCAGATCCTGGCCATCGGTGTCGTGGCCCTGGCCGTGTGGTTCCTGGCCAGGAACACGATGATCAACATGCAGGCCCGCGGCATCCAGAGCGGCTTCGATTTCCTCGGCGATCCGGCCGGCTTCGATATCGGCGAGAGCCTGTTCTCGTTCGATTCGGCCGCCCCCTACTGGAAGGCCTACCTGGTCGGCATCGTCAACACCTTGCGGGTGGCGGTACTCGGCATCATCCTCACGACCATCCTGGGCACGCTGATCGGCGTCGGCCGCTTTTCGCGCAACGCGCTGGTGCGCGGCCTGTGTTATGCGTATGTCGAGATGTTCCGCAACGTCCCCATCCTGCTGCAACTGCTGATGTGGTACTTGCTGCTGACCGAGACACTGCCCTACGTTCAGGACGCAGTCGTGCTGGGTCCGATGTTCCTGGCCAAGGGCGGACTGATCTTTCCCAAGCCGATCTGGGAGATCGGCCATCTCTGGGGCGCGCTCGGCCTGGTTGCCGGTGCGGTGCTGGGTTTCGCCTACCGCAACTGGGCGTATCGCCGCTTCGAGGCGACCGGACAGTTGCGCAGCATGTTCTGGGTTCCGCTGGGCATCTTCATCGTCACCGGCGTGCTGGCCTGGTGGGCGGGCGGCGCACCGCTGGATTTCGAGTTCCCGATCAAGGGTGATTTCTCCATCGAGCTCGGCGGCGCACTGACGCCCGAGTTCCTGGCCGTGTTGCTCGGCCTGACGATGTATACGGCGGCGTTCGTCGCCGAGGTGGTGCGCTCGGGCATCCAGTCCGTGTCGGCCGGACAAGGCGAAGCCGCCGCGGCGCTGGGACTGCACCCGCGCCAGGTGATGCGCCTGGTGACGCTGCCGCAGGCGCTGCGCGTGATCATTCCCCCGGTCACGAACCAGTACCTGAACCTGACCAAGAACTCCTCGCTGGCCGTCGCCATCGGATATCCCGACGTGGTGTCGATCGCCAACACCTCGCTGAACCAGACCGGCCGCGCCGTCGAGGCCATCGCCATCGTGATGCTGGTCTACCTGACGACGTCCCTGTCCACGTCCTTGCTGATGAACTGGTACAACGCCCGTGCGGCGATCCAGGAACGCTGATCGGACCTCCACCATGAGCGCACACACTTTTGAACCGATCGCGCCTCGTCCGGCGCCGATCTCGACCGAAGGCCCGATCGCCTGGATCCGCATCAACCTGTTCGGCGACTGGAAGACCGGCCTGATGACGGTCATCGTGCTGGCGGCCTTGCTGGCGGTCCTGCCGTCGTTCTTCAGCTGGGCTCTCATCCGGGCGGCCTGGCTGCCCGACTACGATGCCTGCCGCGTGGACGGTGCGGGTGCCTGCTGGGGTGTCGTGGCCGAGAAATACCGCATCATCCTGTTCGGGCGTTATCCGTACGAAGACCAGTGGCGCCCCTTGCTGGCGACCATCCTGATGCTGGCCCTGCTGATCGGCAGTTGCACCCGCGCCTTCTGGAAGTCCTGGCTGCTGCCGGCTTGGATCGTGATGCTGGCGATCTTCTTCACGCTGATGTACGGCGACGTGATGGGCCTGGAGAAGGTCGAGACCGATCGCTGGGGCGGACTTCCGCTGACCATCATGTTGTCGGTGTTGTCGATGATGATGGCTTTCCCGATCGGCATGGTGGTGGCACTGGGCCGGCGCTCGAGCCTGCCGGCCATTCGCACCGTGTGCACCATCTACGTCGAGCTGATTCGCGGCGTGCCGCTGATCTCCGTATTGTTCATGGCCTCGTTCATGTTCCCGCTGTTCATGCCGGTCGGCATGTCGATCGACGTGCTGGTGCGGGTGATCATCGGCATCACGCTGTTTGCCGCGGCCTACATGGCCGAGGTCATCCGCGGCGGCCTGCAGGCCATCCCCAAGGGGCAGATCGAGGCCGCGGCGACACTGGGCCTGTCGTACTGGCAGACGCAATACAAGATCGTGCTGCCGCAGGCCCTGGCCATGGTCGTGCCCAGCATCATGAACAACTTCATCAGCCTGTTCAAGGACACCTCGCTGGTGACCATCGTCAGCCTGTACGAACTCACCGGCGCGCTCGGCATGGCGCTGAATTCCGACGCCAACTGGCGGCCGTTCAAGATCGAGGGCTACCTGTTCATCGCCCTGATCTATTTCGCCTTCTGCTTCTCGATGTCCCGCTACAGTGTCTGGGTCGAGAAGCAGGTCAACAAGGGCAAGGCCCGATAGGCACCGCCACCCGAGGCGTCCTTCCATCACCCGTATCCGGATCCACACCATGGCAGAACCCATCATCATCTTCGACAAGCTCAACAAGTGGTATGGCAACAACTTCCACGTGTTGCGCGACATCGACCTGAACGTGGCCCTCGGCGAACGCATCGTCATCTGCGGGCCGTCCGGCTCGGGCAAGTCGACGCTGATCCGCTGCATCAACCGGCTCGAGGAGCACCAGGAAGGCAGGCTGGTCGTCGACGGCGTCGAGTTGTCCGACGACGTCAAGGCGGTCGACGATGTGCGCAAGAAGGTCGGCATGGTGTTCCAGCAGTTCAACCTGTTCCCGCACCTGACCGTGCTCGAGAACCTGACACTCTCGCCGATGTGGGTCGGCAAGATGCCCAAGAAGGAGGCCGAGGCCAAGGCCATGGCCCAGCTCGAGCGGGTGCGCATCGCCGAGCAGGCGCAGAAATACCCGTTGCAACTCTCGGGAGGGCAGCAACAACGCGTGGCGATCGCCCGCGCCTTGTGCCTGACGCCCAAGATCATGCTGTTCGACGAGCCCACGTCGGCGCTCGACCCGGAGATGATCAAGGAAGTGCTCGACGTCATGGTGGAGATGGCCGACCAGGGCATCACCATGTTGTGCGTGACGCACGAGATGGGCTTTGCCAAGGCCGTGGCCGACCGCGTGATCTTCATGGACCAGGGCCAGATCGTCGAGCAGAACACCCCCACCGAGTTCTTCAACAACCCGCAGAACGAACGCAGCAAGGACTTCCTGTCCAAGATCCTGGGACACTGACGGCGCTGCGGCGCTTCCGACCCACCGTCGCATCGGGCCGCCACCGCGCACCGGTGCGGCACCGGACCGACACCATGCTCAAGGCCATCGCTCTCCTGCACAGCGGCGCGATGCGGGCGGCAGCGCAGCTGCTCGTGATCGCCGCAGCCCTGTCCGTCGCACCGGCCCTGGCCTTCGACCTGCAAGGCCATCGCGGCGCCCGCGGCCTGATGCCCGAGAACACGCTGGCCGGATTCGCCCATGCACTGCACCTGGGTGTGAGCACGCTGGAACTCGATGTCGCCATCACCGCCGATGGCGTGCCGGTGGTCTCGCACGACCCGGCGCTGAATCCGGCCTTGACCCGCGATGCCAACGGCCGCTGGCTGTCCGGGCCCGGCCCGCTGATCCGGTCGCTGAGCCTGCAGCAGTTGCAGGCCTACGACGTCGGCCGCCTCGATCCTGCCAGTCCGTATGCCCGCGCCTTCCCTGCCCAGCAGGCCCGGGACGGCCAGTCCGTCCCGACGCTGGCGTCGGTGTTTGCACTGGTCCGGCGCATGGGCGCCGACCATGTGCGCTTCAACATCGAAACCAAGATCTTCCCGCACCGGCCCGAAGACACCGCCGATGTCGCGCTTTTCGTCGACAGCGTGCTGGCGGCCGTGCGCGCGGCCGACATGCTCAAGCGCGTGAGCATCCAGAGTTTCGACTGGCGCAGCCTGCGCCGGGTCCAGCAGCGCGAGCCGGCCATCGCAACGGCCTACCTGACGACCGAATCGGCGGGTTTCAACAACGTGCGTGACACCGCCTGGACCGCGGGCATGGACAGGCAGGCGCACCCATCCGTCGCCCACATGGTGCGCGCCAGCGGCGGCGCGGTCTGGTCACCGAACGCGCGCCAGATCGATGCCGCTGCCGTCACGGCGGCGCGTGCGCTCGGACTGCAGGTGATTCCCTGGACCGTCAACGAGGCCGCCGACATGGACCGCCTCATCGCCTGGGGCGTGGACGGTATCATCACCGACTACCCGGATCGCCTGCGCGCCGCCATGCAACGCGCAGGCCTTGCGCTTCCTCCGTCCATCCCGCCCTGAACTCCCGACCCCGGTGCCGCCACTTCTGTATCTGCTGGCGGCGTGCAATCTGGTGATCGGCACCGGCGCGTTCAGCCTGGCCGGCATCCTGCAGCCGGTGGCCCGGTCGCTGCAGGTCAGCGTCGGTGCCGCCGGCCAGTCCATGACCGCCTATGCCATGGCCAGCGCCGTGTTGGCACCGATGGTGCTGATGGGCACCGGCCGCTGGCAACGCAAGGCTGCGTTGCAGCTGGCCCTGGTGCTGTTCGCCGGCGGATTGCTGCTGTGCGCCTGGGCCCCCGACCTGCCGACCCTGCTGCTGGGACGGGTGATGATGGGCACCGGCGCGGTGTTCACGCCGATCGCCGCCAGCATTGCGGTGGCCATCGTGCAGCCAGCCTTGCGCGGAAAGGCCTTGTCCGTGACCTTCCTGGGCATGAGCCTCAGTTACGTGATCGGACTGCCGCTGGGTGCCTGGCTGGGCCTTCGTTACGGCTGGCGCGTACCGACGCTGACCATTGCCGGTTGCGCGCTGCTGATGCTGGTCCTGGTGTCACACCGGATGCCGCGCCGTGTCGACGCGCCGGGGGCCACGCTGCGTGGCCTGGGCAAGGTGCTGCTGCATGGCGAGGTGGTGCGCAGCCTGGGCCTGACGCTGATGTATTTCAGCGCGGTATTCACCGTATTCTCGTATTCCGGACCGGTGTTCCAGGCGCTCAGCCCGATGAGCCCGGAGCAGCTGTCGCTGACCTTGATGCTGATCGGCGTCGCGGGGGTTGCCGGCACGTTGAGCGGCGGCTGGGCGAACGATCGCTTCGGGCCGATGCGCACCTTGCGCTGGCAACTCGCCGTGTTGTCGCTGATGATGCTGCTGGCACCGCTGACAGGCGGCCGCTACGGGGCGATGATGACCGTGTTCATGGTCTGGGCAACCGCCGGCTTCGGCATGATGGCCCCGACCCAGGCACGCCTGGCCCGTGTCTCCTTGCACCAGGCGCCGGTGCTGTTCAGCCTGAACACCTCCATGCTGTATTTCGGCACCGCCCTGGGTGCCGCAATCGGGGGTGCGGCCGGCATCGGCCTGGGCTTCGAGCACCTGCCCTGGGCCGGGCTGGGTTTCGCGCTGCTGGGCGGCCTGACGTTCTGGGGCGGTTCACGCCGTTGATCGTGTGGCCGTCGCCAGCGGCCGCCGCAAGGGCTTCGCCCGCGCCCCGCCGGCGCCCGCACGCTGCGCGCGGCAATGCCCCTTTGCACCATGCACCATCCGTTGTACCGTGCCGAATCTGGTACCCTCATCGGGAACACCCGCAACCAACCAGGAGCCATTGCGATGGACAACGAACACACCGAGCTCAACCAGCAGCAACAACTGGTCTCCGACATGAAATCGGTGATCGCCGACGCCGAGGACATGTTGCAGGCGACGGCAGACCAGGCGGGCGAGAAAGTCGCCACCATGCGGGCGCGCATCCAGGAGCGGCTGCACGGCGCCAAGCAGCGACTGGGCGAGGCCGAGGCCGCGTTGATGGCCAAGACCCGCGCCGCCGCGCGCGCCACCGACACCTATGTGCATGAATCGCCCTGGACCGCCGTCGGCATTGCGGCCGGCGTCGGCCTGCTGGTCGGCCTGATCATCGGTCGCCGCTGACATCCCCGCACCGTTCTGTGCCGGGGGGCGACGACACCATGTCCAAGCAAGGAGCACGCGAAGGTCTTCTGGCCAGTCTGCAGAACCTGTCCATCACGCTGATGGCCATGTTGCAGACCCGCGTGGAATTGCTGGGCAACGAGGTCGAGGTCGAGAAGCTGCGCATCATGCGCATGCTGCTGTTGACCCAGGCTCTGATGTTCACGGCCACCATAGCCGCGCTGCTGTTCGTCGCCCTGCTCACCGTGTGGTTGTGGGAGCTGCGACTGGGCGTGCTGGGCGTCTTCACCGCCGTGTTCGTGGCCTGCGCCGTGTACGCCTATCGCGCCCTGATGCAGATGACACGGCGCGACGACTCCCCTTTCGCGGCCAGCCTGGGCGAATTGCGCGAAGACCTGCAACGCCTCAGGCAAGCCTCCGGACATGCAAGAACGCCTGATTGAACTGCAGTTGCAGCGCGGGCGTCTGCTCGAGCGTATTGCCCACCAGCGCCAGGCGCTGGCGGTGCAGGTGCGGCCGGTCTCGCACGCCTTGCATGTCGGCGATCGCCTGGCCGAGGGATTCGGCCGATGCAAGTTGTTTGCGCTGCAGCACCCGCTGACCGTGACGGCGGTGGTCGGCACGCTGGTGATCCTGCGTCCGGCCCTGGTGATGCGCTGGGCCCGCCGGGGTTTCGTCGCCTGGCGCACCTGGGGCGCGATGCGCACCGCGCTGCCGGGTTTCCTGTCCCGATTCCTCTGATTCCCGCGGCTTGCCGCCATCGCGCCCGTGGCGCGCATGGCTGCACGCTCACTGCGGCGCGGTGCCGCGATAACGGCTCACGTCGAGTTCACGTACCGGCCCGGCCCGATTGCCCCATGCCGAACGGATATGGGTCAATACGGCGGCCACCGAACGGTCGTCGAGTTCGAGCTTGTAGGGCGGCATGCCGAACGGGCGCGGATGGCCTTGCGTGGCGGGAGCGAAGCCGCCGTGCAACACGACCTGCACCAGGTTCGCGGTATTGGCCATCGTCACCGCGCGGTTGCCGGCCAGCGCCGGATAGGCACCGGCCACGCCCTGTCCGTTGTCGCCATGGCAGCCTGCACACTGCTTGTCGTAGATGTCGGCACCCATGGCCGAGCCCGTGGCCGCGGCAGCGTTGCGCTCCGGGAGCGGCGGCTCCTTTTCCTGCGGCAGCGACTGGAGGTAGACGGCGATCGCGCGCAGGTCAGGCTCGGTCAGGTGCTGGGTGCTGTGCAGCACGACCTCGGCCATCGGACCGATGACACTGGCCGATCCGGACACGCCGGTCTGCAACAACTGCACGATGGCCTCGATGGTCCAGTCGCCCAAGCCCGCCTCGGACGCCCGCACCAGCGAGGGCGCATACCAGTTCTGCATCGGCATCGGTCCGCCCGACAGGTCCAGGCGATCGTCCACCGCTCCGAGCAGGTTGCGTGTCGTGTGGCAGGCGCTGCAATGGCCCAGGCCGCGTACCAGATAGGCGCCCCGGTTCCACTCGGCATCACGGGCCGGATCGCCCTGGAAAACCGTCGGCTTGAAATACAGCGTGCGCCACGCCGCCAGTGCCAGCTGCGAGTCGTACGGCCAGCGCAAGGCATGCGGGCGGTTGGGCTGGCGCACCGCCGGCAGGCTGCGCAGGTAGGCGAACAAGGCGTCGGCATCGTCCTGGCTGACCTGGGTGAAGCTGGTATACGGGAAAGCCGGCACCAGCAGGCGTCCGTCCTTGGAGCGACCCTCGTGCATGGCGCGCCAGAAGTCGACCGAGGTCCAGGTACCGATGCCGGTTTCCCGGTCCGGCGTCAGGTTGCTCGAATACACCGTCCCGAACGGTGTCTCGATCGCCCGCCCGCCGGCGTACGGCGCGCCACCGGTCGGCGTGTGGCACAACATGCAGTTGCCCGCGCGCGCCAGATAGGCGCCTTGCGCGATCCGGCTTGTGTTCGGCTGCGACGCAGCACCGGGCAACGACGCGGGTGCCTGCGACGGACCGGCACGCCACCACCACAGGCCGGCGGCCACGACCAGCGCCACGAGCACGATGAACACGGCGCCGCGACTGCGCCGACTCATCGGGACGGCCCTGCGAGTTCCGGCGCGCTGCCGCACACGGGCCGCGCGCGCGCACCCTGGGCATCGAGCGCGCCGGCGGCAACCGCACGGGTGTTGGCGGGCAAGGCTTGCGCGGCCAGCCAGCTGCTGATGGCGGCAACCTCATCGACCGTCAGGCTGCGCGCCACCTGCGCCATGCAATCGGGCGCGCCCGCATGGCGCTGCCCGGTCTTCCAGGCTCCGAGCTGCGCATTGATGTAGTCCCGCGGCAAACCGAGCAGGCCCGGCACATGGGGCAACACTCCGGTCAGCGCGGCGCCGTGGCAGGTGGTGCATGCGGCCAGCTTGCGTTGCGGATCGCCCTGCTCGATCAACGCCTGCGCCACGCTGGCGGACTGCGCCGACAGGTTCGATACCGCCGGCGGCGGGTACGGCAACTCGAGTGCGGAGAAATGCTGCGCGATCTCGCGCAGGTAGTCATCACCGAGAACGGCGAGCATGCCGGACATCAAGGCATAGGAACGCCGCCCGTCGCGGAAATTGCGCAGCTGGTTGAACAGGTACCCCGCCGGCTTGCCGGCGATGCGCGGGAAATAGACATTGCCCTCGGCCCGGCCGTCCTTGCCATGGCAGCCGGTACAGGCCAGCATGCGCTGTGCCATCGAATCCTCGAACGGCGCGGCGCCGGCGGCCTGGGTGATTGCCAGCAGCCATGCGCCCAGGCCGATGCACCGGGCCAGATGCCCCATCCACGCCCGGACACGGCCGCGACAGCGCGTCAAGGCCTGCGGCGGGCCCGGCGCGGGATGCCCGCCCGACAACGGCACAGGTTCACTTCTTGCGTGCACGTCCCTCACCCGCCGAGCCGCCTTGCGCCAGTCCATCGGACATGCCGATCAACACGCCGCTGACGAGAGCGGCATAACTGTCCATCATGGCTTGCGCCGCCTTCATGCTGCTGGCGCGGCTGTCGCGCATCGCGCTGCGCGATTGCGCCATCAGCTGTTCGAGGGCTTCGCTGGCCTTGTTGCCGGTGCCGGTGCCGTTGAGCTTCATCGACGACAACACCTGCTCCCACGGCCCCTGCAGCGGCCCGCTGGTGTCCTTGACGGCCTTGCCGACCACATCGAAGAACACGTCCTCCATCTTCTCGATATTGGCCAGCGCGGTCTTCATCTGCTTGCCCTGCATGTCCACACCCTGGGCGGCGAACTGCTCGAGCGCCTTGCGATTGGCCTGCACCGCCTGCAGCAAGGCGGCGTCCATGCCGGCGAACGCCTTGCCCAGCATCGCCTCGATGTCCGGCGGCGCGGCCGGGTTGAGCGCGGCACCGGCGGAGCTGGCCTGGGTCATCGTCTTGATCACCTTGCGGATGTTCTCCATGGTCAACTCGCGCCCCTGCAAGGCCTTGAGCGTGGCTTCGCCGACCGCCTTGCGCAAGGCCTCGCCCTGCTTGGCGGTGGCTTGCGAAAACATGTTGATGATGGCGTCCTGGTCGATTCCCGACTTGATCATGGCTGGCTCCTGTTCACGGTTATGGCAATTGCCAAGGGATGGATACGCCGCTCCATTATGAGCCCGACCCGCGCCCCGCCAACGCGGCTCCCGCCCTCACGCGGGAGCCATGCGCGCCAGCGGCGATTCGCGGATCGGCAGGTGCAGCAGCGCCGCGCCGACCGCCAGCACGATGTCGATGATCCAGACGATGTCGTACTGGCCGGTGGCCTCGAACACCTGTCCCCCGAGCCAGGCGCCGAAGAAGGCGCCGACCTGGTGCGTCAACATGACCAGCCCGAACAGGGTCGCCATGTTGGACAGGCCGAAGAACTTCACCACCAGCCCGGCCGTCGGCGGCACCGTCGACAGGAAGGTCAGGCCCATGACCGCGGCGAACACCAGCACGACCGGGCCGGTCTTGGGCGCCAGCAGGAACAACAACACGGCCAATGCGCGCACCGCGTAGATCAGTGACAGCAAGGACTTCATGCGCCAGCGCCCGATCGCCCAGCCGATGGCGACGCTGCCCACCACGTTGAACAGGCCGAGCAGTGCCAGCGACCAGGCACCGAACGCCACCGGCAGGCCGCAAGCCGCGATCACGCCGGGCAGGTGGGTGGCCAGGAAGGCCACGTGAAAACCGCAGACGAAAAATCCCGCCGCCAGCAGCAGGTAGGACCGGTCGCGCAGCGCGGTGCGGATCGCCGCACCGGTGCCGATCGCGGCCTGCCCCGGGCCCGCCAGCTGCCGCGCATGGCCGCGCAGCACGAAGGCGGCCGGCAAGGCCAGCAACACGCACACGGCCATCACCTGCATGGCATTGGCCCAGCCCATGCCCACCAGCAGCGCGCCGGCCAGCGGCGCCATCAGGAACTGGCCCATCGATCCGCCCGCATTCACGATGCCGCTGGCCAGGCCGCGCCGGTGCGGCGCCACCAGGCGGTTGCTCGCCGCCATCAGCACGGCCGGCCCCGCCATGCCCGCGCCCCCGGCGGCCAGGATGCCGATGGCCAGGATCAGGCCGGCGGTGCTGGTCATCCACGGCGTGAGAAAGGTACCCAGCGTCACCAGCAACACGCCCGCCAGCAACACCCGGCCGGTCCCGACCCGATCGGCCATGATGCCGGCGAAGGGCTGCGTCACGCCCCAGAACAGCTGGCCGAAGGCGAACGCCAGGCTGATCTGCGCCAGGCCGAGTCCGGTGGCCGTGTTCAGCGGCCCGAGGAACAGGCCCATGGTCTGGCGCACGCCCATGGTCAGCGCGAAGGTGCCGGCGGCGGCCAGCAGCACCAGCCAGAACCCGTAGCGGATCGATACGGCCGGTGTCGAGGCAGTGTCAGCTGTCATCGGAATCCTTCGCTGCGCACGCCGTTGCCAGGCTCGCCATGGCCTGGTCCAGTTGCAGGTGCAATGCGGCCACCTGGCTCTCGCCCAGGCGCCGGTTGAGTTCCAGCTGCACGGCTTTCCAGTGACGCTGAGCCTGCTGGTGTTTCTCGCGCCCGCTGTCGGTCGCCCAAACGCTGCGGCTGCGCGCATCGTCGCCAGCCCCGACCGCGACCCAGCCGGCCGCCTGCAAGGGCTGCAGGTTGCGCGTCAGCGTCGATGGCTGCACCTTCATGGCACGCGCCAGCGCGCCCGGACGGATGGGACCCAGTCGCACCACGTACGACAGCAGCGAATACTGCGTGGTCTTGAGACCGGCCTTGGCCAGCTCGGCGTCATAGAGCTGGTCCAGCTGGCGTACCAGCTGGTGCAACAGCAGGTTGGTGCAGCCACGCGGCTTGGCGGTGCCGGGCGCCGGCGCGGCGGGGGATCGGGAAGCTGTCATCGAATGATTGTAGCTACAATCATTGCATCTGCAACAACTCAGGCCGATGACCATGCCCGATTCCACCACCCCGATGTCCTCCGATGCGCCGCTGGCCCAGTGGCTGGCCGATGAACAGCGCGTCGGCGCCCTGCTCGACGCCGGCGTCGGCTGCGGCGTCGCGACGCCGCAGCAGGTCGCCGGCAAGACCGGCCTGGAAGTGATGCAGGCCATGCTGCGCGGCGAGCTGCCCTATCCGCCGATCGCCCGGACGCTGGACTTCCTGATCCTCGACGTGGGCCCGGGCACCGCGACGTTCCAGGGCAGGCCCCGATTCGAACACTACAACCCGCTGGGCAGCGTGCACGGCGGATGGTTCGCGACGCTGCTCGACTCGGCGCTGGGCTGCGCGGTGCACACCACGATGCCGCCCGGACGCGGCTACACCACGGCCGAACTCAGCGTCAACCTGGTGCGCGCCATCACCACCGACGTGCCGCGGGTGCGCGCCGAAGGCCGCGTTGTGCACAGCGGACGCCAGCTGGCCACCGCCGAGGCCCGCCTGGTCGGGCCGGACGGCAAGCTGTATGCCCACGCCACCACGACCTGCCTGGTGTTCGAGTTGCCGGGGGCGCCGCGCAAATAGAGTCTGCGGCAAGAAGCGGCTGCGCCGGAACCGCCAACCGCCCGGATACGCGCCAAGGCGCCCGCGGCTCGCGCCGACGTGCGCATCGGCGGGCAAGACCGCATCGGCCGCCGACCTGCAGGCGGCGTGCCACAATTTGCGGCTGCGCCAGGCGCGCCGGTCGATGCAATCCTGCGGCCCGCGACCCGGCCATTCCTCAACCGCCCAACACCACCCCTACACCATGCGACTCCTCCACACCATGCTGCGCGTCGGCGACCTGCAACGATCGATCGACTTCTACACCAAGGTCATGGGCATGCAATTGCTGCGCACCTCGGAAAACAAGGAATACAAATACACGCTGGCCTTCGTCGGTTACGGATCCAATCCGGACCACGCCGAGCTGGAGCTGACCTACAACCACGGCGTCGACAGCTACGAGATGGGCACGGCCTACGGCCATATCGCACTGCAGGTCGATGACGCGTACGCCGCCTGCGAGAGAATCAAGGCCGCCGGCGGCAACGTCACCCGCGAAGCCGGCCCGGTCAAGGGCGGCACCACGGTGATCGCCTTCGTCACCGACCCGGACGGCTACAAGGTCGAACTGATCCAGCGCTGAAGCCGGCAAGCATGGCACCGGGAAGCCTGGACGCGCGCGGCGCGTGGCTGGTGTTCGGCGCGGCCGCGATCTGGAGTTTTGGCGGCGCCATCGCGCGCTTCCTGCAGGTCACCGACAGCTGGACCATCATCTTCTGGCGCTCCTTGTGCGCCGCGATCTTCCTGCTCGGCTTCATGGCCTGGCGCGACGGCATGCGCGGCACCGCGAGGCTGTTCCGCGACATGGGCTGGGCCGGCATTGGTGTCGGCCTGTGTTTCGCCACCGCGTCCACCTCCTTCATCGTCGCCTTGTCATACACGACGGTGGCCAACATCCTGCTGATGCAGGCCGGCGCCCCGCTGTTCGCCGCGCTGATGATGTTCCTGCTGTTCCGCGAACGGGTCGCCGCCGGCACCTGGGTCGCGATTGCCGCGGTGATGGCCGGCATCGCCGTGATGGTGTCGGACTCCCTCGACGGCAGCGTGTCGCCGGTCGGCGACAGCCTGGCGCTGCTGATCGCGCTGGCTTTTGCCAGCGCAACCGTGCTGACGCGCCGCCACGCGCATGTGCGCATGATGCCGGCGGTCTGCCTGGGCACGCTGGTCACGCTGGTCGCGGGCTTTGCGCTGGCAGGCAGCCTGCGGGTGAGCACGGTGGACGCCGCCTGGCTGTTCGTGTTCGGCGCGCTGAACCTGGCACTGGGCATGATGTGTTTCGTCACCGGCGTGCGCCTGCTGCCGGCGGCCGTGGCGGCGCTGATCGGCACCGCCGAGCCGGTGCTGGGCCCGGTCTGGGTCTGGCTGGTGCATGGCGAGGTGCCGGTCGGCCGAACCCTGCTGGGCGGCGCCATCGTCATCGCGGCCTTGCTCGCCCATCTGGGCTGGCAGATGCGCCAGACGCGGCAACCGCGCATCGTGCCGATGGCGGAGTGACGGCGGACAGGACCCCCCATCCCGGCCCGGCATGCGCCCAGTGTGCCGGTCAGCCCCGCACAACGCTGGCACCGGCACGCTGCGCGACACGACGCCCCTCGGACGCTCGGCGGTTGCCGCGATTCGAACCCCGATCCGTCGCGCCGTAGATGTCGAAGATCTGCTCCCGCATCCACTGGCTGCCGGTGTCGGTATCGAAGCGGCTGTCCCAGCACACGATGTGCTTGTAGGTCGGCAGCGTGAATGGCAAGGGTTGCACATGCAACACGTCCTCATGCACCTGCGCCACGCGCCAGGGCATCACGGCCGCGCAGTCGCCCTGGCCCAACAGGTCGACGATCTGGCCGAAGCTGCTGACCGCGATCTGCGTATGCCGCCGGCGGCCGGTCCGCGCCAACGCTCCGTCGATCAGGTCCTCCAGCGTCGACGTGCCGTAACCCAGGAAGATCTGCGGCGTCGCGCAGAAGTCGTCCAGCGTCGCAACCGTCCCGGCGCGCGGATGATCGCGCCGCATCGCATATACGTAGTGGTCCTCGTACAACACGGCCACCTCGAGGTCGCGCGGTGGCTGGATGCGTGCCACCACGCCCAGGTCGAGTTCGCCCTTGTGCAGCCGGTCGCGCAAGGACCAGACACCGGGCGGCTCCCACACGATGCGGATCCGGGACCCCGATGCCAGCAGCCGCCGGCTCAACTCCGGCAGCAGCCGATGACCCTAGAAAACGCAGTTCCCTTGTCGTAGTTGGCCGTTGATCGAGTGCTGGC
>CAXBDR010000079.1:0-18076 GCA_963974265.1 uncultured Rhodoferax sp.
GTCGTGTTGCCGCCGTAGCGCACGGTCTTCGGACCAGGCGACGCGATGGAGCCCCGTACGCCCCAGAATCGGATTTTCATGCTTGCCTCCCATCGACGGACTGGTGCCGAACCGGATCCCGTCCGGTGCGGTCACGAGGGGGACGATAGCATCCCGCGTGCGGGAGCGCTCCCGGCCGTCCGCGATGAACCACCTGGCTAGCTGGCCAGGCGCGACAGGTCGAACCCCTGCATGTCGATTTCCGGCGCCTTGCCGGCGATCGCGTCGGCCAGCGCGCGGGCCGAGCCGCAGGACAGGGCCCAGCCGCTGGAGCCGTGGCCCAGGTTGAGCCAGATGCCGGACTTGCCGCTGGCACTGACGATGGGAGGGCCGTCCGGCAGCATGGGGCGTGCGCCTTTCCATTCCTGGATGCCGTTGTGGATGCTGGCGGCGCCCGGAAACCAGTCCTGCAGTACCTTGTACAGGGTGCGCAGCGTATCGAGATTCTTGCGACTGGCGCGCCCGCCAACCTCCGCTCCGCCCGCGACCCGCACCCGGTTGCCGAGCCGGGTGATCGCCACCTTGTAGTGCTCGTCCATGACGGCGCTGCGCGGCGCATGGAGCGGCTCCCGGATGCTGGCGCTGAGCGAATAGCCGTGCACCGCGACCAGCGGCAACGCGATGCCGAGCGAGCGCAACAGGGGGGCCGAGTCGACGCCGGCGCACACGACGATGGCGTCGAACGACTGGGCCTGCGGTTCGCCACGCAGTTGCAAGGCAGGCCTGGCATCGGCCACGATGAATTCGACGCTGCAGTTGAACCGGAATGCCACGCCGATGCGCTGGGCCTCGTTCTTGAGCAACAGCGCAAACTGGCGGCAGTTGCCCACCTCGTCGTCGGGCAGCTGGATCGCCGCCTGAAACGGCGTGTCGGCATTGAGCGCCGGCTCGACCATGCGGGCCTGCTCCGGCTCGAGCTGGCGGAACGCGACGCCTGCCTCGCGCAGCACCTGCAGGCTCGGCTGCACCATGTCGCGATCGCGTTCGGTGCGCAGCAGCACCATGTAGCCGTCACTGCGGTCGTATTCGAGGCGCAACGCATGGCGGATCGTGTGCAGCCGCGCGCGGCTGTAGAACGCCAGGCGGCGCATGTGGGTGCGGCTGGTCAGGTACTGCTCCAGGTTGCAGGCCCGGTACCAGCGCCACATCCACGCGAGCTCGTCCCTGGCCAATGGCAGGCGTACGCGGATGCCGGCATGGCGTTGCAGCATCTGGCCGATCACCTTGCGCGGCATGCCAGGTGCGGCCCACGGCGTGACATAACCGGGCGCGATGATGCCGGCATTGGCAAAGCTGGTCTCTTCGGCCGCAGCCCCACGGCGTTCGAAGACCGTGACCTCATGGCCGTCCTGGCCCAGTTCGTACGCGGTGGTGACGCCGATGATGCCGGCGCCAATGACTGCAATTTTCATGAATCCCTTTTGTGCGGCCGACCGGCCCGGTGATTGACCGGGCGGTATCCCTGGGCCGGGATTATCCGGCGCGAAGCATCTGCTCGATCTGCAGGCCGATGTTGAGCACCGTATCGTCGCGCAGCGCGCCATGCCAGACCATCAGGCCGACCGGCAACTCGTCGCCGGTGTGACAGGGCAGGCTCAGTGCGCAGCCATCGAACATGTTGACGACATTGGTATTGCGCAGCAGCAGGCCGTTGACCCTGAAGAATTCCTCGTCGCGTTGCGCGCCGGGCGCCACCGCGGCCAGGGGCGGCGCCACCAGCGGCACGGTCGGGGACACGACGGCGTCGAAACCTTGCAGCCGCTGTTCCATGCGGGCGATCCAGTCGCGGCGGGCGTGCACCAGGTCGATGTAGTCGGCCGCGCTCATCGCGGCTCCGCGTTGCACGCGGGCAACCACGCGCGGATCCATCTGGTCGGCGACCGTCGCCAGGGCGGCGCGATGCAGGGCATAACTCTCGGCCCCCGAGAACCCGCCTTGCGCCATCAGGCCGGCGAGTTCGCGCAGTTCGGGCAGGTCGATCTCGGTGACCTGCGCACCGGCCGCGCGCAATTGCCCCAGTGCTCGCTGGTAGGCCGCCGCCACCGTGACGTCGACGTCGTCGAGCATCAGCGTGCGCACCATGGCCAGCCGGTAGCCCGCCAGCGGCGCGAGGCTGCGGGTCACGCTGCGCGCCGCGAGGATTTCATGGACCACGATGGCGTCGGCCACTGACCGGGTCATCGCGCACACGGTATCGAGCGTGGTCGACAGCGGCACGGCTCCGTCGGTCGGCACCAGGCGGGCGGTGTTCTTGAAGCCGACGACGCCATTGAGCGCAGCCGGTATGCGGATCGAGCCCGCAGTGTCCGAGCCCAGGCCCACGAAGGCTGCACCCGTGGCCACCGATACGGCCGCACCGGACGACGATCCGCCGGGAATCCGCGCCACGTCGCGACTTGCCGCATTGGCCGGCGTGCCGAAATGCGGGTTGACGCCGACACCGGAAAATGCGAACTCGGTCATGTTGGTGCGGCCGATGATGGTGCCTCCGGCAGCCCGCAGCCGCAAAACGGCGCTGCAGTCGCGCGCGGCGGGAGCATCTGCGGCGCGGGTACGCGATCCGGCCCCGGTGACCTGGCCCTCGATATCGAACAAGTCCTTCACCGACACCGCCAGGCCCGCCAGCGGCCTGCGATGCCGCGACGGGTCTGAGGCCGCGGACGTGGCCTGCTCGAACATCGTGTGCAGGAACACCTTGTCGCATGCGTCCGAGCGGGCGACGTCGAGGCACGACTGCATGATGTCGGCGGCGTTTGACCGGCCATGGCGGATACGTTCGCGGGTCTGGGACAGGTCGGAATGGGGGGGGTGTTGCATCGGTTGGACGGGTGGCCTGTGTTATAGTCCCTGGGTTTTGCCGGGGCCGCCATTTTGGCGTCTTTGCGCAGGACAAATCGCGAATCCGGACCCACCCAGGTGTTCAATGCAGGTGAATCGGTTGTGCCTTGATGAAAGCGCAACCGCTGGCCACATTGAATCGAGGACCGGATTTTAGACCCAACCTTTGGAGAATCCCATGTCAGTCACCATGCGTGAAATGCTGGAAGCCGGCGTCCATTTCGGACACCAGACCCGCTTCTGGAACCCCAAGATGGCCCCTTTCATTTTTGGCCATCGCAACAAGATCCACATCATCAACCTGGAAAAGTCGCTGCCGATGTTCCAGGAGGCGGCCAAGTTCGTGCGCCAGCTGACCGCCCGTCGCGGTACCGTGCTGATGGTCGGCACCAAGCGCCAGGCGCGTGAAACCGTGGCCGCCGAGGCGCAGCGCGCTGGTGTGCCGTATGTCGACCAGCGATGGCTCGGCGGCATGCTGACCAACTTCAAGACCGTCAAGACCTCGATCAAGCGCCTGAAGGAGATGAAGGTGCAGCAGGAGGCCGGCCTGGACAGCATGAGCAAGAAAGAGCAGCTGATGTTCGCCCGCGAAATCGCCAAGCTCGAGAAGGACATCGGTGGCATCCAGGACATGGGTGCCTTGCCGGACGCGATCTTCGTGATCGACGTCGGATTCCACAAGATTGCCGTGGCCGAAGCCAAGAAGCTCGGCATTCCCCTGATCGGTGTCGTGGACTCCAACCACTCGCCCGAAGGCATCGACTATGTGATCCCCGGCAACGATGACTCGGCCAAGGCCGTGATTCTGTATGCCCGCGGCATCGCCGACGCCGTGCTCGAAGGCCGTGCAAACGCCGATGACGATGTCGTCAAGGCCGTGGCCGGCGAAGGCGACGATGAGTTCGTCGAAGTGAACGAGACCGAGGCCTGATCGATTTCGGCCCAATCAAAGGGGCCGAGGCCCCTTTTTTTTAGTCTCGCGTGAAACAAGTGTCGTAACAAGTACGGAGAAGAATGATGGCAGCAATTACCGCAAGCATGGTCGCTGAATTGCGCGGAAAAACCGATGCACCGATGATGGAGTGCAAGCGCGCGCTCACCGAAGCCGAAGGAGACATGGTCAAGGCCGAAGAACTCCTGCGCGTCAAGCTGGGTACCAAGGCCGGCAAGGCCGCCGGACGCATCACCGCCGAAGGCGTGGTCGCGATCGCACGCGAAGGCGATGCCGGCGCGATGATCGAGATCAACTGCGAAACCGACTTCGTCACCAAGAACGACAGCTTCCTGGCCATGGCCGATGCGGCGGCCGCGCTGGTGGCCAGGCACGATCCGGCCGATGTCGAGGCGCTGGGCGCCCTGGCCTACGAGCAGGACGGGTTCGGCCCCACGCTCGAGGAGGTGCGCAAGGGCCTGATCGGCAAGATCGGCGAGAACATGAGCTTTCGCCGGTTCAAGCGCTTTGCTTCGGGCAGCAAGCTGGCCACCTACCTGCATGGCACGCGTATCGGCGTGGTCGTCGAGTTCGACGGCGACGAGACGGCCGCCAAGGATGTCGCCATGCACGTGGCGGCGATGAAGCCCGTGGCGCTGTCCAGTGCCGATGTGCCGGCGGAAATGGTGGAGCGCGAGCGTTCGGTTGCGGCGGCCAAGGCTGCCGAGGATGCCGCAGCGGCCGTGGCCAACGGCAAGCCGGTACAGTCGGCGGAAATCGTGGCAAAACGCATCGAAGGCGGCGTTCAGAAATACCTCAAGGAGGTATCCCTGTTCGATCAGTCCTTCGTCAAGAACGACAAGCAGACCGTTGCGGCCATGCTCAAGGCTGCCAATACGACGGTGAAGGCATTCACCTTGTACGTAGTGGGCGAGGGCATCGAGAAGAAGGTGGACGACTTCGCCGCCGAGGTCGCGGCGCAGGTTGCTTCGGCCAAGCAGGGCGCTTGACTGCAGCGTTGCCCTTCCATCCCGGCCCTGTGGGCCGGGACGTTTACTGACCGACGACCAGGAGAGTTCCATGTCCCAAGCCACACCCGCCCACAAACGTGTCCTTCTCAAGTTGTCGGGTGAGGCCTTGATGGGGGATGACCCGTTCGGCATCAATCGCGACACCATCGTGCGCATGGTGGACGAGATCGGCGAGGTCACCCGCATGGGTGTGGAGGTCGCCGTGGTGATTGGTGGTGGCAACATCTTCCGGGGTGTGGCAGGCGGATCGGTCGGCATGGACCGCGCCACGGCCGACTACATGGGCATGCTGGCTACGGTGATGAACTCGCTGGCGCTCGGCGACACCATGAACAAGGCTGGCCTGACGTCCCGCGTAATGTCGGCGATCTCGATCGAGCAGGTCGTGGAGCCGTATGTGCGCCCGAAGGCGCTGCAATACCTCGAGGAAGGCAAGGTCGTGATCTTCGCGGCCGGCACCGGCAATCCGTTCTTCACGACCGACACCGCTGCCGCATTGCGCGGCGCCGAGATCGGTGCCCAGGTGGTGCTCAAGGCCACCAAGGTCGATGGCGTCTACACTGCGGACCCGAAGAAAGATCCCACGGCGACGCGCTACAACCGCATTTCGTTCGACGAGGCCATGGCAAAGAACCTGGGCATCATGGACGCGACCGCGTTTGCATTGTGCCGGGACCAGAAGTTGCCGATCAAGGTGTTCTCGATCGTCAAGCATGGTGCGCTGCGGCGCGTGATCCTGGGCGAAGATGAAGGTACCTTGGTCTATGCCTGACAATCCGGGGCTGGCACGAATGGCCGGGCCCGGCGGGTCCGGCGCTTGCAGGAGTTGAAGATGGAGCTTGCAGAAATCAAACAGACGGCCGAGAGCCGGATGGACCAGTCGATCGAGGTCTTCAAGGCCAACCTGACCAAGATCCGCACCGGGCGTGCGAATCCGGCCTTGCTCGATTCGGTGCATGTGGAGTACTACGGCTCGCTCGTGCCGATCAGCCAGGTGGCGAACGTCGCCCTGCTCGACGCGCGCACGATCAGTATCCAGCCCTGGGAGAAGGGCATGGGCGCGAAGATCGAGAAGGCCATCCGCGAAAGCGACCTGGGATTGAACCCGGCGTCGATGGGCGACCTGATCAGGGTCCCAATGCCGGCCATGACGGAGGAGCGCCGCAAGGAGTTGACCAAGGTCGTGCGCGGCGAAGGCGAAACCGCAAAGATCGCGGTGCGCAACCTGCGCCGCGACGCGAACGAAGCCGTCAAGAAGCTGGTCAAGGAAAAGCTGGCCACCGAAGACGACCTCAAGCGCAGCGAGGCCGAGATCCAGAAGGTCACCGACCGCCATGTCGCGGCCATCGACCAGTTGGTAGCGGCCAAGGAACAGGACATCATGGCGGTTTGACCGCCAAGTGCCGGTCGTGATCGTCGCGCATGCCTAACGCAGGACCGATTCCTCGTCACGTCGCCATCGTCATGGACGGCAATGGCCGCTGGGCGACGCGGCGGCTGCTTCCACGGGTGGCCGGTCACAAGGTCGGTGTCGACTCCCTGCGTCGGTGCGTTCGTGCCTGCGCCGCGCGTGGCATCAAGGTGTTGACGGTTTTCGCGTTTTCGTCGGAGAACTGGAATCGGCCGCAGGATGAAGTCTCCGGGCTGATGGACCTGCTGGCCATGGCGCTGGCGCGCGAGGTACCGCAACTGGTCAAGGACGGCGTGCAGCTGCATTTTGTCGGTGCACGCGAGGGCCTGTCGCCGTCGGTGCGCGGTGGCCTTGAGCAGGGCGAGCGGGCAACGGCGCACAACACCGGCCTGATCCTGAATGTCTGCTTCAACTACGGCGGGCGCTGGGACATAGCACAGGCGGCCCGTCGGCTCGTGGCCGAGGGCATCGAGATCAACGAAGACAACCTGACGCAGGCAATGGCCATGGGCCATGTGCCCGACCCCGACCTGGTCATCCGTACTGGCGGCGAGCAACGGATCAGCAACTTCATGTTGTGGCAGTCTGCCTATTCCGAACTGTATTTCACCGATACCCTCTGGCCCGATTTCGACGAAGCGAGCCTCGATCAAGCGATTGCCGCGTTCGCGGGTCGGGAGCGCCGTTTCGGCAAGACCTCCGCGCAGGTTGCCGGTGGCGAACAACGCCGCCCGCAGGCTGCCTGAGCGCGATTCCCATGCTCTGGCAGCGCGTCGTCACCGCCCTGGTGCTCTTGCTGGTCCTGCTGCCGGCATTGTTCTATCCATCCGCCGTTCCATTTTCGGCCGTCGCCATGGTGTTCATTGCCGCCGGCGCCTGGGAATGGGCGCGGCTGGCCGGGTATGGTCCGGGCCTGGCCCTGGGCAGTGCCGCGCTCACCGTACTTACCTGCGCCCTCGCCTGGTGGGCCGGCCTGCTGCAGTCGTCCTTGACCTCGTGGTGGGCCGCTGTGGCGTTGGCCTGGGTGGTGGGCGGTGCCCTCCTGCTGCGCGGCGGCACCGGCTTGTGGCTGCGGCTGCCGCCCGGCGTGAAGCTGGCCATCGGCCTGGTCGTGCTGGTGGCGGCATGGCTGGCCGTGGCACAGGCGCGTCATGTCGGCATCAATTTCCTGTTGTCCGCGCTGGCACTGGTCTGGGCCGCCGACATCTGCGCCTATTTCGCCGGCCGCGCCTTCGGTGGCCGCGTGGCCAGGGGCAAGCTGGCGCCGAGCATCAGCCCCGGCAAGACCTGGGAAGGGGTCTGGGGCGGCATGGCCGGCGTGCTGGTGCTGGCCCTGGCCTGGTCCTGGCTGGACGGTTGGTTGGGCGCGGATACGCCGAGCCTGTATGGCCAGGTGTTGTCCGGTGGCCGCTGGTACATGCTTGTGGCGATCATGGCCATGGCGGCCATGAGCGTGGTGGGTGACCTGATCGAATCCTTGCTCAAGCGTGCGGCGCAGGTCAAGGACAGCAGCCGCCTGTTGCCGGGCCATGGCGGCGTGCTCGACCGCATCGACGCATTGTTGCCCACGCTGCCGATGGCCATGTTGCTGCACGCGGCCTGACACACGAGGCCTGGATCACGATGCGCCAAACCGTTGCCATTCTCGGCTCCACCGGATCGGTCGGAGCCAATACGCTGGACGTACTGGCGCGCCATCCGGATCGATTCGAGGTGTTTGCACTCACCGCATCGACACGGGTCGACGTGATGCTGGCGCAATGCGTGAGCTTCCGGCCGCATTTTGCGGTGATGGCCGACGCCGGCCGCGCCGCGGAACTGGCGCGATGCTGCCGCGAACAGGGCTTGCCGACCCAGGTGCTGGCGGGCGCACAGGCCATTGCCGATGTGGCTGCCGACGAGCGGGTGCAGATCGTCATGGCGGCCATCGTGGGTGCCGCCGGCCTCGAGGCCTGCATGCGTGCAGCCCTTGCCGGCAAACGCCTGCTGCTGGCCAACAAGGAGGCCCTGGTGGTCGGCGGCGCGGTCTTCATGCAGGCCGTGCGCAAGGGCGGTGCGCGGCTGTTGCCCATCGACAGCGAACATTCGGCGATATTCCAATCGCTGCCTGCGGACCCCGCGTGCTGGGCCGGGCAGGTCGACAAGCTGATCCTGACCGCTTCCGGCGGCCCGTTTCGCGAACGGGACCCCGCGACCTTGCGCGACGTGACGCCCGAGCAGGCCTGCGCCCATCCAAACTGGGTCATGGGACGCAAGATCTCGGTGGACTCGGCCACCATGATGAACAAGGTGCTCGAGGTCATCGAGGCGCGCTACCTGTTCGACATGGAGCCCGATCGGATCCAGATCGTGATCCATCCGCAGAGCATCATTCATTCCATGGTGCAGTTCCGCGACAACTCCATCGTTGCCCAATTGGGCACACCGGACATGCGGGTGCCGATCGCCTATGGCCTGTGCTGGCCCGATCGGATGGAGTCCGGTGCGCAGGCGCTCGATTTCCATGCGCTGGCGGCAATGAGCTTCGAGGCGGTCGACAGCGCCGCGCACCAGGCGCGTTTCCCCGGCCTGAAGCTCGCCTGGCAGGTGCTTGCCGCCGGTGCGGGTGCGCCGGCGGCGCTCAACGCGGCGAACGAAGTGGCGGTGGCCGCGTTTCTCGACGGCCGCATCCGCTTCGACCAGATCCATGCCGTCAATGACCACACGCTGGGCACGATCGACGCACAGGCCTCAGACTCGCTGGAGGCCTTGCTGGCCGTCGATGCGGCCGCGCGCGATTGCGCGGGCCGGATGGTCGGGACCTTGGCCGGCTGAATGGCGGGGTGGAGAACAGCATGTTGACGATTGTTGCTTTTGTCGTGGCGCTGGCGTTGTTGATCGCCGTCCATGAATATGGCCATTACCGGGTCGCGGTCGCCTGCGGCGTGCGGGTGTTGCGCTTCTCGGTCGGTTTCGGCAAGACCTTGTGGCGCTGGCAACCCCAGGGTTCGCCCACCGAGTTCGTGGTCGCCGCGTTCCCGCTGGGCGGCTACGTGCGCATGCTCGACGAGCGCGAGGCGCCGGTGGCGCCGGAGTTGCGCCACCTGGCATTCAACAACCAGCCCTTGGCCGCACGCGCGGCCATCGTGGCGGCCGGTCCCCTGATCAACCTGCTGCTGGCCGTGGTCTTGTATACCCTGGTCAACTGGAGCGGCGTGCAGCAGGCCAGCGCCGTGCTGGCCAGTCCGGTCCCGGGCTCCATCGCCGCGCAGGCCGGCATCACGGGCGGCGAGCGCGTGTTGCGCATCGCCGTCGGATCGCAGGATCCGGTTGACGTGGCTTCGTTCGACGACCTGCGCTGGCAACTGGCGCAAGGGGCGTTGCATGGGCAGGACGTGCGGCTGGTGCTGGGCATCGGCTCCGGCGCGGTAACCCGGGACGTCACGCTGGGCTTTGCGCGGGAGCGTGCCAGCGACGTGGACGCGGCCTTGTTCAGACGCATCGGCATCGTCGGCCCGATGACGCAGCCGGTACTGGGCGAGATCCTGCCCGACGGGGCCGCGCAGGCGGCCGGCCTGCGCAAGGGAGACCGGGTGCTCAAGATCGACAGCACGGCGGTGGTCGACGGCCAGCAGTTGCGCGACCTGATCCGCGCGGCGGGCAGCGACGGCGCCGCGGTCACGCAGACCTGGCAGATCGAGCGCGACGCAAGCCCGTTGACGCTGTCGGTGACGCCGTTGCGGGTCTCGGAAGGAGAGCGCACGATCGGCCGGATCGGCGCCTACGTGGGTGGTGCGCCGGAGCTGGTCATGGTCCGGTACGGGCCGATCGACGGCCTGGTGCAGGCGTTCGAGCGTACCTGGGAGGTGTCGACGCTGACTCTGAGCATGATCGGACGCATGATCACCGGCGAGGCCTCGCTGAAGAACCTCAATGGCCCGCTGACGATAGCCGACTACGCCGGCAAGTCCGCCAGCCTGGGATTGACGCAATACCTGCTGTTCCTGGCCTTGATCAGTGTCAGCCTCGGCGTGCTCAATTTGTTGCCATTGCCGGTCCTCGATGGAGGGCACCTGATGTATTATCTTTGGGAGGCCGTCACGGGACATGGCGTTTCGGATGCCTGGCTTGAACGCCTGCAACGCGGCGGTGTCGCCGTTCTGTTGCTGATGATGGGCATCGCCTTGTACAACGATCTGGCCCGAATCCTCGGGTAGTTTTCATCTCGCCGCGTGCCTGCGCCCCTGGCTGACACAGACCAACAACATGCAACTCAATCGTATTCGTAGGCAGGCCACTGCCATTGCCGTCGCTGCTGGTGTGTTCGCCGGTTCCGCCTGGGCGGTGGACCCGTTCCCCGTGCGTGACATCCGTATCGAAGGCCTGCAGCGCGTCGAGGCGGGCACCATCTTCGCGTCACTTCCGGTGCGGGTCGGCGACACCTACGACGACCAGAAAGGCGCGGCTGCGATCCAGTCGATCTTCGCGCTGGGGCTGTTCAAGGACGTGCGCATCGAGGCCAGTGGCGACGTGCTGGTGGTGATCGTCGAAGAGCGCCCGACGGTGGCGGATGTCGAGTTCGGCGGCAACAAGGAGTTCGACAAGGACACGTTGCGCCGGATGATGCGCGACATCGGCCTGACCGACGGCCGGCCGTTCGACAAGGCCTTGCTCGATCGGGCCGAACAGGAGATCAAGCGGCAATACATCAACCGCAGCCTGTATGCGTCCGAGGTGGTGACCACGGTCACGCCGATCGAACGCAACCGTGTCAACCTGTCGTTCTCGATCACCGAAGGCGAACGCGCCAAGATCAAGGAAATCCGCATCGTCGGCAACCAGGCCTTCGGCGACTCGACGCTGCGCGACCTGTTCGACCTCAACACCGGAGGCTGGCTCAGCTGGTACACCAAATCCGACCAGTATTCCCGCGCCAAGCTCAACGCCGACATCGAGACGCTGCGTTCGTATTACCTGACCCGCGGCTACCTGGAATTCCGCATCGATTCGACCCAGGTCGTGATCTCGCCCGACAAGCAGGAAATCGACATCGTCATCAATGTCACCGAAGGCGACCGTTATGTGGTCTCCGGTGTTCGGCTCGAGGGCAACTACCTGGGCAAGGACGACGAATTCAAGAGCCTGGTGGCGATCCGCCCTGGCCAGGCCTACAACGCCGACGACGTCGTGCAGACAACCAGGGCTTTCACCGATTATTTCGGCAACTTCGGTTATGCGTTCGCGCGGGTGGAGGCGCGGCCGGAGGTCGATCGCACGAACAACCGGGTCGCACTGGTGATCCAGGCCGAGCCGTCGCGCCGGGCCTATGTGCGACGCATCAACGTGGCGGGCAACAACCGCACCCGCGATGAAGTCGTGCGGCGCGAATTCCGCCAGTTCGAGTCGGCCTGGTACGACGCCGACAAGATCCGCCGGTCCCGCGATCGCGTGGACCGCCTCGGCTTCTTCACCGAAGTGGGCATCGAGACGCAGGAGGTGCCCGGTGCGCCCGATCAGGTCGACCTGACCATCACCGTCGTGGAGCGCGCCACCGGCAACCTGTCGCTCGGCGCCGGGTACTCCAGCGGCGACGGCCTGGGCCTGACGGCCGGCATCTCGCAGGAGAACGCGTTCGGATCCGGCAACTCGCTGGGCATCCAGATCGACACCAGCGACACCTACCGCACCGTGGTGCTCAGCACCACCGATCCGTATTTCACGGTGGACGGCGTCTCGCGCTCGATCGACCTCTACCATCGCACGACCCGGCCGTACACCGACTCCGACAGCTACAGCCTGAAGACCACTGGCGCCAGCCTGCGGTTCGGCGTGCCGTTCACCGAGACCGACACGGTGTATTTCGGTGCCGGTGTCGAACAGACGAAGATCGTGCCCGGCACGTCGCTGCCCGCCGCGTACACGACCTATGCCAACCAGTTCGGCTACACCAGCAACGGCGTGCCACTGACCATCGGCTGGGCGCGCGATACCCGCGACAGCGCGCTCGTGCCCAATTCGGGCCGTTACCAGCGGATCAACGGCGAATGGGGCGTGGGCGGCGATACGCGTTATCTCAGCGCGAGTTACCAGTTCCAGCAATACTGGCCGCTGAGCAAGCAATACACGTTTGCGTTCAATGCCGACTTTGCCTACGGCAAGGGTTTGTCGGGCCGGCCGTTCCCGCTGTTCAAGAACTTCTATGGTGGCGGACTGGGCTCGGTGCGGGGCTTCGAGCAAGGCAGTCTGGGCGAGGTCGAGGTCACCAATGGCGGCAGCCTGGGCGGCAACAAGAAGGTCAACCTGAACTTCGAGATCATCACACCCTTCCCGGGGGCAGGCAACGACCGTACCTTGCGCATGTTCAGCTTCCTGGACGTCGGCAACGTCTTCGGCGAGTCGCAGCCGATGCGCCTGAACGAATTGCGTGCCTCCGTGGGCGTGGGTATCAGCTGGATCTCGCCGGTCGGCCCCTTGCGCCTGGCCCTCGCGTACCCGATCCGGGAGTTCACTGGCGATAAAATCCAGCGCGTGCAATTTCAAATCGGAACATCTTTCTAATGAACACATTGACCAGTCGCTTGTTGGCCGCCATCCTGATGGCGGCCTTGACGGTGGGCGCATACGCGCAGGAGTTCCGGGTTGGCTTTGTCAATACTGATCGCATCTTCAAGGAGGCTGCGACGGCCAAGGCGGCACAGTCCAAGCTGGAGCAGGAGTTCTCCAAGCGCGAGAAGGAACTCGTCGACCTGGGTGCCAGCATCAAATCCCTGGCCGACAAGCTCGAGCGTGATGCGCCAACCCTGTCGGAATCGCAGCGCAACACCCGCCAACGCCAGCTGGTGGACCAGGACCGCGAGTTCCAGCGCAAGCGTCGGGAGTTCCAGGAGGATCTCAACGCACGCAAGAACGAAGAGCTGCAAATGGTGCTCGAGCGCGCCAACAAGGTCGTCCGGCAGGTCGCGGAAACCGAGAAATACGACCTGATCCTGCAGGACGCGGTCTACATCAATCCCAAACACGACATCACCGACAAGGTGATCAAGGCGCTCAACGCCGGAGTGAAATAGCAGGGCGAGGCGGTATTCGTGTGGCGCTGACCCTCGGAAACGTTGTCGATGCTCTGGGGGGCGTATTGCACGGCGACCGCTCGGCCGTCCTGACCGGCCTCGCTGCGCTGGACACGGCGGAGCCCGGCGAGCTGAGTTTCGTCAGCAATCCCCGCTATCGGCAGCAACTGGCGCAATCGCGGGCGATGTGCGTGATCGTGGAACCCGCGCTCGAGGCGCAGGCCCGCGCACGTGGTGCCTGCATCGTGACCGAGCAGCCCTATCTCTATTTCGCCCGGGTCACGCAGATGTGGCGTCGCTACATCCGGCCGATCGGCCGGCCGGCCATCCATCCCAGCGCGGTCATCGATCCGCAGGCGACGATCGATGGCACGGCATCGATCGGACCTTTGTGCGTGGTCGAGCGAGGCGCGCATATCGGGGCCGGCACCGTGCTCAAGGCGCGGGTGACCGTCGGCGAGGATTGCCACATCGGTGCGCGTTGCCTGCTGCACAGTGGCGTGGTCATCGGTGCCGATGGTTTCGGTTTTGCGCCGGACGCGGGCGCCTGGGAGAAGATCGAGCAGCTGGGCGCGGTCCGGATCGGCGACGACGTCGAGATCGGCGCCAACACCTGCATCGACCGGGGAGCCTTGTCCGATACCGTCATCGAAGACGGCGTGAAACTCGACAACCTGATCCAGATCGGCCACAACGTGCGTGTCGGACGCCATACCGCGATGGCTGCCTGCGTCGGCGTCGCCGGCTCGGCGACGATCGGTGCGCATTGCACCATCGGCGGCGCCGCCGTGGTGCTGGGGCATCTGGCGGTGGCCGACCATGTGAACATCTCCGCGGCGTCGGTGGTGACACGCTCGATCCACAAGGCCGGTCACTACACCGGGCTGTTTCCGATCGACGACAATGCGCAGTGGGAAAAGAACGCGGCCGCGCTCAAGCGGCTGCACCATTTGCGCGAGCGCGTGCGCGCGCTCGAAAAACGCCTCCAGGACAACTCGACGCCATGATGGACATTCACCAGATCCTCAAGAAGCTACCGCACCGATATCCGTTCCTGCTGGTCGATCGGGTGGTCGAACTCGAGAAGGGCAAGAGCATCGTGGCGTTGAAGAACGTCTCGATGAACGAGCCTTTCTTCACCGGTCACTTTCCGCATCGTCCGGTCATGCCGGGCGTGCTGATGCTCGAGGCGCTGGCACAGGCAGCCGCGTTGCTGGCGTTCGACACGCTGGGTGTCACGCCCGACGACAAGACGGTCTATTACTTCGCCGGCATCGACGGTGCACGGTTCAAGCGTCCGGTCGAGCCGGGGGACCAGCTGATGCTGCACGCACAGCTCGATCGCATGAAGGCCGGCATCTTCAAGTTCAAGTCGCGCGCGATGGTCGGTGAGGAACTGGCGGTCGAGGCCGACCTGATCTGCACGATGCGATCCATCGCCTAGGCGGTGTCGCGCCTGACTCGCGTGCAGAACATCCATCCCACCGCCGTTGTCGATCCGGGCGCCGAGATCGACGCATCCGTCGTCGTCGGCCCCTATGCCGTCATCGGCCCCCATGTCCGCATCGGGGCCGGCACGACAGTGGGGGCACATTGCGTCATCGAAGGCCACACCACGATCGGGCGCGACAACCGCATCTTCCAGTTCAACTCGCTGGGCGCGATTCCGCAGGACAAGAAATACGCCGGCGAGCCCTGCGAACTGCATATCGGCGACCGCAACACGATTCGCGAGTTCTGCACCTTCAACATCGGCTCGCCCGGCGACGTCGGCGTGACCCGTGTCGGCGACGACAACTGGATCATGGCCTACGTGCATCTGGCCCACGATTGCCAGGTGGGCAACAACACCATCTTCGCCAACAACTCGCAGCTCGCAGGCCACGTGCACGTGGGCGACTGGACCATCCTGGGCGGCTTCACCGTCGTGCACCAGTTCGTGCGCATCGGCGCGCACAGCATGACAGCCATGTGTTCCCTGTTGTTCGCCGACCTGCCGCCGTTCGTGATGTGCCAGGGCCAGCCTGCGGCCGCCCGTTCGATGAACTACGAGGGTTTGCGTCGGCGCGGCTTCTCGGCCGAACGCCTGGCTGCCGTCAAGGCGATGCACAAGCTGTTGTACCGGGACGATCTCACGCTGGAGCAGGCGCGCAGGGCCATCGACGGCCTGGCCGCGACGCATCCGGCCGCACAGCCGGACGTGGCCTTGATGGGCACCTTCCTGGCCGGCGTCACGCCGCGTCGCGGCATCGTCCGGTAGCAGCCGATGCCCACGGCGGTGGTGACGCCCCCGCGCACCGAGGCGGCCCCGCGGGTAGCGATGGTCGCGGGGGAAACCTCGGGCGACCTGCTGGCTGGCCTGCTGCTCGGGGGCATGCGACAGCGGTGGCCCCAGCTCGCTTGTGGCGGCATCGGCGGCGCGCGCATGGCGGCGCACGGCTTCGACGCCTGGTGGCCGAGCGAGGCGCTGGCCGTTCGCGGGTATGTCGAGGTGTTGCGCCACTACCGGCGAATCGTCGCGATCCGCGACCAGTTGCGCGAACGCCTGCTGCGCGAACCACCCGATCTTTTCGTCGGCGTCGACGCCCCCGATTTCAACCTGGCGCTGGAACGCGACCTGCGCCGCCGTGGCATCCGCAGCGTGCATTTCGTCTGCCCGTCGGTGTGGGCCTGGCGTGCCAACCGGATCGATGCGATCCGGGAGAGCACCGACCATGTGTTGTGCCTGTTCCCGTTCGAACCGGCGTTGCTGCACACCCATGGCATTGCCGCGACCTACGTCGGGCATCCGCTGGCCGATGTGATTCCCCTGCGCGCCGATCGAGCCGCGGCGCGTGTTGCGCTGGGATTGCAGCCCGACGCACCCGTGCTGGCCATCCTGCCCGGCAGCCGACGGTCGGAGATCGGCTACCTGGCCGAGCGCTTCTTTCGCGCGGCCGCGCTGCTGCGACGTGAGCGCCCGCGGCTGCAATGCGTGGTGCCGACCGTGCCTTCGCTGATGCCCGTGGTCGAGCAGATCGCCCGCAACTGCGGCATGTCCGACTCCTTGCGCATGGTTGCCGGACAGTCCCACGCCGCGCTGGCGGCCTGCGACGTCACGCTGATCGCCAGCGGCACGGCGACGCTGGAAGCGGCGCTGTTCAAGCGGCCGATGGTGATCGCCTACAACATGCACTGGTTGTCGTGGCAGATCATGCGCCGCAAACGGCTGCAGCCCTGGGTGGGCCTGCCCAATATCCTGTGCCAGGACTTCGTCGTGCCGGAATTGCTGCAGGAGCAGGCCACGCCCCTGGCCCTGGCCGCCGCGGTCGGCCAATGGCTGGACGCTCCCGAGCGGGTTGCCGCGCTCGAACTTCGTTTCGATGCGTTGCATCGGCAGCTGCAATGTGATACTTCCCGGTGTGCAACCGATGCGATCGAAAAAATCCTCCAGTCCTGAACAGGTGGCGTTGCCGTGGGATGCGCCCGGCCTGGTCGCCGGTGTCGACGAAGCCGGCCGTGGGCCCCTGGCCGGCCCGGTCGTGGCCGCAGCCGTGATCCTGGACGAGCGCAATCCCATCGACGGCCTGGCCGACTCCAAGAAGCTCAGTGCCGCCCAGCGCGAGCGACTGTTCGACCTGATCTGCGCGCGGGCGCTGTGTTGTGCGGTCGGCTCGGCCACGGTCCAGGAGATCGACCAGTTCAACATCCTGCAGGCCACGATGCTCGCCATGCGCAGGGCGGTGGAGGGCCTGCGCCTGACACCGGCCCGGGTACTGGTGGACGGCAATCGCATCCCGGTGCTCAGGGTGCGCGCCGAGGCGATCGTCGGAGGCGATGCGCGGGTGCCTGCGATCTCGGCCGCATCCATCGTTGCCAAGGTGCACCGCGACAGCTGGTGTGCACAACTGCACGCCCAGTATCCGGACTACGGATTTGCCGATCACAAGGGATACGGCACGGCGCAGCACCTGGCCGCGTTGCGCAGGCTGGGAGCCTGTCCGGAGCACCGGCGCACGTTTGCGCCGGTGGCGCAGGTGCTGGCGTGACGGATACCGCAGGTTCGCGCATCAGTCACGTCGTGTCGCGCGACAACGCGGTGGTCAAGACCGTGCGCCGCCTGTCGCGCGACAACACGGCCTACCGCAAGCTCGGCCAGGCCTGGATCGAGGGCGATCATCTGTGCCGCGCCGCGTATGACCAGGGGGTGGTGCCAGCGCTGGCGGTCTTTGCAGAGTCGGCCTGGCGCGGCGCGGCACCGTCGTGGGACCTGGGCACGGCTCGTGTGGTCGTCGTGCCCGACAACCTGTTCGAAGAGATCAGCGCGCTGGAATCACCGGCCCGCATGGGCTTTGTGATCGATCTGCCAGCCGCGGCAACCGTGCGGCCGCACGAGGCCACGGTGGTGCTCGACCGGGTCCAGGACGCCGGCAATGTCGGCTCGATCCTGCGCAGTGCGGCCGCCCTGGGTTTTGGCCAGGTACTGGCGATCAAGGGCAGCGCGGCGTTGTGGTCGCCCAAGGTGCTGCGCTCCGGCATGGGTGCCCATTTCGGCCTGCACCTGGTCGAGGCGCTGGAGCCGGCGGATCTGGCCGGCCTCGATTTGCCGATCCTCGCGACCAGTTCGCACCAGGGCGAGCCGGTCCACGCGAGCGTGTTGCCCTGGCCGTGCGCCTGGGCCTTCGGCCATGAAGGCCAGGGCGTGGGCGAGGCCGTAGCGCGTCAGGCCCGGCTCTGGTGCCGGATCGGACAACCCGGGGGACAGGAGTCGTTGAACGTGGCCGCGGCAGCGGCCATCTGC